>JAGXIB010000044.1 GCA_024635865.1 Flavobacteriales bacterium
ATCGGAACGGCTAAAGTTGGAATAAGTGTTGACCTCCAATCTCCTAAAAATATAAAAACAACTAAGGCTACCAATAAAAATGCTTCGAACAATGTATGTAGCACTTTATCTATAGATGCATTAAGGAAATTAGAAACATCATAACTAATTTCATAATCCATTTCAGCTGGGAACAGTTCTTTTAACTCATCTAATTTTTCTTTTACATTCGCTATTACTTCACTTGCATTACTTCCGTAAGATTGATTTAACATGATTGCTGCAGAAGGGTATTTATCTTTATACGAATAAATGTCGTAGTATTCACTCCCTAATTGTACTTCTGCAACATCTTTTAGTTTTAATAGTTCACCATCAGCATTGGCTCTTATAATAATATCTTCATATTGATCTTTCTCATTGTATCTTCCTTTATATGTTAATACATATTCCAGAGATTGTGACGTTTTACCATCAGCTCTACCTAACCTTCCTGGAGAACCAATAATGCTTTGCTCGCTTAAAGCTTCCATAACTTCTTCAGAAGAAACATTATAAGCTCGCATTCTATCTGGTTTTAACCAAACTCGCATTGCATATTGTCTACTCCCTAAAATTTGGGCCTTACCTACTCCATTGACCCTCTTTATTTCAGGTAACATATTTACATTAGCATAGTTAAATAAGAACTTCATATCTGCATTAGGATCCTTACTGTAAAGATTTACATACATCAACATTTGGGGCTGAACACGCATTACTCTGACTCCTTCTCTTTGAACTAACTCTGGAAGTCTATTTAGAACCTGACCTAGTCGATTCTTGACATTCACTGCTGCTATATTTGGATCTGTTCCTAAATTAAAGAAAACTTGAATATTAGCTTCTCCAGCGCTGGTTGCATCGGAAGTCATGTAACGCATACTAGGCACTCCATTAATCGCTTGTTCTATAGGAGTTAATACTGATTTTACTAGTACTTCAGCACTTGCTCAAGGATAAGAGGCTCGTATAACTACTTGTGGAGGCGCTACATCTGGAAATTGAGAGGTTGGCATGGTATTAATTGCTAAGGCTCCCATAAAAACGATGACGAGTGACAATACAATAGAAAGCACAGGTCTTTTTAAAAATAAATTAAACATTTCTTTTGTGTTTTATGTTAATACTATTACTCAGTATATAACTTTAAATGAGTCATAACTTCTTCTGGATCTTGGTAATCAGTTGTGATTACATCCCCGTCTTTCACTTTACGAATGCCTTCTAGCAAAATTTTATCGTATTTACTTAACCCTGTTCTAACGATAAAAAGGTCTTCTAATTCAGCACCTATTGATATCTCCTTTGATTTAACAACATTATCGTCATTAACGATAAATACATATTTCTTATCTAAAATTTCAAAAGTTGCTTTTTGAGGAATTAATATTGCATTAGGATATGGAACTTTCATTAACACACTACCTGTTTCTCCATGTCTCAGTAGTCCTTTTGGATTATGAAATGTTGCTCTAAAAGCGATATTCCCAGTTTCATTATTAAAGTCTGCCTCGATCGTTGCTAACCTTCCTTTATTCTCAAACAGCTTATTATTGGCCATTTTTAAATCAACATCTATGCTGTGCTCTTCAGATATTTCAGTTTCTAAATCTAAATATTCAGCTTCTGGAACATTAAAATAGACCCACATTTCGCTATTGTCTGCAAGATTTGTTAACAAATCTCCTTCCTCTATTAAGCTTCCTAACTTAACTTCAAACCTGTTTGTAATGCCATCAAATGGTGCTCTTATTTCTGTGAAACCTAAATGGACTTGTGCTAAACTAAGTTCTGCCCTAGCTTTATCATAATTAGCTAATGCCATAGCTAGTTCGTTTTGAGAAACAATATTACTATCAGCCAATACCAATGTGTTTTTGTATTCGATTTCAGCGATCTTAGCTTCTGCTTTTACTTTATCAAACTCAGCATTATAAAGATTAGGCATGATTTGAAAAAGCAAGTCTCCTTTCTTTACTTTCTGTCCTTCATCTACATAAATATGATCTAAGTAACCTCTCTCTTGAGATCTTATTTCTATGTGTCTAGCTGATTGAATTTGAGCTACATACTCTTTATTAACAGTAGTATCAGTTACTATTGGACTAGTAGTTAAAAACTTACTTTCTTCTTCTATTTCTTTGTGATTATTTGATTGGCAGCTGGTATTAAACATTAAAGCTACCAGGCTTATATTAATTAGAGTTCTTTTCATTATAACAATGATTTATGACTTACAGGATATAACTATAAGTGGATGTATTAAATTTTAAAATTAATCTCAAAAGATTAATCGAAAGACATAGAAAAACGTGAAAAAACTCGTGTTCTATGGCTATTTAAAATTTAAAAATCAAAGTCTAAAGACTTCTAGTAAAATAAATTTTGGAGTTAGGGGGAGTATAAACTTAGCAAAGTAAAAGCTATCTAACGCTATAAAATTAGGCTGAAAATGTAAATGATAACAATATGAATAAATAGAGGCCATGAGCCACTTTTTATGTTTTTCATCTTCCTCTTCTTCTTCAATATCAAATAGTACATCTAGTTGATCTATTTGATTTGCAGCTTTAAAGGTCTTTTTAGATGACTTACCTTTTTCTAACGAAGGTGAACCTACAGAAGCATAACAACTATTTCCAATAGTCAGAAAACTAAATAAAATAGCAATTAAATATGTTATAATAAATTTCACCTCTAAAACAGTTCTTTTAATTAATAATAAAGTTCAAGATACAAACTGTCATTTCCTAATCTTTTTCATTTTTTCACAAAAAAATAACACTTATGTATATTACATTTTTTCACAAAAAAAGCCGATAAGTAGACTTATCGGCTTTTGAATGAATAATTATTTTATTTATTGACCTAACGCTTTTAACTTCTCATCAACAACTTTATACTCTGGATCTTTCTCTAAATTAAAATAAATACTTTTTAATAATTTTAAAGTATTTACATCTTTTGGTTGTAATTCGTGAGATTTTTCTAAATAAGGGATAGCGTCATTTAAGTATTCTTTTGCTTGAGTTAATTTTTTCTCTAATAGCGTTTGATCTTTTAAATCTGAAGCCAAAGAATTTAATTCAAACGACTCATTGTTATAGAAAACACCTAAATTAAAGTATGCATCAGCAAAATCTGGTTTAATTTCTATTGCTTTTTTATACCCTTCTATTGCTTTAGTAGCAAAAACACCTGCTTCCTCATGTTTTCCTTCCTTATGCTTTTTACCAGCTAATTCATCAAATGTAACACCTATATTGAAATGAAATAAAGGATTATCTGGATCTTTTTTGATCGCTTCAGCTAAGCTAGCTTGTGCTTTTTCTGTTTCTCCTTTTGATAAGTAGTAATTAAACTCTTCGATAATTAAACCTAAATTATTTGGATATTTTTCTTTTCCTTCTTGGATGTATTTAAAAGCTTCATCAGAAGGTCCTCCATTCTTTTTATTTGTATTAGAAATTAGACTTTGATAAGAAACATCTGTTTTATAATCTATTTCAGCACTTTTCTTAAAGTATTTAATTGCATTATCAT
The DNA here is from genome assembly GCA_024635865.1 of Flavobacteriales bacterium. Lineage (GTDB taxonomy): Bacteria > Bacteroidota > Bacteroidia > Flavobacteriales_D > Parvicellaceae > S010-51. The sequence continues at coordinate 3,565 of JAGXIB010000044.1, forward strand.
AGTCTTTCATTCTTTCAGCAGAAAGAGCAGCGTTATAGATCGCTAACGAATCTGTTAAACCAATCACTTCAAACATTTGAACAGCTCCTTCAAAAGCCATAAATGCCTCTTTATAGTTTTCTTGTTGGAATAATGCAACACCACCTTGTAAGGATACTCCTCTTAAGACTTGCATTTTAGCTTCAATTTGAGAAGTATATAAGTCTTTACCATCTTCTTGTTCTATTGCAATACATTTTGTTAGTGATCCTAAAGAGGCTTCATTGTATATTTCTTCATTTTTCTCTAACTCAGGCAACATACTAGAATCTGCAGACATCATATAATCAAGATAAATGATACCACGATAAAACAATAACTTTGCTTCATCTTTAGACTTTAGTGTATTTTCTTCTTTATATTTTGCATAAGCTTTATCAATTTCCTCTTTTGCTTCAACTAGTTTCTCTTTTAAACTACCGTCTTTATCCATCATCATCCACATCGGATTTGTTTTTAATGGTTTGTAAGCAACTGCGGCATTGGTAGTTTCTAATTTTTGTCCGTAAGTGAACGTTGTCAATCCTGCTAAAGCAGAAGTTATAATTAGTCTTTTAATTGTCATTTCTTTTATTTTTTTTTCTTTAGAAAATAAGACCCTAAAGTTCAATTTATAGCTCATTTCTTTAATAGATGCTAATTTAATCATTTTTCCATAAATGCTAAAACAAAATCTTTGCCAAAATTAATTTAAATAATTGCAATTAGTAAATTTTGAATACAAAAAAGTCCTTTAGCTCAGTGGCTAAAGGACTTTAAATAGTTAAATTTTAGGATAAATTATTCTTCTTCTGTTGATGGAGTATCATCACCTTCAACTCCTTCTATTAGTTCATCATCCTCGTCTTCATCTCTTTCAACTTTTGCAACTGCTGCAATCGTATCTTTTCCTTTAAGGTTAATTAAACGAACACCTTGTGTTGCTCTACCCATAGTTCTTAGAGAATCTACATGCATTCTAATCATTACTCCAGATTTGTTAATGATCATTAAATCATCATCATCTGTAACGACTTTCATTGCTACTAAATCTCCAGTCTTATCAGTAATGTTTAGTGTTTTCACCCCTTTACCTCCTCTGTTGGTAACTCTATAAATAGCTTCACCAGTTTCAGGATCATTCAGTAAGGTACGTTTTCCGTATCCTTTTTCAGAAACAACTAGAATCGTATCAGAGAAGTCTTCTACGCAAACCATTCCAACTACTTCATCTCCTGGTTTTACAATAGTTATTCCTCTAACACCTGATGCTGTACGTCCCATAGAACGAACTTTTTCTTCTGGGAAACGAATCGCTCTTCCTGACTTAAGGGCCATTAAGATTTCGTTCTTTCCATTTGTTAATTTAGCTTCTAATAACTCATCTCCTTCTCTAACTCCAATGGCGTTAATTCCATTCGTTCTAGGTCTAGAATAAGCTTCTAGCTTAGTTTTCTTAATGACACCGTTTTTAGTACACATAACAATGAAGTTATTATTTACATAATCTTCATCTTTAAGATCTTGTGTGCTAATGTATGCTTTAACGTTATCGTCTTGTTCTATATTAATTAAGTTTTGAATCGCTCTACCTTTAGCCGTCTTTGAACCTTCTGGTATTTCAAATACTCGCATCCAGAAACATTTCCCTTTTTCAGTAAATATTAATAAATAGTTGTGATTTGTTGCGACAAATAACTCCTGTAAGAAATCTTTATCTCTAGTGGTTGAAGCTTTTGAACCTACTCCTCCTCTATTTTGAACCTTGTATTCGTCTAATCGTGTTCTCTTGATATAACCAGCATGACTTATAGTAACTACCATTTCATCATCTGGGATTAAATCCTCGATGCGCATTTCATTTGCAGAGTATTCAATTACAGAACGTCTTTCATCTCCGTATTTCTCTTTAATTTCTAATAATTCGTCTTTAATGATTTGCATTCTTCTTGGCTCATTTGCTAAGATGTCTTTTAAATCAGTAATGGTCTTCATCAAATCGTCGTATTCAGCTCTTAACTTATCTTGTTCAAGTCCAGTCAACTGTCTTAAACGCATTTCGATAATGGCTTTCGCTTGAATGTCAGATAATTTAAATCGTTCAATTAAGCTTTCTCTTGCTAAATCTGGACTTTTAGAAGCTCTAATTATTTTAATTACTTCATCAATATTGTCTGATGCAATAATTAGCCCTTCTAAAATATGTGCTCTTTCTTCAGCTTTCTTTAATTCAAATTTAGTTCTTCTTACAATTACTTCATGACGGTGATTAACAAAATGATGAATCATATCTTTCAGATTCAACATCTCTGGTCTTCCATCAACTAAAGCGATGTTATTTACTGAAAATGAAGTCTGTAAAGAAGTGTACTTATATAATTTATTTAAGACAACATTTGGAATTGCATCTCGTTTTAATTCATAAACAATACGCATTCCATTTCGGTCAGATTCATCTCTCAATTCAGAAATACCAGTTAGTTTACCTTCGTGAACTAAACCTGCCGTTTTCTCAATCATATCCGCTTTATTGACCTGATATGGAATCTCCGTAACAATAATAGCTTCTTTTCCTTCTCTTATTTCTTCTATAGAAGCTTTAGCACGCATTACAATACGTCCTCTTCCTGTTTCAAAAGCACTTTGCACCCCTTCATAACCATAGATAGTTCCTCCTGTTGGAAAATCAGGAGCTTTTATAAACTCCATTAATCCAGCAATATCAATGTCTCTATTGTCAATAAAAGCAATGGTTCCGTCTATAACTTCTGTCAAGTTATGAGGTGGCATGTTAGTCGCCATACCTACTGCAATTCCCGATGCTCCATTCACTAGTAAATTAGGAATACGAGTTGGTAAAACAGTTGGTTCTTGTAAAGACTCATCAAAGTTAGGTCTAAAGTCTACTGTATCTTTCTCTAGATCAGATAACAACTCTTCCGCTGCTTTTCTTAATCTTGCTTCTGTATAACGCATTGCAGCTGGACTATCTCCATCTACTGAACCAAAGTTACCTTGTCCGTCTACTAAAGGATAACGCAATGACCATTCTTGTGCCATACGAACCATAGCATCATAAACAGATGTATCTCCATGTGGGTGATACTTTCCTAATACTTCTCCGACAATTCTTGCTGACTTTTTATGAGCACTACTTGCTCTTACTCCTAAGTCTAACATTCCGTATAAAACTCTACGGTGAACAGGTTTTAATCCATCTCTTACATCTGGTAAAGCTCTAGAAACGATAACTGACATTGAATAATCAATGTAAGCGGTTTTCATTTCATCCTCAATACTTACCGGTATAATTTTTTCTCCTTTTTCTTCTGCCATCTTACTTTTTAATGGTTAATTTCTTAATTCTTTTTTGAATACTTATAAAAGCTATTTTAACAAGCTTTCGAAATTAATCATTTGATTCGTTTTTTCAAGGCATTTAAAGAGAGATTTGCTAACAAATAGATGTGCGTAGCTTTAATTCTGTTAATAACTTCTAAAATACATTTGTTTTAAGGCTATTTTTATGCGTTTTAACGAAGTAAAAAAAAAACGTAGTCATTTTTGGAGTTGACTAAGTACAATTCTTAATATTTAAATGCGTCCTTTTTTTCAATCTCAAAAACTACATTGAAAACATATTATTTAAATAGAGATACCTATCTTCACATTTTTATTTTTTAAGCTATGAAACTTTTACTTTTAATTGTCTTTTCAATAATCTTATTTTCTCAATGTAATAGAGACAGTAGTTTTCCAGATCCATTAGAAGCGGGCTGGAAAGGAGAAAAAGTATGTAAAGTCTTAAAAGAAGATAAAACCTTAAGGGTATTAAAGTGTACATTCCCTCCAGGAGTTGGACATGAGAAACATTTTCATGCTAAACACTTTGCTTATACTTTAAAAGGCAGTAAGTTTAGAATTACCGATGAGAATGGAACGAGAGAGGTTGATGTTCCTACTGGATATGATTATTTTAATGAAGGAATAGAATGCCACAATGTTCTGAATATAGGAGATAGTACTGGCATTTTCTTAATAATAGAGCCTAAATAGACGTTTGGTTATTATTACTACAATATATCTACTATTAAACTGTTATCTTCGTTTATTGTTTTTTGGTATAACTTATGCCATTAATAAGTCGTTATGATCAAGTGTATTGCTCTTATTATATTTCTAACCTGTTCAATCTCATTTATTGGACAAGAGAAAAAGATTCGAATATTAAAAGCTAACTCTTTACAATATGATAAAGAGATAAAAGATGCTCAACAGTTAATTGGAAATGTCTTATTCGAGCATGACAGTGCCTATATGTATTGTGATACTGCCTTGCTCTATGTCGCTAATAATTCTTTTGAGGCGTTTAGTAACGTTAGAATAGAACAAGGTGACTCGATAAGAATGACTGGTGATTCAGTTACTTACTCTGGAGAAGACAAGATCGCTAGGCTAAAAGGAAACATACACTTTACAGATGGCAAACTTCAATTAGTTACCGATCAGTTAGATTATGACTTGAATACTAAGGTGGGTTATTATACCAATGGGGCAACCATAACTAGTTTAGAGAATAACAATGTATTGATTAGTAAAATTGGTTCTTACCAAAGTGAATCTAAAACTCTTTTCTTTAAAGACTCGGTTAAGTTAACTAATCCAAAATATGTCATAGAATCGGATACACTTACTTATAATACAGTTTCTGAAGTGGCAAACTTTCATGGTGCAACAACAATTATTTCCGATAGTAATTATATCTACTGTGAGCATGGTTGGTATGATACAAAGAATGAAAAATCTGCTTTTTGGCAAAACAGCTACTTAGAAACCAAAGAACAAAAACTATCTGGAGATAGTATTTTTTACGATAGAAGCTTAGGCATTGGAGAAGCTTTTGGGAATGTATTAATTCAAGACACTACAAATAAAGTTGACATACAAGGAGGTTATGCGTTTTATAATGAAATAACGGATTCTTCTTTAGTCACCGATTGTCCACTATTTACACAATATTTTGAAAAGGATACTTTGTATTTAATCGCAGACACTTTATCTATTAAACAAGACACTACTTTAAATTTAAACGTTTTTAGAGCGTATCATAATGTGCTTTTGTACAAGCTAGACTTACAAGCGAGTTGTGATTCTTTAATTTACTCCGAAATAGATTCTATGATGTATTTTATGAATACTCCAATTATATGGTCTGATGAAAATCAATTAACAGGGAAGAGAATAGACATTAGTACCTATGGAGGAGTCATTGAGCATATGTACATAGACAAAAAAGCGACTATTATTTCAGAAGCTGACTCAACTGGAAGTAATTTTAACCAAATACAAGGTAAATCAATAGAGGGATTTTTTAATAAAGACAATAAACTAGAAACTGTTTTTGTAAGAGGAAATGGAGAAGTAATCTATTTTATGGGAGAAGATAAGAAACCTGTTACCGACATAAACCACACTCAATGTGCCGAAATGAAAATAACATTGAAAAAAAATGAAATAGATAAGATTAAATTTTACACTAAACCCACAGCTTCACTTAATGCTATAGCGGACGTAAATAAAGAAGATAGAAAACTGTCTAATTTCAATTGGGACCTTTCTAAACGCCCCTATTCTTTGAATGATTTACTAGAAAAATGACCTTTTGGGAGAAGTATCATAATTTTATTTTATTACATTTTATCGTTCTTCTATTCGGTTTAACAGGAGTGCTTGGTAAATTAATTGACCTCAATTCTTATTTATTGGTTTGGAGTAGAATCGGCATTGCTGTTATTGGAATAGCGGTCTACTTACTCAGTTCTAAAACAAATTTAAAGGTCGATTTAAAACTAATTCCAAAACTTATATTTGCAGGGATAATTATTGCTTTACATTGGATTACCTTTTTTGAAGCCATAAAAATTTCAAACGTCTCTGTAGCACTAGCTACTTTTTCTTCTAGTACATTATTTACAGCTCTTCTTGAGCCTTTTTACAATAAACGTAAAGTAGTTCTCTATGAAGTAATACTTGGAGTTATTATCATTTTTGCCATCCTACTCATCTTTAATATTGATTTTTCTTACAAGAAGGGAATTTTAATGAGTTTGTTTTCTTCGTTTTTAGCTTCATGGTTTACCGTTTTAAATGGGAGTTTTATTAAAGTTGCCTCTGCAAAGCTTATTTCCTTTTATGAGTTATTAACTGCATTTGTACTTTTAAGTATTGGTCTTGTATTCATTTCTACAGCTCCTTTGCTTGAATTAACAACAATTAAAATTGGCTATATTCTTATTTTAGCCCTGTTATGTACTTCATTTGCTTTTATTGCAAGTATTTCAATCATGAAAACAATCTCTGCTTACACTGTTACTATGACAATTAACCTAGAGCCTATTTATTCTATTCTTTTAGCAATTATTATTTGGCCAATGACGGAACGAATGCCTCCTTTATTTTATTTTAGCTTCAGTATAATTTTAATCTGCCTATTTTTAAATGCTTATTTAAAGAAAAAAAATAGGATTTAAAATAGAATTGCAATTTTTGGTTCTTCAGAAAACAAAGTCCCTTTAAAATACCTTACTTTGTAAAAAAAAAGTTACATCTAAATGAAAGATTACATCATCAAAAAAATGAATGAATGGAATTGGGAATTTCCTAATGAGGACTTATCCGTTACCCTTATTCATTTTACCATAATTATCCTTACTTGTTATATCATATATTGGATTACCAAAAGAATTTTACTGAACCAAGTTCATAAAATAGCAGAAAAAACAAAGACTAAGTGGGACGACATGTTGGTTAAAGAGCACTTTTTTAAAAAGCTTTCTTCTTTAATTCCAATCACTATAATTCTTTATTCAGTTAGCTCAATTCTAGAACGTTATCAGGAAATTATTCCTATCACTTCTTCTATTATAGAAGTCTTCTTGGCTATAGCTATTGTTCGTTTGATTATTTCTTTTTTAAATGCTGCTCATAAAGTCATAGAAACAATTGATAAATATAAAGACAAACCTATACAAAGCTATGTGCAGCTTTCTAAAATTGTGATTTATATCTTTTTTGGAATTGTGATTTTCTCTTTGCTTACTGGAAAAACGCCTATGTTTTTCTTAACTGCCATGGGAGCAATGTCTGCTATCTTATTATTAATATTCAAAGACACTATCTTAGGTTTTATTGGTAGTATTCAACTTGCAACTAACGATATGGTTAGAATTGGAGATTGGATCACCATGGAAAAAAGTGGGGCCGATGGTACAGTGATAGAAATTAATCTAGCGACTATTAAAGTCAGGAATTTTGACTTAACCATTACAACTATTCCAACCTATTCTATGATCTCTGACTCATTTAAAAACTGGAGAGGGATGGAAGAATCTAAAGGAAGAAGGATAAAAAGAGCCATTAACCTTAAAATTAGCAGTATTAAATTCTGTGATGAAAAGCTCATAAAAGAGCTAAAGAACATTTCATTGATTAAACCTTACATAGAGGAAAAACAACTAGAGTTAAGCAAGTACAACGAAGAAAGAAAATTAGATAATACAGTAAAGCCAAACGGTAGGATTTTAACTAATGTTGGAATTTTCAGAAAGTATGTTGAGTTATATCTTTTGAAGAATGATAACTTAAACACAGACTTAACCTGCATGGTAAGACAACTTCCTCCAAATGAAAAAGGATTGCCAATTGAGGTTTATGCTTTTAGCGAACATAAAGAATGGGTCACCTATGAAGGAATTATGGCTGACATATTTGATCATTTATTAGCAGTGGTCAGTTCTTTTGACTTAGAAGTATTTCAAAGCCCGACTGGAAGTGACTTTTCTAAAGTATCCATTTAATTATTAATTAGTATATTTAACACCATGAGAAAATTTAATTTATTATTAGCATCATTAACGATTGGTTGTTCTATAATTGGGCAACAATTAGTTAGTATAAGCTCTTTAGCTACATACTCGGCAAGTATCATTCAACAATCTCTTTCAGGAACTTGGAACACTTCTAATATGGACATAAACCCTGTGAAAAGCTATAAAGTAACTTACAACACTACAGATGCTCAAGGCAACCCTACTGTTGCTTCAGGAGCTGTTTATATTCCTAATTTAACAAATTGTGACTACGCTCCTATTACAGCTTATGACCACGGGACTGAGTTTATCAGAAATAATGTACCCTCAAGAAATGATTACGTTGGACAAGGACTATACTTTTCAACGACTGGGTACATTACTGTTATGCCAGATTACTTAGGATTGGGAGATCATCCTGGAATACATCTGTACCAACATTCAGAAACAGAAGCTACAGCAACCTTAGACTTGGTTAGAGCAGTTAGGCAATACTTAGATACTGCAACTAATGAACTAAAAGATAATGGGCAGTTTTTTATTACTGGTTATTCTCAAGGAGGTCATGCTGCAATGGCTACTAATAAATACATAGAAGATAATTCTTTACAAAATGAGTTTGATGTTATCGCTTGTGCTCCAATGTCTGGGGCATTTGACCAAACTGGAGCTCAATTTGACTTAATATTTGATGGAGACTCTAGTTATTATGCTCCATCTTTTTTACCATATGTTTTAGGGTCTTATCAAGAAGCTTATGGGAATATTTATCAAAATTTTACTGACATCTATGATGCTTCTCATGCCGCTAGCATTGAAATATTTCTGAATGGAGGAAATAAAACTTTTACTCAATGGAATACAATGTTAGGATTAAACTACTATGATTTTATGGTAGACACGGTTCTAGAAAACATGTTAGCTGATGTTAATAGAGACTCTCATCGAATTAATGTCGCTTTAAGAGCAAATAATTTATACGACTGGGTACCTCAAAACCCTATAAAAATGTTGTATTGTGGAAGTGACTCTTTAGTTTCTCCTCAAAACTCAATAAACACCTTAGACACGATGTTAACTTTAGGGGCAACAGAAGTTGAGGCTTTAAATTTATTACAATCAGGAGACCATAATTCTTGCTTTGTGCCTGCTACAACTTATACGCTAACTTGGTTTGATAGTTTAGCTGTTAAATGCTTAAACTATGCTTCTGTAGAAGCTAAAGAAAATAATGATATTTCTCTATACCCTAACCCAGTTAGAAAAGTGTTGACTATAAAAGGTGTTAACTTAAAAGAGAATACGATTACTATTTATTCATCTATAGGGCAAATCTTTAACTTGAAGGTTAAACTAAGTAATAAAATAGAGGTAAGTGAACTTCCTGTTGGGGTTTACTTTTTATCTATTGCCAATAACAATGGAGAGGTAATTCAGCGTTTAAAGTTTATTAAGCAATAATAATTAATCATGGAAAATCTTATTGCAAGTCAATTTAAAGATGCTGGGGGACAATTTATTCTTCCAGCTGAAGAACTTCAAAAAAAACTGAAAGGAGTCAAAGCGATTATCTTTGATTGGGATGGTGTATTTCATTCTGGTTATAAAAATGAAAATCAAAGCTCTTTATTTTCAGAAGCTGATTCTATGGGAGTGAACATGCTTCGTTTTTCCTATTATTTAATGAATCAAACTATTCCATATACGGCAATTATTACTGGAGAGAATAACAAAACTGCTTTTCATTGGGCAGAAAGAGAGCATTTGGATGACGTTTTTTACAAAATAAAGGACAAGGTCGAAATTTTAAATTGGTTAGCTGAAAATAAAGGAATTAAGAAAGAAGAGGTTCTTTTTGTATTTGATGATATTTTGGATTTAAGTATGGCAAAAGAATGCGAAGTCCGATATATGATCAATAGAAGTGCTAGTATTGCTTTACATGACTATTGCATTACAAAAAAATTGTGTGATTACATCTCCTTTAATGATGGTGGCAACCATGCCGTTAGAGAAATATCAGAACTTTCTATTAATTTACTTGGAAACTGGAATCAAGTTATAGAAGAACGAATGAAGTATAATGATTTGTATTCTCCATACATTAGCAAGAGACAAGATATTAAAACTGATTTTTATACGCTAGAAGCAGGTAAAGTTGTACTGAAAGCACAATAAGGATTTAAATATGTGTAATTTGGAAACCAAACCATTCCATGAACACAATTATTTGATAATGAACTTTTAAATAACTTTTTCTTTTCTATTAAGTATATTTGAAATGAGTTTACAAGAATATAATAAAGTATTATAACTAATACTTTACCATGTAATATAGTAATTTTACATACTCATTATTTACCATAATCAATCCTTGTTCATACTTCCACCAGAAATCTTCTCTGTAACTAGAATTTGGTGCACCACTTAGTAAAACTTCAATTCCGTTTTTATCAAATTCAGCTTTAAAAGTATTACTTATTCTTCTTAAGTGAAACTTATCTGAAACAACTATAATTTTACGATAATTGTTTTTGATTGAATAGTTGAGAATTGCATCTGCTTCCTCCTTTGTAGAAGTTCCTTTTATGATTGGTTTAATGACATTAGCTGGTGTATTTAATTCTCCCATCATATACTCCTTAGCTAAAATAGCATCAGGTTTGTTTACGTTGGCAGCGATCAATATTTTTTCTACTGTTTCTCCTAATGGTAAAATAGTGTCTGCATAATCTTGTTGGTATAAGTAGACTCCATGTGTACTTCGATCGAAGATGTTTCCACCTAAGACAAAAATTGCATCTGACTTTGACAATTGATCTTCTTTGATTAAGAAGTTCCCTATAGATTGGAGGATTGGAACTCTAAAAATTATAATCCAACAACCCAATAAAAATAAAAACAACCATTTCTTTCCCCAGTTATTTGGAAAAACTTGACTTATTCGCCATTTGATTAGATCTATTACTTCAGCGAACTTCATGAAAAGTAATTACTTAACTAATACCACTAAGTATTTAGATACACTCCAAAATTCTTCTGTATTTGTTATTAAGATTTTCTCAATTGGATCCTCTCCTACTAACTTATAAGAAGAAGAAGGGTGCGTGGTAACTAATTCAACTTTATTACTTCCTAATGGAATTTCTGTAATTGCATCAATAGCAACTTCAGTAAAATATGATCTATTAAAATCATTTTTTAATTCTTTGCTTGCTCCTACTCCTAAAACTCCACCTTCTTTGGTAATCACTTCATTTTCTAGTAACTCAGCTTTAGTTCCAATAGTATAATAAGCAGTATTCAATTTAATGTTTGCTTCATTTAGCATGGTTGCTTTGTCTGTATAAGCTTCAAATAGTTCTGAAAATGCAGCATCTACATTTTCTAACTCTTGTTGCAGTTGGAAAATCTCCATGTTCTTTTCATCAACATCTTCTGTCAAAGACATAATCATTTCGTCTAGACCATCCATTTTAAGGTTTGCATCTTTAACATTACTTTTTAAAGTACTGATTTTAGACTTATTATCAGCCATTAATTGACCAAGTAATTTAATTTCTTCTATTAATGAAGCATCATCTGCTTGTAAAGCTTCTAAATTTGTTTTCTTATTAATAATAAAACGTTGTTTGTCTTTTATTAAATCTAGGTTAGCTCTGATCTCATTGATGTATCCAATATAATTTGTAATGGTAGAGTCCTTTTGAGCCAATTCCGTTTTTAATGCCCCATTTTCGTTTTGTAGCTCAGTAATAGTAGTATCATTATCGACACTAGTTTCTATTCCTTCCTCGTTGTTTTGACAAGCTGTTAAAGCAGTTACAAAAAATCCAATCCAAATATACTTTTTAATCATTTTTATTAATCTTTAATTCAGTTCAAAAATAGTTATTTTATTTAGCTTTTACGAGATATTTTAGAATATTTAATTGTTCCAGACATATCCGTTAGACCATTCATAAAAAGCATCTACTTTTTCTTTGTTTTTAGCTAACCACTTAGTGATGTGCTTATCTTGAGTAGATGCATAAGAAATATAACTAAATGTTTCTGTATATCCTTTTTGATTCATTTTTATAAAATACGGAGCATAATATTCCCAATAAAAACCAAAATTATCCTTACTTAATTCTGCTAACGATTCACATACTGCTTTAATATTACCTTCAAATAACTGAACATTTGATTTCTTTTTGTTTTTATTCGTAAAATTCATCCCGGAATTTAAAGAGAGTATAAGAGCTGTAGCTGTAAAGTCGTTTTCTTTATTAGTTTCATCTTCTTCAGGTAATGAAGAAATGTCTAGACTTAATGTAACCGAATTAGGACCTGTCTCTTGCGCATTTCCTTTTGTAATGTCTTCTATAAATGGTAAATTTAATTCTGCTCTTCTGCCTTTAGGTTCTAAAATTATAAACCTAGAAAAAGCCATTAAAGACTGTACTTTGTTTCGTTTAGAATATTGCATTCTAGCTAACGCATTATGAGATCCGCTGTGATTGGGTTGCAATACAATTGATTTTTCAAAATTAATAATTGCTTTATCTATTAGCTCCATTTGAGATAAAGTAATTCCTTTATTAAAATAGAGGTGAAAGTAATTAGGAAATAATTTTATAGCTTCATCATAAATTATTAGCGCTTTTTGAGGTTGCCCCATCATATCATAGCTATTGGCGTATGTGGTATAAATTGTTTTTAACTCTTCTGACTTAGGGTTTCCCTTTATACATTTTTGACAAGTTTTTACTACCTCTTCGTATTTATTTAGCATCATTAAGCTGTGTGCTTTTTCTCCCAAAGCTGATATACTTAGAGGATCCTCAGCTAGAACTTTGTCAAACGTTTGAATGGCTAGCTTGTACTCTCCTTTTTTATGAAGGCTTATTCCTTCTTGAATTAATTTTTCAGTAAAACTAGATTGTGCTTTTACGAAAACAAATAGAAAAATAAATAGAACTAGGAAACTAACTTTATAGCGCATACAACAATGTTTTAATAAACAACTAAAATACAAGATAAGTAACGAACATAACAATCAACCATAATACTTTTTTAATAATCAATTGTTTAAACAAAAAAAGCCAGCTAAGAAAATCTTAACTGGCTTTAAATAAATGTCTAATTTTAGCTGTTTAAGCTAATAATTTAGCTAATTTTTTATTCATTTTCTTTTCTTCATCCTCAGCTAAAGCTGCGTCTACTAATATTCTTCCACTATGTTCATCAATAATGATTTTTTTACGTGAAGCAATATCAATTTCTCTTTGAGGTGGAATCTTAATGTAAGAACCTCCAGAAGCACCTCTTTCTACAGCTACTACTGCTAGTCCATTAACAGCAGATACTCTAATTCTATTGTAGGCTTTTAGTAATCTCTCTTCAACCGCATCTGCAGCTATTTGAGATTGCTCTATTAAAATAGATTCTTCTTTTGCGTTTTCAGCAGTAATTTCTTGTAACTCTGCCTTCTTAGCAGTTAAAGCCTCTTCTACTTCTTTTAGTTTTGATTGACTTTCTAAAAGTAATTCTTCCTTATGAGAAATTTTTACTTTATACTCGTTAATTCTCTTTTCAGACAATTGCATTTCTAATTCTTGAAACTCAATTTCTTTTGACAAGGCATCATACTCACGATTGTTTCTTACGTTATCTTGTTGAGATTTATACTTTTCAATTAAACCTTTAGCTAACTCAATTACATTTTTCTTTTCTGTAATCTGTATGTTTAAATCATGAATCTCGCTTTCTACCTTTTCAACTCTTAATTGAACACCAGCAATATCATCTTCTAAATACTGGACTTCTAGAGGAAGTTCACCTCTAACCTCTCTTATTATATCTATTTTAGTATCAATAACCTGAAGTGCTAATAAAGCTCTTAACTTTTCTTCTGGTGATGCTGCTTTTTTCTTTTTTGCCATATTACAAAATTACAAATAGTGAATAGGATTTGTTTCCTTTTCTGTTAGTCGAACTGCAAAAGTAGTAAATTTTTCTTTTAAAATCGAAACTAAAAGCTCAATTGTGAATTGTTCGCTTTCAAAATGACCAATATCAGCAATAATCAACTGATTATCAGCGTCAAAAAATTCATGATATTTAAAATCTCCTGTAATAAAGATATCTGCTTGCTGAGCAATAGCATGTCTTAATAAAAAACTACCAGATCCCCCACAAACTGCTACTTTTTTGACTTTATTAGTTGTTAGTTGTGTATGACGGACACAATTGGTGTTCATTTTCACTTTTAAATCTTTTAAAAATGATAAAGTTTCGATAGGTTCTTCTAAGTCTCCAATAATTCCAGCTCCTATCTGATCTGAAACATTGGTTAAATTAATTAAGTCATAAGCTACTTCTTCATAGGGGTGAGCTTTTATTAAACCAGCAATTAAACTGGATTCTTTATCTATAGTATATACAACCTCTACTTTTACTTCTTCCTCTAAGTGCCTTTTAATAGTGTTTCCTTTATAAGGATTTGCTTTATCATTTGCTAAATAAGACCCTTCGCCAGTAGAGCTATAACTGCACTCACTATAATTTCCAATATTTCCAGCTCCAGAACTAAATAATGCATCTAGAACTTTAGGTTTTGCTTCTAAAGGAACATAAGTAACTAGTTTTTTTAATAATTGCCTTTTTGGAGCAAGTACTTTAGTATTTTTTAAACCTAATTTATCTGCAATTTTACCATTTACACCCGCTATCACATTATCTAAATTGGTATGAATAGCATAAATAGAAATGTCATTCTTAATTGCTTTAATTACTGTTCTTTCAACATAGTTTTTTCCTGTCAACTTTTTTAACCCTCCAAATACTATCGGATGATGCGCTACAATTAAATTACACCCCTTCTCTATCGCCTCTTCTACAATAGCTTCTGTACTGTCTAAACAAACTAAAACCCCAGTTACTTCTGCCTCTTTATCGCCAACAATCAACCCCGAATTATCATAGTCTTCTTGAAATGATAATGGCGCAATTGATTCTAAATGATTTGTTATTTCTTTAATTTTCATTATTTAAATTTAATCTATTGAACAATTAATTTTCTTGTTTCAACCATTCCTAATGATTCTAGTTGAATAAAATACAGTGCAGGTGAAAGATCAAATAATGGTATCTTTTTTTCTTTTTCTCCTTGCAACAAAGGAATGCTTTTTATAAACCTTCCTTCAGCACTGTATATCATTAGTTTTAAATCGTTTTCTAACCTTTTATTAAATAGTATTTGTGTTTCGTTATTTGCAGGATTGGGGTTTATCGAATAAGATAGACTAAACTTATTTAATTCTTCAACCCCAACAAAACTTCCAAAGGCTTTTATATTTATGTTATCTAAGAACATTTTTTGACCAAAACCACAAACATTTACAAATCTAATAATAATGGAATTTCCAGAGTAAGATGATAAATCGACTGAGTCTAAGATCCAGTCTGAAGTTGTTGAAGTCGTCCAATTATTGTTTGTAACATTATTACCACTTGCGATATCACTACCTCCTTTAAAATAAATAGTTGAAAAGGTTTGGCCACAATCTGTTGAAATATTAATTTTTAAACTATCAGAAAATGCATCACTATATTGACGGTAAGCAATATCAAAATATAAGTAAGCACTGTTAATCGTTTGTAGAGATGAGAAGTTAAAGTCATACAGCTCTAATTTATCTTCTTGCCCTACCTCGTTATATGAATAATTATTTAACATGATAGCTCCAGTATTAATCCCATTAGCTCCAAAAACATTAACTGAATCCCAAGTCATTAGATTATCTGGATTAATTATTCTAGATAAAAAATAATTAGAAGTGTTTTCCTCAAAATCTTCAATTATAGGAAAAGTTGAAATAGGTTCTCCTACCTCTACTGCTTGACTTGAATTGTCTACTCCAGAAGTATTTGTAACTTGAAGAGAAACATTATAAATTCCAATTGAAGCGTAAGTATGAGTTGGGTTTTGTAATGTAGATGTAGTCCCATCGCCAAAATCCCATAACCATTGTATAGGTGCACTTGTTGAAAAGTCACTAAAAACAATTTGTCTTGAACAGCTATTGATTAGGTTATAATCAAACTGTGATACGGGTGGGCCAACAACATCAATATTGATGTTGTCTATATATAGATTTTGTCCATAATCACATATATTAATAAATCTAACGAATAGTTCATTTCCAATAAATGAGGATAAATCTAATTGTTCATTTCTCCAATCTGATGAGGCAGAAGGACTCCAAGGTCCATTAGAACTCCCACCTGTTGATAAACTCGCTCCTCCTTTTTCATAAATAGGGAAAAAAGTTACCCCACAATCTGTCGAAATTTCAACAACTAATGAATCATCGTATGTTGTTCCAAATGTTCGGTGTGCTAAATCAAATGTTAAGCTGATAGCGTTAGCATTACTAAACTGAGTTAAATCAAGAGGTAATAAATTCAAGAAATCCTTAGCTCCTCTAGTGTTGTAAGAATAGTTGTTTACATAAGCTGCGGTGGTAGAAACTCCATTTGCTCCATCAACAATGATATCCTGCCAAGTTCTGTTATTATCGGGGTTAGAAATCGTAAATCTTGAAGAAGGAAATGAAGAACTTTCGAAACCTTCTATTAAAGGTACCGAAGAAAATAGACTACTTGTTTGAAGGTTTAAAATAATGGTATCATTACAAAAGGTGCTATCTGAGTCTAAAGCTGTCCATACTTTTAAATTTTCTGTACTAGTAGTTGTTATGTAAAACAAAGGAAAATTAACAATAGCAACGTTACCAATGGCAAGTGAACTAGAATAGTTAAAAGTTGAAATTGGCTGATTACCATATTGGTATTTGACTTGAAAATTACTTTCATTAAATAGTCCTGTATTTTCAATTTCTACTTGAACTACAACACCAATAGAATCACTACATAAAAATAGTTCTGATGTTGGGCTTAAAATAGATTTAACTCCTATATCATGATCACTTAAACACGACAAAAGACAACCTCCTTGGTTCTGACCGTCTTGCCTAATTGCTATTTGACGAAGACTTACTGCATTGTTTATTCCTCTTGCTCTAACAGAAACCCAATGAGATTCATTTACATCAGCCACTGGAATATAAGTACTTAAAGAAGTTGTATTAATGACAGAATCCATATACTTATTCCCCAATAGAAAGACATCATAACTTGTGGCTCCTGAAACAGCATCCCAACTCACTTCTATTGAACTTGAACTAGTACAGACTCTCTCTATCGCTAAGTTTTCTGGTCTATCCATTATTGTAAAGTTTTCATAACTTTCTCCTACTCTTCCAGCTCTAGAGACACGCACTCTTACCTCTCCTGAAATGGTATTAGGAATTGTCCAATTATAAAAACGACTGCTTCCATTAACATTACTTTGAATGGTATTCCATGTTACTCCATCATCTTCAGTATATTCAATTAAAAAATCTCCAATGACTCCATCCGCATCCCAATGAATTCGCTCGTCGGTATTAGGAATAAATCCTTCTCCTCCAATTGGAAAAACGACCTCAATATCATCTTGAATAAATTCATAAACTAAGAAATATTCCTGAGAACCAAATGGAACTGCTGTTCCGTTAATTGTTAAATTATAATTTCCTGCCATTGGGTTTAAAATCTCAACTTCTTCCATATTATTAAGGTGATCTTCACCTCTGGTCGCTGGAAGTGACAATAGAGTAGGATTAGGACTATGGTTAAGTAGCCAAGGTAAATGAATTGTTGAATTAGGATCTGAAACAGATAAGTCCAGATCATTAACCAAGGCTTGGCTTGAAAGAGTTGAAGCCTCATTGTCTACCCAGTAAACCATTACTTTAACTTTTTTGATGTTATTTGGAATTATTAAGTTCTGATTTTGACTTGTACCTTGAGTTATAGTTCCTATTATAAAACGATTTTCTTCAAGAAGTCTTAGGGCTTTTAAAGCATTAACCTTTCCCCATCCATAAATAAAGTCCGGCCCTTCATTTCCTAAATCATTAGCAGTAACTAGCATCGCTGCTTTTAACAGTCCAGAATTAGCAACGGAACCATATAAATCTCTATGTGCATGATGCAATTGGGCTAAAACGCCAGCGACACCAGGAGCTGCTGCAGAAGTACCACCTCCTGGAGAATACATATTATTTGGGTCTGTAGACATGTGTCCAGCTCCATGAGCTGATAAATCTGGTTTTATTCTACCATCAGATGCAGGCCCTCTGGAACTTGAGCCAGCAATATTATCATCATCTTGTAAGTTTGCAACGGCAATAACATTCTTCCCAATTTTATGTCCTCCAGTTATATTTCCCCAACTACTCCCAGCTCCATAACCACAATCATTATTATTACTGTTCCCTGCGGAGAATACTTGCATTAAGGCATCATTATTATGTATTTCTTGATCTACTAG
>JAGXIB010000045.1 GCA_024635865.1 Flavobacteriales bacterium
ACCAAGAACTTGCATCGTATCTCTACCTAACACAATAATTTCTTCTCCTGAGTTCACAACATTACTCCATTCTTTTTCGGCGTGCTTTAAAGCTTTATTTTCTAATCCTTTAGTTACCCAACTAAACGATAATTGATAAAGACAAGCAACCGTCAATAAAATGGTAAAAGTCCAAATGGCTCCTCTGTTTTGCATTTATTTTAGTTTTAATTTATACTATTTAATCTTCATTTAAAGCTTTTGTTAACTGTAATAAACAGGCTACACCCCCTTATCACACTAACATTCTTATACAGCTACCCTCGACGATTCTATAAAATCTACCGAAAACAAGGATGCAAATATAGAATTTCAAACAATTTTAACCAACATTTTTCAAGAAACTATCAAAAAAAGATAAACACCTTTTATTGAAAGGCTTATTTAATTTGTATCTTCGATAGAGTAATTAATAATTTTATGTTTAATCCTTTCTATTTTTGTTTGTTTTTATTGCTTCTCAGTTTTAATGCTTTCAGTCAGTATTTAGGATTTGAAAGAGTAGACTCAATAAAAGTAAAACATGCTGGGGTATTGAAAAATTATCCTTGGGTTGGAGGAATAAATTCTGCTCAGTTTTCTACGATAGACTATAACAATGATAATGTAGAAGATCTTTTTATTTTTGATAGAACAGGAAACAAGGTATTAGCTTTTTTAAAAGTAGGAAACACATACGAATATGCTCCACAATATGAAGCAGCCTTTCCAATCTTGCAATCTTGGGTTTTATTAAGGGATTATAATTGTGATGGTAAGAAAGATATATTTTCTTATGTCTCTGGTGGTATTGGGGTTTGGAAAAACACATCAACAGGTGGTATACTTAGTTTTGAAAAAGTAACCGCTCCTTATATTGAGTCCATTCAATATAATTTTACAACTAACCTATTTGTAAGCAGAGCCGACATTCCCGACATAAACGATATAGATGGGGATGGGGATTTAGATGTACTAACTTTTGGAGTCTTAGGATCAAGGATAGAGTACCATAAAAACCTTAGGGTAGAGATGGGATATGACTGTGACTCTATCATTTACGAATTAAAAAACAGTTGCTGCGGCCATTTCCTAGAAACAGGAAACAACACTAACACTTGCCTTCTTAAGGATACTTGTTCTGCAAACTCTAATGTCGACAACCCACAAAAAGACCAATTAAAACACACTGGATCTACTATATTAAGCCTTGACCTTAATAATGATAATATAAAAGACCTTTTACTTGGGGATGTAAGTTTTAATAACATTGTTGCCTTAACTAACGATACTGTTGGTGTAAATATGAATACTTCTATGGTGACTCAAGACACTGCTTTTCCAAGCTACAACACTCCAATTAACCTTGACTTATTTCCAGCAACATTTTATGAAGATATAGATGGTGATGGAGTAAAAGATTTAATTGTCAGTCCAAACGTTGAAGATGACACAGAAAACACGAAAAGTGTCTGGACTTATAAAAATAATGGAAGCAATACACAGCCTAATTTTAACTTTATTGAGGACAACTTTATTCAAAAAGAAATGATTGAATATGGAAGGTCGGCTTACCCCGTATTATTTGACTATAACAACGATGGTTTACTCGATTTATTTGTGAGTAGTTTCGGTAAATTTGATCCTAGTCAAACAACTGGATATTCTTCTAAAATTGCACTTTATGAAAACACAGGAACTATTTCTGAACCTATTTTTGACTTACTAACTGAAGATTTTGGCAACTTTTCATCTTTAGGACTTGAACGGGCTCTCTATCCTACTTTTGCAGACATTGATGGAGACACAGACATTGATGTCTTATTGGGAAATTATGAAGGAAAAATAAACATTGTAGAAAACACAAGCAATTCGATAGGTATAATGACTTTTGCTGGTACTTCTTCTGCAGTTCAAGATGACAACAGCACTTCAATAGATATTGGGGCAAGTGCAAAACCTTTTTTATTTGATATTGATTCAGACGGGGACTATGACTTAGTGATAGGGGAAGAAAGAGGGAACTTAAATTATTATGAAAATGTTGGTTCTCCATCATCTCACTCTTTCCGCTTACAATCCGAAACATTTGGAGGCGTTGAAACTAGCGAGTGGTTTACGACTATTGGAAATAGTATTCCCTACTTATTTAAGGATAATAGTAATAAAACAATTTTATTAGTAGGTTCAGAACGCGGTGACTTATTTCATTATGACAGCATTGATAATAACCTAAACGGAAATTTTAATGGACTAGATACTATTAAAACAATTAATAACGGTCCTAATGCTGCTCCTGCAATAGGACAATTGAACAATGATGCTTACTTAGATTTAATTATAGGTAATGAAAGAGGTGGTCTAAGTTTTTACAAAGGGGAGCAAGGAACAGCCCCTTCAACAACTATTAATGAACAAGCTGAGCTAAAGTGGAGCGTTTATCCTAATCCCTTTAATAACACTCTTGTTGTTCAACACTCATTTAACCTAAATACGCAATATCTAATTACAGATGTTTCTGGACAGTTGCTTCTAAAAGGATTACTAAATAAAAGTATCATTCAAACTAATAGCCTGGCTAGTGGGATTTATCTCTTTACTATTAAGACAGATAGTGGAGTGAGCACTAAGAAAATTATTAAACAATAATGACCAACACTAAAAACCCTATTGTAATTTTTGATGGAGACTGTGCTTTCTGTAATAAGTCTGTCATGCTTATTTTAAAAAAAGACAAAACAGAATCAATTGAAGTGTGTTCAAATCAGAGTGAAAAAGGAAAGGAACTAATCAAAAAACACAACATAACGGCTGACATAAACTCTACTATTATTTATGTCATAGAAAATAAAGTTTATTACAAATCAACAGCTGCCTTAACAATTAGTAAAAAATTAAAAGGTTTATTTCCTTTACTCTACCTATTTATGGTTGTTCCAAAGTTTATAAGAGACGGTGTTTACGACTTTATCGCAAAACATCGTAAAAAAATAATAAAAAAAGAATACAGCTGTGAATTTGTTTCGGACGAATCGATAAGAAAACGTATCTATTTTTAAAACCCACTTACTATTTTGGAAAATATTCTTACAATCACTAATTTAAACAAGAAATTTGGAACAGTACATGCTGTCAATAACCTTTCATTAAACATAAAGAAAGGAAACGTTTATGGAATTCTTGGACCAAACGGAAGTGGAAAATCGACAACTTTGGGTATCATACTCAATGTGGTAAACAAAACCTCAGGAGACTTTACTTGGTTTGATGGAAGCATATCAACACATGAGGCATTAAAGAAGGTAGGAGCGATTATAGAACGACCTAACTTCTATCCATACATGACTGCTGTTCAAAATTTAGAGCTTGTTTGTAAAATAAAAAACATCTCTACTTCAAAAATAGACGAAAAATTAAAAACGGTAAACCTTTATGAAAGAAGGAATAGCTCCTTTCAAACATACTCTTTGGGAATGAAGCAACGTTTAGCAATTGCCTCAGCTTTACTAAACGACCCAGAAATCTTAATCTTGGATGAGCCAACCAATGGACTTGACCCGCAAGGGATTCATGAAATAAGAGAAATAATAAAAAGAATCGCTAGCGAAGGGACTACCATTTTATTTGCTTCTCACTTATTAGATGAAGTTGAAAAAATATGTAATTATGTAATTGTCATTAGAAATGGAATTAAATTATATGATGGACGAGTTGATGAAATTACAACCTCACATGGCTTACTAGAATTAAAGGTTAATGCTAAAGAGCAAGAGTTACTTGAACAACTTCCTTCTTTTTATGGGATAGAATCAGTCAAAATAGAAGATGGGGTAATTATCGCAATATTGAACCAAGATGTTTCGGCAAGTGAATTCAATCAACTTTTAATTGAGAAAGGCTTTGCTTTGTCTCATTTAGTAAAACGTAAACCAAACCTAGAACAACAGTTCTTAACACTCACTAAATAATTAAAGTTAGATGATCCGATTATTAAGTATTGAATTCTTTAAGCTTCGTCACAATAGAGCAAGTAAAGTCTTAGTTATATTTTATTTTGGTCTACTAAGTTGCATTGCTTTGATTAGTGCTATCGAGGTTAATTTAGGTCCTATAAACTTTAAGTTAGCTGAACAAGGTCTTTTTGAGTTCCCTCTAATCTGGCATTTCAACACTTATTTTGCCGCTATATTAAAATTCTTTTTATTACTCGTTATCGTCTCGATGGTAGCGAATGAGTATTCGAATAAAACACTTAAACAAAACCTTATTGATGGACTAAGTAAAAAGGAGTATGTTTTGTCCAAATTTTATATGGTTGTTGCAATGTCGCTAGCTTCGACGATATTCGTGTTTATTGTTTCTCTTATTTTAGGCCTAATCTATTCGACAGACAAAAGTGTAAGCATGATCTTTACTGACTTAGAATACTTAGTTGCATTTTTCATAAAATTAATCAGCTTCTTTTCTATGGGTTTATTTATGGGAATATGGATAAAACGCTCTGCTTTTGCAATAGGAGCTCTTTTTATACTTTATATTATTGAAGGCTTTGTTGGCCTGTTTATTAGTTTTTCTTTAGATCGTGAAACTACTGCTTTTATTAAATCTACTTTTCCTTTTAACTCTAGTGAAAGTCTAATTCCTAACCCTATTCCAAGGTTAGAAGGTGTTCAAGAAATATCGAATCAATTGGGAGGAGTCTATGCTCAAAGTTATGATGTTCCAATTTTTAATGTTATTGTTTCTTTAGTTTGGTCTGCACTATTTATATATGGAGCTTACGCCTTAATAAAAAGAAGAGATTTATAACTTAATTTTAAAAAATTTAAGCAACGTAAATAAATTACGTTGTGAGGTTCTAAGTTTGTATTGTAATCATTAAAACAATACACTATGAACACAATAAACAATTTAGACTCTACTACTTTTTACGACTCAATCGAAATTTCTCACCTTGTTTATGAAAAAGACGATGATGGATTAATGATGGCCTGTAGAATTGAAAAAAACAATAAAAAGTATTATACCAACTTATCTATTAGCTTTATTCAATTCAATCAAATCGTGTCAAAATTATTACAAAGCGGAATTGACATCTATGACGAGTTAGTCTCTAGCCTATTCGAAACAAACGACTTCGTATCTGAAGTAAACCTTTCTTCTATTAACGGAGAGCGTATTATTCTAAATGACTTTTCATTATTGAGCAATGTTGCATAAAAATATATTCTTTAACTTTTTAAAAACAATTATTATGAGACAATTAAAAATACAAGTTCCCCAACAAAATTTACCAAGCTTAGGTATCTTAACTCAAATAGACGAGCTAACTAAACACGATATGATCTATATTTATCATCACCTAAATATTGGGGCAGAACTAGTCTTAGAAAGAGACTATGCAAGGCTTTGGGATAAAACAGCTGTTGGTGTATTTTACAAGGGATTTAAGATAGGGTATGTTTCTAAAAAATCTAGTGGAATCATCAGTAAACAAATAGATAAAGGTCATGAGGTGATTGCAAAAATTAAAACACTTTACAAACAAAAATATATGCCATTAGAGGGGTTAGATATTGCGGTTACTATACAGTAATTGACGAGTATAAAAATAAGTCTATGACTATATTAAGCTCAAAACATTGACCCTAGCACATTTAAAACCTGACCAGCGTTTATTTTCTTTTCAAGTAAGCATAAACTTTAAGTGAAACATCTAAAAATAATATTTTAGGGTTAGCGTTTCGCTCTAAGTGATAGTGAGCATCGTTTAACACTTCTGTTAATACAACAATGTTTTTATGATTAATAAATGGTGAGAATTTATCTAAAAATTGACGTTGTGCAGTTGTTAAAATAACCAAGTCTGTATCAGCATAATGTCCTACAATACTTTGCCTAAACATTCCTAAAGCAAAAACGATAAAGTTTTTTTGAGCTTCACGACCAGCACCTGAAATACTATCGACCCAATCGATTGTTTCGCCAACATTACGAGTATAGCACAAACGCATCCACTTAATAAAATTATCTAAATTAAAAGATGCTGCTTCTTTATCACTCATTAAGGATATGGCCAAACTAACATTTCCTTCGGCTAAATGGGCATATGTTTCTGCCTCCTCTAAAGACAAACTTTCACTTTTAACTAAATGATCACTTAGCTCTTTTTCCTTTAGCCTTGGAATTTTGATCAACTGAGTTCTAGAAAGAATCGTAGAAATAATATTTTCTTGATTCTCAGAAACTAAAATAAATAACGTGTTTTTTGGTGGTTCTTCAATAATCTTTAGCAACTTGTTAGCAGCCTGATTATTCATTTGTTCGGGCATCCACATAATTAAGATCTTATAGCCCCCTTCGAAAGACTTTAAGCTAATTTTCTTAACGATTTTCTGGCTTTCATCCGTTCCTATAGTTCCTTGTTTATTGTCATTTCCTAAAGTTCTGTACCAATCTTGTAAACCAAAATAAATTGAAGTCTCAAACTGTTTTTTCCACTCCAGAAAAACATCGTCTGAAGTACGGGTAGACTTTAGTAAATGAATAGGAAAAGAAAAGTGCAAATCAGGATGACTCAATTTTTGTACTTTTAAACAAGATGGACAGTTCCCACAAGAATCACTGTCTAATTTATTGCTACATAAAATATATTGAGCGTAAGCTATTGCTAAAGGAAGACTTCCAGAGCCTTCAGGACCTAAAAATAACTGAGCATGACTAATTCTTTTACTCTTAACTGTATCAATTAAGTGTTCTTTAATGTCATTTTGACCTATTATTTTATTGAATTGCATCTGAAACAAAGATAAGTTTTTGAATGGAATACTAAATGTGTAAATGAAAAATTATGAAGACCTATTTAAGTATCGTTTTGGGCAGTCCTTTCCTAACGTCAAGGTCGGGCTATTTGCTAAATCTTTTTAGACTTTTCTCGATACATTTTTTCCATTCCATTTCAAAAACACTCGAAAGGACTAAAAAAGGATATCACTTCTATCCCTTATGCAGAAATAAGAATTACAAATAATCAAACAAAATAGGTTTACTTGGTGAAGCATCATTTTCGAAGCTAGCAATTTGTAAGTTTAAGAAATACTCCCCATCTTTAACATTGTCAGGTACATATATCATCTCGGTAATGGTAGACTCTAAACGTTTAGTTTCATTATAGTTCCAAAAGGCTTTATGCGCGAACAATAGCCCCCCATCAAACTCTCTATCAACCGAAGGTAAATCTATTAATAAATGTTTTATTCCTAATTTAGCAATATAAGCAGCAGCGGACTCCTCTATATAAGCCCAATTTGTTTCGCTCCAGTTTTTAGATAACTTATCTTTTTTATTTGGTAATGTTCTAATAATTAATGCTTCTGGGACTTCTTTATTCCCGATTTGTGCAATCAACTGTTCTTTAGTAATTAGATAATCTCCTTTCTTTTTCCATTTTGATTCTTCTCCATCAAACTCAATAGGATTTATAGTAACTAATAACGAATTAAAGTGAAAGGTTTTTAATGTCTGGTTGATAGAATGAAACTCAGGTGTAATATGACCGACACATTCTGTATGAGTTCCATGCCCATGAGGATTAAAAGCAATGCCATTAAAATTAACATTCCCTCCTTCTGAAACCTTACCAACAAATCCATCTCCTCTAACAGGATCTATACTTGCTTGCTCTACATACCAAGCTGTAGTACTATTTC
>JAGXIB010000046.1 GCA_024635865.1 Flavobacteriales bacterium
AACTCTTCTCCTAAGCTATCATAGTAGTCCCATAGGTAAAAAGACTCCCAATAGTTATCTTCATCATTTCTGGCTTCTGAATTAAACTTCTCATTAAAACTGTAGGTCTTTCCTTCGTAGTTAATGCTTGGTAGTGGGTCAGAATAAGGTAAAAAATCAACAGCTCTAAGTTTAATGTCTATGTCCTTACTAAAAAGTATTTTAAGCACTCCATCATCTTCAACCTCTAGGTAGCCTTCCTCATCTCCAGCGTATACTTTATATTCTTTACTTTTAAAGTTATTGCCCCACTTATAGTGATAGACTTCCTCTACTATCCAAGTTTTAAGGTTGTAGTCAAAAGTATATCCAATTTTTAAGTCGGTTAATTTTGGTTCGAAAGATGAGTCATTCATAGTCTAAATCTCTTTTCCACAATGTGGGCAATTACATACAATTTTCTTCTTTTGTTTTCTTTCTTGAAGTTTACCAACAAAAGCAGAACTTAAAATACTAGTAGGTAAAGCTACAATACCCACTCCTAATAATGCAATAATTCCGCTTAAAATTTTCCCTCCAGCTGTTATTGGATAGATGTCGCCGTACCCAACCGTGGTAAGTGTAGCCACTGCCCACCAAAGGGATTGACCAATATTGCTGAATGCTTCTGGCTGCTCACCGCTTTCTAAATAAAACATTAAAGTAGAGGCAATTAATAATAAAATCATAACAACAAAAGAGGTGACTAATAAGTCAAACTTCGTCTCTTTTAGGACACTTCCTACCATCTTTAAAGAGTTTGAATGCCTCCCAAGCTTTAAAACTCTAAGCAATCTAATTAATCTTAAGGCTCTTAGAACTCTTAAGTCTAACTTTATTATGAATGGCAAAAAGAATGGAATTATAGCTATTAAATCAATTACACCATAAGTTGAGAAGATAAACTTAAACCTTGCTCTTGTAGGTGAAACTTCACTGTAAAGTAAGTCTGCTGTCCATATTCTAATTAAGTATTCTAAGGTAAAAATAGCAACTGAAATTAAATCAAAAACATGTAAGGAAAACTTGATGTTGGCAGATAGCCCGTCATATGACTCGACTAAAACAGCTAAAACATTTAGAATAATCAATCCTGAAATAAAAAAATCTAAATAAGCATCTGCTTTGTGATTTCCTTTATCGTCGTCAATTAATTGATAGATGCTTTGTTTTAGTTTCATCTTCTTGAATTATTATTTTTATAAATGTAATCAACTGTTCCTAACCAACCGTATGACCAACCTCTAGTTTATGTTCTCTATATGCTAGTGCAATAGTAAATATAATCAGACAAACAATGAGTATAACTTTTGTTGTTTTAGAAAAGTCTTTATTTTTCATTTTGGGCTATTAAACCACGTTTAATTTCTTTTTTCTCTATCCCCTTGGCTTCAAATATAGTGTAAATATAGTCGACCGCCTTTGTCAGTTCATAAGACTCGTTACAGGTAAAAAAATCTAGTGCAACGTAATTGTGCTCTGGCCAAGTGTGTATAGCAATGTGACTTTCTTTAATTACCACAACACCACTTACACCTATTGGATTAAAATGATGTATGGTTGTTTTAACAACCGATAAATTAGCAATTTCAGCAGCTTTTAAAAGGGTGTTCTCTACCAGTAAAGTGTCATTAATCTTTTCAGAATTACAATCATAAAGTTCAATTAAAGTATGGTGTCCTAATGCTTGCATATTTATCTTCTTGTACTGTTTGATAATCTTTTAGGTGCGTATTTTACTAAAGGTAATTCTGTTTGTTTTGAGAGTTGGTCTGCAAATAGTTTTGCAGAACTAAATGTATCAAAGTTTTTCAATATCTTCTTATTCCGATGGGTTTTATCCATTATAATTAGATTGTATGAAGTTTCAGAAACGCCAACAGTAGTTACTCTTCCTATTCTACCGCTTTTCCTTGATTCTATTATGCTTAAATAATTAAATAAACCCAGGGAGAGCCATTTCCCCCTAGTATATCCTATTGTTTTTAAATAGGGTCTAAATGTTTTATTTTCTATATTTACCTGTATTCCTTCTGATGTAAAAAGGACAAAAATAATAATGCCCGATACCAATATTCCACAAAGAAATAAAAAGATGCCCATTTTTGTCTCTTCTCCAGATATAAAAAAAGCATAACCGTAAAGCAGCATTAAAAAAGCACTTGGAATAAATAATAACAAGGTATAAATTCTTGCTGGTATGCCAAATACCAACCCGTTATTTATTATTATTTGATTGTTCATCTTCTGTTGCTTATTCTTTTAGGGCTGTATTTTACTAATGGTTTTCCTGTGTATTTTACAAGTTCTTCTCCAAACTGTTTTGCTTCTTCAAAGGTGTCGTATCTTTCTATTAAAAATTTCCCTCTATGGTTTTGCTTTAGAAATACGATTTCATACTGTATAAAGTGATCGTCTGCAGCTCCATACCAACTTTCGTCATTTTCACTGTTACCATTGTCTTCGGTAAATCTTTTTGTTAGTATGGTGGTGTATTTGTAGTGATTTAAGCTGATTTCTTTTTTGGTTTCTTTACCTAATAGGTTTAAAATTTTAGTAAGTTTTGAGTTAGCATAATCAATTATAATGTATTCTTTAGTATAGGATAAAATTACTCCTGCAATAAAAACTATTACTGCAATTCCAAATGTAAACAAATTGAAATAGCGATAGTTGAAATAGTCGAGTGTTTGAGTAATAAACTGATATATTCCAAATAGTTGAGCTATATAACCTCCAATTCTATGAAATTTTTCAAATGCATATCCTTTTTCTATTTTCTTTATCATTATTTTTTTTGTTGGGGTTAATAGACTTATAAATGAATTTGGTAGTGTGAGGAATATGTTTAAAAATAGGTGTTGTGATTTTACTGTAAATAAAGTAACTTATTTATGGTTTTTAATGAAGCATAGTAACCCTAACAGGTTTTTAAAATCTGTTAGGGTTGAACTACAAAATACAATTTACTTCGGTTGATTTAAAAACCTACGATTACTAATTGTTATCTTATTTCGCGTTAGGGATAGTAACGGCATCCTTTTCTTTTGTTTAAGAAAAGATATAGTGTATAGCCCGCTCGAACGCACTAAAATATCATTTCGTAAAGAAGTAGAAATTACATTCCCATTTTCTTCTTCAAATCTGCTAAAGCATCAGTAGAAGTAGCGTCAACATTTTCTAAAGCAGCATCAATTTCTTCGTCAACACTTTTAGATTCGTTGGCAATTTCTCCATAAGCTTCTGCTAATGATTCTTCTTCGTTCACTCTGTCTTTCATTTTTTCTAACATTGCGATCGTACCGTTAGAATCAACTTGAGATAATTGTTTGTTAATTTTCTTAGTTGCCTTACTTACTTTCATACGAGCTTTTAACGTTTTTAATTCGTTCTCGTATTTATTAATCATAGATTTAACTTTGTTAATGTTAGATTGTAATTGTGAGATAGAAGAGTCAAACTTTACAACTTCAGCTTTAGCTCTAGCGTGATTATCTTTTGCTTGCTGTACTCTTTTTAATGCCTCTCCTGCCAAACGGTCTGCTTCTGCAGTATCCATTTTTCCTTCTTTAGCACTGTTTAACAAAGACATTGCTTTTTTTTCAAAATCTTCTGTTTTAAATTTAGCTTTGTTCATCTCTGCATTCGAACGAATTCTTAATGCTTTCACTTCAGCTAAAGCTCTTAGAGATTCATCTAAATCTTTTTTTAAGTCTCTAATTCCTTGTTCTGTTAATTTAATTGGATCTTCTAATTTATCTACTAAATTATGTGCTTCTGATTGTCCTATTTTAAAAAGTCTACTAAATATACTCATGATGTTGTTTTTTTATCGTTTAATTTATTTTGAGAATTCAATTAACTCTCTATTGTACTCCGTCATTAATAAACTTAAGGAGTTAATTGACCCTTCTAGCTCATTTTTATCTAAGTTTTCTATTTGTAAAGTGTCTCTGAAAGAAACTTTATTTTGATCTAAGACAAATGCACCATGTACAATATCTCTATTCTTCATTAGTAATTTTTTGTAAAGATCTGGAGTTTCATTTTTTACTTCAAAAAGAAACTGCTCCATTATTAATATTGGATCTTCACAATCTAATATTAAGTTATAAATTCCATCCTCTTCTTTTTCGATTACAAATAATCCATTCTCTTCGTCTTCCACTTTTACCTCATAGTCTAAGTCTACTAAATATTCTTTTATTTTTTGGAAGTGATTTTGTGTTGTTTCCATATGGTGTGTTTTATTTTTTTATAAAAGTAGAACAAACTAATTAAATTAGCAAGAAAAACTAAAATAATTTGCATTTTGATTTTTTTTAGCTGTTTTATTCATAAATAATACTAAATTTGTTGGTACGATGTCGGTATTAGGAATAAACATAAAAAAAATAAGGAGCGTAAAAGGGTTGAACCAAACAGACTTTGCTAATCTTTTTGGTTTAACTAGAGCAAACATTGGCTCTTACGAAGAGCTTAGAGCAGAACCCAAAATTGATACGATTATAAAAATTGCAACTTACTATAAACTTCCAATAGATAAATTAGTAAGAAAAGAGTTAACGGTTAATGAGATCTCTAACTTTACAGCATTAAATGAACTGGTTATTCAAAATACCAATAAGAAAGAAGGTTCATTGTATGTTACCAAAGAGTTTTTAGAGGAGTATCCTTCAAAAAAACAAGATAAATTTTTTTTAAATCAAATTCCTAGAATCATTTTTCCTTTTGGATCTCCCAAAACAGAAAAAAGAGTACTGTTTAATGACGGTAACCAGTTGTTTTTTAATAATAGTGGTTTTCTACACGGAGATTTACTTTTTATGGAAAAAATAAACCTGACTAAAAATAAACCTGACTGTTTAGGTGTTGTTGTTGATAGTGAGTTTATTTACAAAGGGGTATTGGAGTTAGAGGAAAGTAGCATTACTATAACCCCTTTAAACCCCAACTTGCCAAAAGGAACAGTAGCATTAAATAAAAAAACTGAAGTTTGGAAAATTGTAGGAAAGTACTCATCGGAAGTTATCTCTAATACTTCTATGACTACAAAGCTAGCTGTTTTGCAAAAGAAGTTAGATAAAGTAGAGAATAAATAGTCAGCTTAAAAATAAGCACAGTTAACGAATATTTTTATTCAGTCAACACAACTATAGGTACAGGAGAATGCATGGTTAGCTTTTTAGAGATGCTTTTATGAAATAGTCGTTTAAAAAAGTTTCTTTTTCTAGAAATTACAACTAATAAGTTAATCTTACTTGTAGAGATATAATCAAGAATTTCTGTTTCATAGTCATTGTTTTCTAAAAACTTAAAAGAGTGTTTATAATCTATAAATAGATCATCAATGTCTGCAGCATGTTCTACAAAGTCAGTAGGATCCACTTTAGATAAATCTTCAGAAACATTAATTAAGTGGAACTCACTTTTAAAATGATTTGCAATTTCTTTTACATGGTCAAAAACTGAGATCGATTTTAGGGTTTTTAAATCGGAAGAAACAGCAATGTTGAGGTTTGAAGTTAAAACACAGCCAAGAGGTATCGCTATTATTGGGATGTTAACTTCTTGGATTAATCTAGCTGTATTACTCCCAACAAAAGCTTCTTTTATTCCATCAGCTCCAGTTGTTCCCATTATGATATAATCAACCTTGTGTTTGTCAGAACATTTTTTAACAGCAGAGACTAAGTCGTTATTAATGCTAACTGTTTCAATTTTTACTTCAGGATGTTTTGAAGTAATTTTCGCTTTTTCTTTTTTAAGCTCGTTTTTACTATCGTTTTCTAGTACATGAAGTAAATCAATCATTACTGAAGAGCTAGGAAGGGTAAAAGAGTTTAACAAAATGATTTCTGAATTCATCTTATGAGCTAAGTTCGTCGCATATTCTAAAGCATTAAAAGCTGCTTCAGAAAAATCTGTAGGAACAAGTATTTTTTTCATGAGTAATGTATTTTTTAATGTTTACAATCAAAGTTTCACAAAAATATACGAAGAAATATTTTATTTGTATGATATAAAACAGACCTTTATATGATTTTTATTAGAATAAATATTATTTAATGATTCATTTACTTTTTATAGAAGCAATACCAAGGCCAACTAGTTCCTTTTTATGGGTTGCTTTTATTGTCTTACTCTCCCTAGTTTCAATTGCTTATGTAAAACAAAGGAATGACTCTATTTCTACCTCTGTCAAAAGTTTTTTTAACCTAAGGTTTTTTAGACAGTCTATCAGAGAAGAAACAAATGCTTCATTAAAGTACTCCATGATTCTTTTACTAAACTCTTTTGTGGTTATTGCAATTGTCTTAAATTACTTCATTGGCCAGGATATTGCTAGGTATATTGAAGGAGGTAATGTGATTATTTTTCTTCTTTTGTTTTTTATGGTCATGTTTTGGTATATTATTAATATTGGATTAAAAAAACTAGTAGGATCCATAAGCAACACCAAGTCTATTGAACTAGAACACCAAAGATATAATCAATATTTTTTTCAAACATTAGGGTTGTTTTTACTTCCGGGAGTTGTTGGTTTATATTTTTTTCCCTCAAACATATCGGGGGTTGATGTTGTTCTTTGGGTAAAAACATACATTAAGTTAGTAGTAATTATTTTGTTATTAAATAAAGTTATTCAAAGTATCCTTCAAAGCTTTGAGATAAAAATTTCATGGGTTTATATTTTTTTGTACATTTGCACCCTTGAAATTTTACCGCTATGTATTGGTTTTCAGCTATTAGTTTATTAAAAAATCAATATTTACAAGTGTTTCAAGGCAGAATTAAACAGAATTATTATGCCGATTAAATCTATTTTAGTTTCACAGCCACAGCCTAAAGCGGGTAAAAACCCGTTTGAAAACCTTGCAGAAAAGAATAAGTTAACGATTGATTTTAGACCGTTTATACATGTAGAGGGGGTAGAAGAGCAAGAGTTTAGAAAGTCAAGGATAAATTTTGGAGATTTTACGGCTGTTATTTTAACCTCTAGGAATGCTGTAGACCATTACTTCAGAATGGCAAAGGAAACTCGTTACACAGTTCCTGATGATATGAAGTACTTTTGTATTTCAGAAGCGGTAGCTTACTACCTACAAAACTATATCGTTTACAGAAAGCGTAAAATATTTGTTGGAAAACAAAGAATCACTGATTTATTGGATGTACTTAAAAAGCAGAAAAAAGAGAAGTTTCTTGTCCCTTGTTCGGATATTCAACGTTCTGTTATTCCCGAAGAGTTAGAAAAGGCAGGTATAAACTTCCAAAATGCCATTTTGTTTAAAACAGTATGTAGTGACCTTTCAGACCTTGAAGAAGTAAAATACGACATGCTCGTTTTTTATAGTCCTTCTGGTATAGAGTCGTTGTTTAAAAACTTTCCGGAGTTTGTTCAAGGCAAGACTAAAATAGCCGTTTTTGGACCTACAACACAAAAAGCAGTTGAGGAAGCGGGTTTAAAAATAGAAATAAGAGCACCTCAGCCTGGTACCCCATCCATGACAATGGCAATAGAAAAGTACTTAAAAGACAATAAATAAACTAAACAAGAAAAAGCCGATAACAGTCGGCTTTTTTATTTTTTAAAAATGAATCAAACTTTGAATAGGTCTTCCAGTTTAAAAAGTAGAAGCGTTATAAAAGCAATTTTTGAAAACAAAAAAGGGTTTATTCAATATCCAATTAGGGTAAGTTACATTGAGCAAGAAGCTTCAGTCCCGCTAAAATTAGTTTTTTCTGCTCCTAAAAGAAATTTTAAAAAAGCTGTTGATCGTAACCGTCTAAAGCGGATGATGAGAGAAGCTTATCGTACAAACCAAGACCTGCTTACAAGTAGCTTAGTTAACGAGCAAAAAAGCTTAGCTATTTATATTGGCTACATCGGTAAGGAATTTTTTGCATATTCTATCATTGAAGAAAAAATAAAACTATCTTTAATACGTTTACAACAAGAAATAGAAAAATGAAATTAAAATACCTTATATCTTTCCTAGCCATTGGTTTATTCTTAACTAGCGCTACCACCTTCAGTGTTTCTTATTATTTTAATGCAAAAGATGACGATAATTTTTTTGAGATAACAAAAAATCTTAGAACAATGTCTTCTGTTTATAATGTAATTAACACGTATTATGTAGATGAACCACAACCAGGTAAAATAATGAAAACGGGTATTGATGCTATGTTGAGGTCTTTAGACCCTTATACCGTATACATTCCCGAGAGTAAAATAGAAGATTATCGTTATATGACAACTGGGCAATACGGAGGAATTGGTTCGTTGATACAGCAAAAGGGCGAATATATCATGATCACTGAACCTTATGAAGGTTTTCCTGCTCAAAAAAATGGATTGAAGGCAGGAGATATTTTATTGGAAGTTGATGGAATTTCAGTTTTGGGAAAAACGACAAAAGATATGAGTGATATCTTAAAGGGGGGAGCAGGGACAGAATTAACAATAAAATATAGAAGGGGAGAAGTTGAAAACACTAAAACTTTTAAAAGAGAAGAGGTTAAAATAGCCGAGGTTCCTTATTTTGGAATGTTAGACGATGAGGTTGGTTATGTAAAATTAACTTCTTTTACCAATACTGCGAGTAAGAATATAGGAGCTGCTTTAAGAAAGCTAAGAGATAGCTCTGGCATGAAAAAAGTAGTGCTGGATTTAAGAGACAACGGAGGAGGTTTGTTACATGAGGCTGTAAATATTGTTAATTTTTGGACCCCTAAAGGTCAGCTGGTTGTAGAAACAAAAGGTAGAATTGAAACGATGAATAGAAGTTACAAGACACAAAACTCACCTTTTGATGAAGGAATGCCGGTAGTCGTTTTAATAAATGATCATTCAGCATCTGCAAGCGAAATCGTTTCTGGTAGTATTCAAGATTTAGATCGGGGAGTTGTAATCGGGCAAAGAAGTTATGGAAAGGGTTTAGTTCAACAAACTAAAGATATTAACTTTGGAAGCAAAGTTAAAGTTACAATTGCAAAGTACTATACTCCAAGTGGGAGGTGTATTCAAAAGCTTGATTATTCACATAGAGACACCAAAGGAAAAGTTTATGAGGTTTCGGATAGTTTAATACATGCTTTTAAAACAAAAAACGGAAGAATTGTAAGAGATGGGAGAGGCGTAGACCCTGATGTTGAAATAGAAGAGGAAGCTTACAGTAAACTAACAGCAGTTTTGGTTACAGAAAACCACATTTTTGACTTTGCTACAGAATATGAAAAAACACACCCTTCAATCACCTCAAGTAAAGATTTTCACCTTACAGATCAAGAGTATAAAGCTTTCATGAATAGTATAAAAGAAGAAGGTAAAATTAGCTATACGACAGATTCTCAAGAAATGCTTGAGCAGCTTCATGAAATAGCTAAAGATGAAAAGTACTTACAAGACTCTCAATCAGAGTTTGATGCATTGCTAAACAAATTAAAGCCTGACTTAGACTCAGATTTACTACGATATAAAAAAGAAATATTAGAAATACTAGAAAACGAAATTGTTTCTAGGTACTATTATCAGAGAGGAAGAGTTGAAGCTTCATTAACTTCTGATTCATTCATACAAGAGGCGCTTAAAGTGCTAAACGACGAAACGCTCTATAATGAGGTTTTATCTATCCAAAAATAATTTAAGTTATTTAATGGGTAGCATATATACTGGGAATAAAAGGTTAAAACAGCTGGTATATAACTACCAGAAAAACTTTTTTGAGTACAATTATGTTTTTTTTTCTGTTGCTCTAGTCATTGGATTGTCGACAGGAGAAATAATTATGAGCATCGCTAGTATTGCATTATTTATTAATTGGTTATTGGAGGGTAGTTTTAAGGAGAAGCATAAGCGAGCAAAGCACCTAAAGTTTATTCCTTATTTTCTTATAGCAGGTTATTTTTCATTGTTTTTTTGGTTAATTAATACTTCTGATTTTGATTATGCCTTTAATGACTTAAAGGTAAAACTTCCTTTATTTTTATTTCCTTTAATTTTGGGAACAATAAAATTAAAGAAAGCGTACCTCTTAACGATCTTTCGGTTTTTTATCTTAGGAACTTTTTTTAGTACTATTGTTAGTTTTCTAGTCTATTTAGAGCTTATTCCTATTGAAAAAAGTATAGACGACGTTAGAAATATATCAGTATTTATTTCTCACATTAGATTAAGTCTATTGGTCTGCTTTTCTATTGTTACATTAGTCTTATTTACAAGAAAAAAGGAACAATTATTTAGTTCATTTCCCTCTCTCTTTTTAATTTTTTGGTTTGTGTTCTTTTTATTTGTTTTACAAGCATTTACAGGACTCTTTATTTTGATATCCTTTAGCTTTTTATTTCTTTTTAATTCTGTTTATCAAAAAAAAAACAAAGCTTATAGTGTTTTTTTTATTTTCATTTTTGGAAGTTTATTTTTTATTTCATTATCGCACATTAACGCTATTTTCGAACATAATTTTATTCCAAAACCAATAGACTCTTCCTCTTTAGATCAGAAAACAGAACTAGGAGAAGTTTATCAACACCGTCTAGAAGATAATTGGCTAGAAAATGGGAATAGGGTTTGGTTATATGTCGCTCCAGTTGAATTGAAAAAAAGCTGGAATCAACGAAGTGAGGTTCCGTTTAATGGCCTAGACAATAAAGGACAACCTGTTTGGGGAACTTTATATCGGTTTTTAACCTCAAAAGGCTTTAGAAAGGATGAAAAGGGGTTGCTCCAGTTATCTGACGCTGAGGTTAAAATGATTGAAAACGGAGAGACAAACTGTTGCGAAAAACTGACAGGTATAGATAAAAGGGTTAAAGATGTTTTTTTTCAATATCAACGATTTAAAAAAGGGCAAAACCCAAACGGGCATTCAATTACTCAACGGTTTATTTATTTAAAAGCAAGTATGAATTTATTAAAGTCAAATTTGCTTTTTGGAGTTGGCTTAGGAGACGTTCATGATGAGTTTATGGCTTATTATGAAAGTAACAAGTCTAAACTTATAGGAAAGAACAGAAAAAGAGTTCATAACCAATACTTAGCTTTTGCTGTTGGGCTTGGAATTACTGGGCTTATTATCTGGTTGGCATTACTCTACCTCCCTTTTTTTTATTTACAACAAAATAAAGCGCTGTATTTGTATTTTTTATTGATTATTTCAATCAGTTTTTTAACAGATAATACTTTAGAGAGACAAGCAGGAGTCATGTTTTTTTCATTTTTTAATAGTTTATTATTATTTCAAAACATTCGAAGAGAGCTATAGAGGTTTGTTTTATAGTACTTTAGTTGTATATTGCATAATAAACTCACGCACTTTTATATGAAAACACAATATATTCTAATCCCTTTTTTACTTTTATCTTTAATCGGAAAAGCACAAGTTACTTGGAGCGACGACGTTGCAGAAGTGGTATATAATAACTGCGCAAGCTGTCATAACCCTAATGGAATAGCTCCGTTTAGCTTAATGACCTATCAAGAAGCTTATGATTATAGGCTAGCTATTTCCCCAGCTGTTGCAAATGGAAATATGCCACCTTGGACTGCTGATACTTCCTACCAAAGATATGCACACGAACGTCTTTTAACCTCTGCAGAAAAAAATGCGATCTTAGACTGGGTAGCACAAGGAGCTCCAGAAGGAATTCCATCTAATACTCCCCCACAACCTGTATTTGCAAATGAAGGGTTTTTAACTCAAACACCTGATTTAGTTATAGATGCTCCTGTTTATACTAGTAAAGCTAACTTTATTCAGGACGATTATGTTTGTTTTTCTATTCCAACAGGGTTAACAACGAGTAAAAAATTAAAAGCATTTGAAATAATACCAGGTAATACTTCAATTGTACACCATGCATTAGTTTTTACAGATCCTGCTGGAACCTATGCTTCAGATACAACGAGCGGTGATTGTAATGGGCCAACAACAGGGCTTTTGGGTGGTTATACTCCAGGGGCACTGCCTACAGTTTTTCCGGGGCAAGGTAACATTAACATGGGCTATACCTTAGATGCTGGATCGAATATAGTATTGGCAATGCATTACCCGGCAGGTTCTGCTGGGCTAAAAGATAGTACTAAAGTAAGGTTATACTTTTATGATGATGCAGTATCGATAAGAGAGATTACAAGTTTACCGGCAATTAATAGAATAGACGGTAGTGGAGGTTTTACAATTCTAGCGAACACAATTGATACTTTATATCAAGATCAAAATAGTGCTCCTTTTGATGTATCAGTTTTGAGCGTCTTTCCTCATATGCACTTGATAGGAAAATCCATTGAGGCATACGCAACTAATTCATCTTCTAACGATACAATAAAGTTTGCAAGAATTAATGAATGGGATTTTGACTGGCAAGAGTTTTTGTTCTTTAAAAAAGCAAAAAAACTACCTGCTAACTCTACTATTCACGGGCGAGCGATATATGATAATACCAGCAATAATCACCACAACCCTAATGACCCTCCGATTGATATTAATGGAGGTTTTAATACTACAGACGAGATGTTTATCGTCTATTTTCACT
Organism: Flavobacteriales bacterium; assembly: GCA_024635865.1. Taxonomy (GTDB): domain Bacteria; phylum Bacteroidota; class Bacteroidia; order Flavobacteriales_D; family Parvicellaceae; genus S010-51. The sequence goes on from JAGXIB010000046.1 coordinate 12,559, forward strand.
TTTTACTATACCAAAATGGGGATGAAAATTTAGATTTAGATAGTTTAACACAAGAGTTTTACTCTGTAGAAGTTGCAGAACATAACAAAACATCATCGGTAAAAGTTTATCCCAACCCTTTCTCCTCTGAGACCACTTTGTCATTGGATATTTCCAAATCTGAAGTGACAAGTCTTTATATTTATGACATGAGAGGGCAATTAGTTTCAAAGTTGTTAGATAGACAATTATTGACCTCTGGAGAGAATAAAGTGGTTTGGAACGGAAAAGATAATGAAAACAAAGAAGTTTCTCCAGGTATTTATTTCTATTCAGTTGTACAAAGCGGAGTTCAATCTTCAGGAAAGATTGTTTATACTAATTATTAGTTTGTAAAGAGCTAATATTTGGCATAAATTTTGTTTTATATATTACTAGAATATTAAAAACTAGAATTATGAAACGTTTATCAATCTTGTCAATATTATGTTTAGCTATTTTTAGTGCTAACGCTTCTGGTGGTATTTATAACCAACAGATTGAAGCTTCTGCTTTTAGTTTCAGAACGGTTAAAAACAATGCGTTTAATGCGGGAGAAAAATTAACCTATAAGTTACATTATGGTGTGATTGATGCAGCAGAAGCAACCTTAGAAGTTAAAAAGTCAGAAAAAAAAATAAATGGGAGAGGACTTTATAGGGTCGTTGGATTAGGAAAAAGTGTTGGTTCTTTTAATTGGTTTTTTAAAGTAGACGATCATTACGAAAGTTATATTGACGAAAAAGGAATGTTTCCTTGGATTTTCTTAAGAAGAGTTAACGAAGGTGGGTATAAAATAAACCAAGATTATACTTTTATTCAGAATAAAGGAAAAGTAAAGGAAGGAGAGAAAGAATATAAGGCCCCTACAAATGTTCAAGACATGATTTCTTCATATTATTATGCAAGAACATTAGATTTTTCTAATGCAAAAAAAGGGGATGTTTTCGAATTTGACTCATTTGTAGATGGAGAAGTTTTTCCTTTAAAGATTAAATTTTTAGGAAAGGAAACAGTAAAAATTAGAAATGGAAAATACAATGCTTTAAAATTTTCACCTGTTGTTCAGGTAGATAGAATTTTTAAAGAGGAAGATGATTTACAAGTTTGGATCTCTGATGACGCAAATAAAATACCCTTGTTAGCGAAAGCAAAAGTGTTATTTGGGTCTATCAAAATGGAGTTAACAGATTATGAGGGACTAAGAAGTGAAATTTCTAAAATAAAGAAATAAAAAAAGCACCTATTTAGGTGCTTTTTTCGTTAAATGACAAAGTATGTACTTTGATTGTTCTCTTTTATGTAATAAGCTTAACAACCACAATCTTCTTCTGTAGCTCCTTTAGAAGAACGATATGGAATGTTACCTCCGCAACCTTTATAAATCCCGTAGTGAGTGTCGAAAGTGCCGTAAAAGGCAAAGTATTTTCTAAGTCTAGTTTCATGTAACATGTTATAAGTGTTTCCACATACTGATTCTATTTTACCTTTTTCGAAATAATGGTGGTTGTCTAGTTCGAAAGCAATTTCATTTTCAGGTATTCCTCCTTTATAAGCAACCGCTTGCCCGTAATCTTCACAGTCGGTTTCTAAGCCATCAATTTTCCATAAACGATAAGTAACCGAATAAAACTCTAAATTACCCAACAAGTCTTCTAATTCCTTATTATTGACAGTTACTGGTTTGTCGTCTATAACACGCGGATCTGTAAATCCTGCTTGTTTTGCAAAGATTAAAAAATCATTCCAATATAAAGCCCCACTTAAGCACTCTCCCCATAAGATGCTATTGTTTTGTAAGTCCATAGGGATTCTTCTGTTGGAGTAGACATCTGAGAAATACATTTCGCCCCCTGGTTTCAGAAGGTTGTAAGCGTCTTTTAATACCCTTAACTTATCGTTAGCTAAATTTAAGACACAGTTTGAAATAATAACATCGAATGAGCCAGGTTCAAGGTTTAGTTCTCCTAAGTTTTCTATATTGCCTTTAATGAACGTTACATTGGCTGTTTTGTATCCAAACTTATCTCTATGGTATTCAATATTGTTATTTGCGACAGCTAGTTGCTCTTCAGTCATATCAACACCAATAACAGAACCGTTTTCTCCAACTAATTTGCTAGCAATAAAGCAATCTCTTCCAGCTCCAGAACCTAAATCTAAAATTTTTAACCCTTCTATTGCGCTAGGAATTGTTAATCCACAGCCATAATACTTAGAAATTACTTCGTCTGATATTTGACTTAACGCTTCGGCAATCTGCTTAGGAGGACTTGTTAGAGTACAACAAGCATTTGTTTTTAAATCGTCAGTGTTTTGTAATTCTGTCCCGTAATAATTGGATACTTCTTCGTGTGTTTTGTTCATTTAGTTATTTTTTTGAAATAAATGTCGTCTTTGCCTTTACTCAGGTAAAACTATAAGGAACTAATCCTTAATTTAAAACTAGGTTTACAGAGTGGTTTATTTGTAAAAGAGGTAAGTTAATACTTTTTAAGTCTGCTGAATTTAAATAAACTGAAAGTTCCGTACATGCAATAACGATTGTGTTCTCTTTTGACAAATCATTGACGAATTGGTTAAAGGCAATTTTTAATCGCTTTGTCTCGGTTTGATGATAAATTGCTGTTCGGAACTCATCAACCAATTGAATTTGCTGAGGGTTTAAGTTTTTTATGCTAAACCCCTCTTTTTTTATACGATTAATAAAATAGGGGTTACTCATGGAGTGTTTTGTTCCAAGTATAGCAACTGGCTTCTTAGCATCTTTTTTTTCTAACGCTAAACTTAGTAATTCTAAAGGATGAATAAAGATATCTTGACTGAATTCAGTTATTTTATCTATTGTTTCATGCAAAGTAATATTAGGGATCAATATCTTTTTCGCTCCGAGATTAATTAGTTGTTTTATATAAGCTTCAAGAACAGGAACTAACTGTTCAAATTGATTTGGTAAATAAGGGTTAATGGTGTTAAAATTAGTATTTAGTAATAAGTAGGGGCAAGTAGAGTATCCTCCCTTTTTGTTATTGAAGATCGAGTTCAGTTCATTTAAGTAAAATAACGTACTTCTATTTCCTAGCCCTAATATTCCTAGCTTTATTTCCATGCTATCTCTTTTCTAAAATGTAGTCGGCAAAGAACTCTTTTTTATCGGTTAATTTCCCTATAATTTTAAAGCAAGTGGGAGTTAGAATGTCTTCTAAGATCTTGTCGTCGTACTTTCTTGAAATTTCTGTATGAATTTTTTCACCTTTATCAAATTGATAAGCTTTTCCTAATGCATTTACTCTTACTTCTTGTTTTATTTTACTTAAAATAAAGCTTCTGGCCACTCCTTCTTGTTCTTCATATTCTGCGGTATGACTAAACTCATTAAGGTTGAAGTTAGCGTCTAAAGTAGTATTAATTCTATTTAACAAATTTAAGTTAAAGGCTTTAGTAACGCCACTTGAGTCATTGTATGCAGGCAGTACAATCGACTTACTTTTTCTTAAATCTAACCCCAAAACTAGTTTGTCTCTACTGTTTAGGTTTCTCGCTATTTCGTTTAAGAATAGGCTAGACTTTTCATCGGTTAAGTTTCCAATATTAGAGCCTAAAAATAAAATCACTTTTGGGTGAGGTGTGTTTTTTAGTCTCCCCAGTTGGTTAAAGTAGTCCCCAGCAAGTTTATCGACTTTAAAAGTTGGTAATTGAGCATGAATATTATTTTCTAAAACACTTAAAGTGTTTGCAGAGATGTCTATCGGAGTATATTTAAAATCAAACCCTTTACTTACTAGGGGTTTTAATAGTTCTATAGTTTTAGACCCGTCTCCAGCTCCAAGTTCAATTAATTCAAAATAAGTCGTAGTTTTTAACCCTAGTTTTTTTATTAACTCAGAAGACTTTAAGTTAAAAATTTCAAATTCAGACCGTGTTAGATAATATTCAGGAAGGTTCATTATTTCTACAAATAATGAATCTCCTTTTTTATCGTAAAAATATTTAGAAGGCAAAGTCTTACTTTCTTTATTTAATCCGTTATCGATGTCTGTTTTAAATTGTTCTAAGTTCATTTATTTTACTAATCTAATTCCATTGCATTGCCAACGAAATTTTGGGTGAAAAAAGTTCCTATAGGTTTTCCTTTCGTGTTCTTTGGAGGTTGCTACAGAGCTACCTCTAAGAACCATAGTGTTGACCATAAATTTACCATTGTATTCTCCAACAGCTCCATCTGCAGTTTTAAACTTGGGGTAGGGTAAGTATGCTGAATAAGTCCACTCCCATCGTTTGCCCCAATTAAAATGATCAGCAGCAACTTCCCACTCAAACTCTGTTGGTAAACGCATTTGTTTCCATGTAGCAAAAGCTTGCGCTTCATAAAAAGAAATATGTGCAACTATAGCCTCTGGTTTTACTTTTTGTAACCCACTTAAGGTGTAATAAAACCATTCATTATTTATTTTTTCCCAGTATAGTGGAGCTATTATTTCATTTTCTTGTAACCAATACCAAGCTTCATCCAACCAATAATTAAAGTTAGAGTATCCGCCCGCTTCTATAAACTCTAGGTACTCTTTATTGGTTACTAAATGATTAGAGATTTTAAAATCATCGAGGTAAACTTGATGTCTTCCTAATTCATTATCAAAGCAGAAGCCATCTCCATTATAGCCTATTTCATAAAGTCCCTTCTCTACAGAAATCCAACTTTGTTGGTTTTCATTCTTATCGCTAACTAAGTCAAACCCTTTCTTGTAAACAGGATAAATGGGGTTATGAGAGAATGTGTACTTTAAGTCTGTTATTAAAAGTTCTTGGTGTTGTTGCTCATGATTTAAGCCCAAGATAATTAAGTCGGTTGTTTTTTTATCAACCTCACATGAAAGTAAATCAACCATGATTTGATCTATATAGCTTCGATAAGCTTTAACTTCAGAAACTAAAGGTCTTGTAATAACTCCCCTTTGATTCCTCTTTGCTCTTTCTCCTATCGTTTGATAATAACTATTGAATAGAAAGTTAAATTGAGGGTTAAACTCTTTATGATCTTGTTTAAGTTTTTTCAAAACCATTTCTTCAAAAAACCATGTTGTATGTGCCAAGTGCCATTCAGGAGGACTAGTGTGCTCAGCTATTTGTGGAATATAATCTTCAACCTCTAAAGGTTCGCATAAATGCAGCGAGTAAGCCCTAACAGTTTGATATTTTTTTAATAAACTCATTACAATAATTATAGTAGGTAAAATGATTTAGTCTTTAATTAACTGAATAGATTCAGAGTTAACACAGTATCTTAATCCACTAGGAGCTGGTCCATCAGGAAAAACATGGCCTAAGTGAGCATCACAAGTACTACAGACTATTTCGACTCTTTCCATACCAAAAGTTACATCTCTTATGTAAGCAATAGAGTTGAGTTTATATGGCTGTGTAAAACTTGGCCAACCTGAACTTGAGCTAAATTTTATAGAAGAATCAAATAACTTTGAGTTACAGCAAGTACAACTATAGACTCCTTCTTCGTAGGATTGGCAAAAGGCTCCCGAACCAGCCCTTTCTGTTCCTTTTTCTCTAGTTATTCTATATTGCTCTTTTGTAAGAGTTTCTTTCCACTCTTCATTTGTTTTTTCCAACCTAGTATCAGGTTTAAGATTTCCATTTTTAGCATAGGTTAAGATATCGTTCCAGTTGATCATTTAATGTTTAGTTTTATCCTTAAAGATAAAGGATATTTTTGTCATTCTAAAACTGCAATAAAGTTGAATTGTTTATTTAAGTTCTAATTTTTTAGATAAAGACTTCTATTCACCCTTTTCTGAGAAATTTATTACCTTCGCAAAAGGAGCTTAGCTCTAACGACAAGAATAGTAAAGAATAATGTTTTTTAAAGCCAGTTAATCGTCTTTAGTGTATGAAAAAAATTGTAGGTTTTTTCTTTTTATTAGTTGCTTCACTTAATATGTTTAGTCAAGACTCTGTAATGATTGAGCTGCGAAAGTTATTTTATTTAGCTACAGTTTCGGAATCTTATATTGTTAAGTCAGAGAACTATATGAACCGTCATGAACCTCAAGAACCATTTGGAGCTTATCGTTCTATGTTGTTGTTTATGGAGGCTAAATATGCAATAAACCCATATACAAAACTGAATTATTTTAAAAAGGGTAGAAACAAAATGGAAGAGACTTTAAAATTATACCCTAATAATATAGAAAATCGTTTTTTGAGATTGGCAATTCAAACAAAGTTACCTGGGTTCTTAGGCTATCATGGGTCAAAAAAAGAAGATAAAGATTTTATATTAAAAAACTTTAGTAAAGAAAAGGATAGAGACTTAAAGGCTAGACTAAAGATGTTTTTTAAAGAAAATGATCTAATTTCAACTGAAGAATATAACCAATTATAACGCTTACTTTTTTTATTGTATTGGTATAAATTTTAATTTTGACTAGAAAAGTCCTTTTTTAAGCAGAGAAAGTAGTAATATAACTCCATTCATTCTTAATAATAAAAAACTAATGTTTTCTCATTTAGCTTCTTTAGGCCTTTTACAAAAATGAAATTATTTTATTTTCTAATTCTTTAAGACTAGCTTGAATTGATTTGTTTGTTGTGTTGATAGTGATTTCCGGATTTATTGGTGCCTCGTAATTTGAGGTGACTCCAGTAAACAAGCCTACTTCTCCTTTTCTAGCTTTTGCATATAATCCTTTTGTATCTCTACACTCACATACCTCAAGAGGTGTAGAGACGTAAACTTGAATAAATTCATCTCCAATAATAGATCGAGCTTTTTCTTGCATCACATTAGTTGGGCATATAAAACTATTGATTGTAATAATTCCAGCATCTAAAAATAATTTTGAAACTTCTGCTATTCTTCTGATGTTTTCAACTCGATCAGTTTCTGAAAAACCTAAATCTTTATTTAGCCCTTTTCTTATAAGGTCTCCATCTAAAACTTTAGTTAAATACCCCCTTTTTTTTAAGGCTTTGTGCAGCTCATTAGCCAAAGTTGTTTTACCTGCTCCAGAAAGCCCTGTCAACCAAATTGAAATAGGTAATTTTGTGGTGTGGTTTTGATTCTGTTCCAAAACTTAATATTTAATATCAATTAACTTTAATCAACCATAAGAGTTATCTCTGGTTAGATAACTCTTATGGTTTTATAATATTATTTTTTTAAAAACTGACTAGTCAAAACGCTATTGTTAGTTTCAACCTTAAGAATATAAACTCCCTTTGCTAATTCAGATACATCTATTGAGTTTGATATTTGTGAAATAGACTTAACGACTTTTCCAGAGAAATCGATAATAGAAACTTGATTAACTGTTTCATTTTCTAACTCAATAAATAATTGATCTTGAACTGGGTTAGGATAAAGATTAACACGAGACTCAACAGTTTCATCAACACCAACACTTGTCTGGTTAGATATAGTGATTATAGTAGAAGTAGAGACTCCAGATGCGTCATTAGCACTAGCTAATACACTAACAATACCATTTCCAGTAGCAGTTAGTAATCCGTTAGCGTCTATTGTAGCAGAACCAGAGCCATTATTTACTGACCAGGTGTAAGTACTATTTGCAGCATTTACTGGTAATACAGTAGCTTCTATTTGCAAAGTTCCTCCTGCTGTAGTTATTGTATTCGCATTTCCTGCTCCTTGTATTGTAATAGAAGAAACTAAAATGGCTGAGATTGTAGTGTTTTTAAATACTGTAATTTCTCCATTACTATTACCAACATATAGATCTAAATCACCATCACCATCACTATCTGCAAATACAGGTGCTGAAGAATTACCAACATCAATATCAGTACCCCCAATTTGTAAGTTTACCCCTGCTCCAAAAACACCACTAGTATTTATATACTCCTTAATTTGACCATTGCTACTACCCAGATAAAGGTCTAAATCGCCATCATTATCTAAATCTGCAAATGTAGGAGTAGCATAGTTCAAGTTTATTGTTGTCCCATCAGCTTTTAAATCTGCAATAGAAGTAAAAGTTCCATTATTGTTTGTAAAGACTTCTATATTTGCATACTCTCCATTGTACAAGTCTAAATCACCATCGTTGTCTATATCTGCAAAAGCAGGTGCAGAATAATAACCTGTAATAGTTCCTCCTCCAGCTAATAAACTATTAGCTGCAGTAACAGTTCCATTATTATTAGTGAAAATATTTATTTTCCCATAATATTCTCCTACATATAAGTCTAAGTCTCCATCATTATCTATATCTGCAAAAGTAGGTTTAGCTTTCCAGCTATTAAGATTAACTACTTGTAACCTTCCTTGCTCATTAAAAGTTCCATTATCATATGTAAAGACTTCAATTTCTGCATCGCTGTTCCCAACATACAAATCTAGGTCACCATCGTTATCTATATCTGCAAAAGCAGGTGCAGAAGCACTACCTACATCTAGTGTTAAGTCCTCAATTTGAACAAATCCGTCTGCAGACCAAGTTCCTCCATCATTTTTATAAATATTAATGGTAGAATTTTGACCATTTAAATAAAGGTCCAAATCTCCGTCGTTGTCCGCATCTGCAAAAGAAGGATTGGATCTGATTCCTATGTCAATATCTGTATTATTAATCTGTAAATGTCCATCGTAGGCAAAAGTTCCATTGGTATTTTCAAATAGAGCTACAAAGCCATTATTAGCTCCCACATATAAGTCTAAATCTCCGTCTCCGTCTAAGTCTTCGAAAGTAGGAGCAGCGTAACCACCGATACGTGAAGAAATAGGAGTTCCATCTGTAGTTCCTAAGACACCTGATGCAGTAAATGATCCATTGTTGTTGGTGAAATAACTAACCTCTCCACCAATATAAAAGTTATTGTAACCAATATATAAATCTAAATCACCATCGTTATCGATGTCTGCAAAAGTAGGAATGGATTGTGCACCTAGATCAACAATAACCCCTCCTATTTTAAAATCATCTGTATAAGTGAAAACACCATTATTATTAGTGTAGATTATTAAAAAGCCAGAAGAAGTTCCTAAGTATAAATCTAAGTCCCCGTCATTGTCCATATCAAAAAAAGCAGGTGCAGCTTTTGTTCCATTTCCTAAATCAGAACCATCTGCTTGCATTAACCCTCCTACTGAGTAAACTCCATTATTATTGATGTAGATTTCAACTTTCCCAGCATTATTCCCAACGTATAAGTCTAGATCACCATCATTATCTAAATCTGCAAAAGCTGAAGCAGATTGACCAGTTTCGTATAATTTCCCTGTATACTTTAACTGTTCTCCTGCAGAAAATTGAGCGTTAGCCGTAAAAGTAGAAAGCGCAATTGCTAAAGTGGTTCCAGCTACTTTTATACCTGTTTGGTATTGCATTTTTTCTAACTTAGAAAAGATGTACTGTAGTTTATTTACTAGTTTATTGTATTTACTACTACTCTGGTTATTTGGTAATAAGGCTAATCTTTTTTGCAATTTGGTGAACTTTCTTAATAAGGTATTCCAACGTTTTGCTCCTTTAATGTATAAGTATTTTTTTTTCATAGTTAAGTGAGTTTTTATTTAGGCGTATTGCTATTAATAACAATACGCCTAGGTAATGAGATTTTATTTTTTTACAAATCGTTTTGTAACTATTCCTTCTGATGTTTCAATTTTAATGAAGTAGACACCAAGAACCAGGTTAGAAACGTCTAGAGAACTTTTAATATCGTTACTTGATAAAATATTTCTACCAGAAAAATCGATAATTTCGACTGAAGTTATTTCTTGATCTTTAACCTCAATAAACAAATGACCTTGTACTGGATTCGGGTAAAGAGTAACATTCTGCACAGTAACTTCATTTATCCCTACACTTGTCTGATTCGATATAGTGATTATTGTAGAAGTAGATACTCCAGATGCATCATTAGCACTAGCTAGTACACTAACGATACCATTTCCAGTAGCAGTTAGTAATCCGTTAGCGTCTATTGTAGCAGAACCAGATCCATTATTTACTGACCACGTGTAAGTACTATTTGCAGCATTTACTGGTAGTACAGTAGCTTCTATTTGCAAAGTTCCTCCTGCTGTAGTAATTGAAGAAACTCCTCCTTGTCCTTGTATAGTAATTGAACTCACTAAAACTGCTGCTGCAGAAGTGTTTTCATAAAAGGTAACTTCTCCAGCTGAGTTTCCAAGATATAAATCTAAATCACCATCGTTATCCATATCTGCGAAGGTAGGAGCTGTATACGAACCTGCATCTATATTAACACTATTAACTTGCATAAATCCATTCGCACTAAAAACACCATTTGTATTAGTAAATATTGAAACAGAGCCATTGTCTTGTCCTACATATAAATCTAAGTCTCCATCTCCGTCCAAATCAGCAAAAGTAGGAACTGCTCCATAACCAACATCAATGTTAACAGCATCTGCTTGTAAGTCTGGTGCTGGGGTAAAAACACCTGTATTATTAGTGAAGACTTTAACTTCACCATAGTATGAACCTACATATAAATCTAAATCACCGTCCCCATCTATGTCTGCAAAGGTAGGTTGAGCATGGTATCCTATATCTATAGTTCCTCCTGTATTATTTAGTAAGTTTGGGTTAGTAGCAACTATAAAATTTCCATTAGTATTATTGAATACATTGATTTTACCTTCATAGTTTCCAACATACAAATCTAAATCACCATCGTTATCTATATCTGCAAAAGTTGGTGCAGATCTATCTCCAACATCAATATTGTTTCCTCCAGCTTGTAATTTTCCATTTTCTATATATACACCGTTAGTATTGTTAAAAACTTGAATTTTACCATCGTAGTTTCCAACATACAAATCTAAATCGCCGTCGCTATCTATATCTTTAAAAGTTGGGTTAGTATATCCATCTGCGGTGATATTTAAGTCACTAGCTTCGACAAAACCATCTGCAGAAAATAGACCTCCAGTATTAGTAAATACGCTAATTTTTGAATTCCCTCTATTTAAATAAAGGTCTAAATCTCCGTCTCCATCTACATCATTAAAAGAAGGCGTAAAGTTAGAGCCTCCCATAATTGCTGAACCATCTGCTTGAATTTGATTTACATGAGTAAATGCTCCTCCATTATTAGAAAATAAACGTACAAAACCACCTGCAGTTCCAACGTACAAATCTAAATCTCCGTCTGCATCAATATCTGCAAAGCTTGGAGCAGAATAACCACCTACATAAGTTGCTATACTTGTTGATCCTGTTAAACCTAAAAGTCCTCCTCCAGAGAAGGTTCCGTTAGTATTTAAAAATTCACGTACTTCTCCCGCAGCATTTCCAACGTATAGATCTAAATCACCGTCCCCATCTATATCTGCTAGTTCTGGTGCAGCCCCACTTCCAACATCTATAGCGACTCCATTTACTTGTATAAGCCCCTGGTTGTTGAATGTTCCGTTATTATTTAGATAAAAATTAACTTTACCGCTACTTCTTCCAACGTATAAGTCCAAGTCATTGTCGCCATCAATATCTGCAAAAATAGGCGATGCAGCGTTACTTACATTTACAGCAAAACCATCTGCTTGTAACAACCCTGTAAATGTATATGCTCCATTGTTATTTGTGAAAACTTCTACTTTACCATCGTTATTCCCAACATAAAGATCATTATCTCCATCGTTATCTAAATCTGCAAAGGCACTTCTAGATAAACCTTCTTGGAATATTTCGCCTGTATATTTTACTGGTACACCATCTAAAAACTGAGCTTTAGCGCTTAATGTAGATAAAGCTATCGCAAGACTAGTCCCTGCTAGTTTTATTCCTGTTTGATACTGCATTTTTTCTAATTTAGAAAAAACATATTGTAGTTTGTTAACTAATTTCTTGTATTGTCTATTACTCTTGTTAATTGCTAACAACTGTAATCTTTTTTGCAGTTTAGAAAATCTTCTTAAAAGGTTATTCCAATGCTTTGCACCTCTAATGTATAAGTGTTTTTTTTTCATAATTGATTGTGTTTTGATTTTAATTAGTAGCTTTCCAATAGCTTTGTTCTGGTGTTACTATTGAGTTTTTAACTGCTTCCATTGCTGGAGAGAGTAATGAAGGTCTTTTTAATTTTGGAAGTACTTTTACATCATAAATTTCATCGACAGACATAGAGTACTGAAAGCTACCTACCACACTCCCATAAGGAAGATAGACAGCGACAACTCCAGCAAATGATTTTTCTGCAATTGGTAAATCATTAAAGGCTGTTGAGTTATGCCTTAATTTGGATACTCCAATAAATAAGTAATCTCCAGATCTCGACATACCTCTAGCAAAACCACCCAATTCACAAACCACTTCTTTTTCTCCAGTCGTTCTATTTATCTTAAGGAGTTCGCCTTGTGTAGAGTTTAAAACATATAACTCATCATTATATATTCTAGGAGAATGAGGCATTCCTAATCCATCGGCTATAATTTTACCAGATGGATATTCCATTACAACCCCACCATCCATTTTATGATCTCGCCACCCTTGTTTAGTATTGGATGTTCCTAATGCAGAAAGGTATTTTATTTCTCCATTCTCTAATGCCATCCCATTTAAGTGGCAACGATCTTCGGGAGCTAATTCTTTTATAAAAGGAGGTTGCCAAAAAGGGGTGAAACTAAAATTATCATCTACCTTGCACAGGCAAGAAAATGAAGTGTTCACTCCAACTAGTTCTTTATTGGGCATAAATGCCATATCATGCATAGCAATTACTCCAGTGTAATAGGTAGCTCTTGGTAAATACATTCCATCATAAACTCCTTTTTTTGAAGGGTATGTAGGTGCAGAACTTTGAGAGTTTCGTAAAACTATAACTTCGTCTTTCGTTGCAACAGCAAGACCACCTTCAGTAGTGGCCATTCCCATAGGAGCATCAAATGTTCTGGGTAATTGCACCAGTTTATCTACATCTACAGCACTTAAAATAACTACTTTACCTGCTTGGTAGGTACTTATTGCAAGTGATATGCCTAAATTATTTAACAGCTCTGCAAATTGAGGAGTATAATTGCAATCGAAAGGTTTTGGTGTATTTGTCATTTTAAAAGTTAAAGTTATCGTCTTTTTTTCAAGTAAATATAGGTTTTTTTATATGTCATTTATGAGTGCTTTTGATATTCTATATCAGTTTATTTTAATAATATAACAAAGGTTTGCTTCCTCTCGAAAGCAAACCTTTTCTATGAAAAAAACTACTCTTTAACCATTCGAATTGTAGTCGAATAATCAAGTCCTAGCACTTTTACAATATAAGCTCCATTTTGAAGATTACTTATATCGAATGTTTTGGTAAAGAAAGTATTGACCTTCTTCCCTGTAATTGTATAGATTTCAATTTTTTCAACTTTACTTTCGGTACTTATTGTAATTATTCCAGAAGATGGGTTCGGAAAAATGTTTAAGTCTTGAAAAGTAAGCTCATTTATCCCAACAGTTTGATTAGAAATGGTAATCGTTTTTGTGCCTGTTATTCCAGAACCATCATTTGCAATTGCAACGACATTTACTGTTCCATCTGTTAAAGAATTTAGTAGTCCTGAATTATTAATATTTGCCGAACCAGAACCATTTACTACCGACCAAGTGTAAGTTGCATCTGTTGCATTGGCTGGTAAAACAGTTGCTTCCATTTGCAGTGTGCCTCCAGCTACGCTAATTATTGAAACACCTCCTTGTCCTTGAACACTTATACTATTAACTAAAACTACAGCACAATTATTACTAAAGTTAGCTTGCGCATCAAAATTATATGAGTTACCCACCCAATTGATTGCGCTGTATGTTGCGTCATCTACTGTAACACAAGTCAAGTTAGGGTTGTTATTAGCTTGAATTTGAAATAGATTTATATTGTTTCCGTTCGCAAGGTTTAAGCTCGTTAATGCATTATTACTACAACTAAATGACGTTAGTACTCCATGGCTAGAAAGATCTAAACTAATTATAGCGTTATCATCAACCTTTAAAGTTGTTAAACTTGTATTATTGGTTAAATCTAACGTTGTTAATGCATTTGATTGACATTCTAAAAAAGTTAAAGCTATGTTGTTAGATAAATCTAACGTAGTAATTGGGTTTTGAGAACTTCTTAAATGAGTTAATGCAACGTTAGCCGAAAGGTCTAAAGTGCTTATGTTGTTATTAGAAAAATATAACTCGGTAAGCGCAGTAAAGGCTTCTATTCCGGTTAAGTCGGATATATTCAAGTTATAAAGCTGAAAGTCATCTGTGAAAGAACTCGCCTCGCTACATTGAATTTCAGTATCACCATTGGTGTTTATATCACTATTATTAATAAGATAGTTTTTAAAATTTGGATCTGGAATAGATACATAGCAAAGTGGAGTACACAAATTGCTATAATTTGCGCCAGCGTCTTTTAGCCAACTTGAAGAAGTTGGAGTAAAACCATTATCTACCTCTATACATGTTAAGCTTGCATTACTTTCGGCATTTAAAGCCACATTAAACATCGTTCCCATGTTGGCATTGTTTCCATTTGCTATATTAAGGTATTCAAGATTGTTTTGATTGCAAATTAAACTTGTTAGTGCATTATTTGCTGACACGTTTATGCTTGTTAGGCCACAGTTACCAATTTTTAAGGTGTTTAATTGGGTGTTTTGAGAAAAATCTATTTCTTTTATAATACCTGTTCCTCCAATTGCAGTACTTGAAGTTCCATCAAAAGTTTGTAAGGCAGTATTTTGTGTTAAGTCTAAACTTGTTAATGTTGGTATATAGTCAAGGTGTAGTTTAGTTAAATTTGTTACTCCAGAAAGGTCTAATGTGATTAAACTATTCGTGCCTGCGTAAAGCTCTTCTAAGACCGAGTTTGTACCTAGGGATAGTGAAGTTAAACCGCTAGCGTTACAACTAATGGTTTCCAATGCGGTATTAGCACTTAAATCCAAAGTTGTTAACCCACTGTTTCCTTGTATTTGAAGTTCAGATGCATTTACAAAAGCTGCTATACCAGTTGCATCATTAATGTTTAAACTACTTAAATTTAAAGCACCAGTATAAGCGATTGCCTCCGAACATTCTATAAATAAATTATTGTTAGTATTAATGGTATTGCCGCTTAACATTGCTTGCATAAAGTTGGCATCTGGTATTTCGACAATACAAGGTAAATATGCTTTTACAGCCGCAATGTTGTTTGTTTCCTTTCTATACGAAACATAAGGAATTCCATTGTTGATAACTATGTTTTGAGAGCCAGCGTTTACAACTGATAAATTAGGAGCCCCAACATTTACCCAGTTTGTACCGTCAAATTTCATCACATTTCTTTTACCTCCACCAAAATAATTA
>JAGXIB010000047.1 GCA_024635865.1 Flavobacteriales bacterium
ATGTTACCGTTCGACTTGCATGTGTTAAGCCTGCCGCTAGCGTTCATCCTGAGCCAGGATCAAACTCTCCATTGTAATTATAAAGTTTAATCTGTTGTAATCTCAAAGAATTTTTCAATTTTTGACAGTAACTCTCGTTACTATCGTACTGTTTGCTAGTCTTAATTTTTTTAAGCTATACTTCAATAAGTCAAAGAACTTGTCTTTTAAATTTCTAATTCAAAATTTCTTTTCGCTAATTCTACAAAACCTCTGTTTCGTAAAGCGAGTGCAAAGATAATTAAAATATCTACACAACAAAGAAAATTATTATTTATTTTTTTAATTCGCTCGTCTTAATAAGAAACTTCTTTCTCTCAGAGCGGATGCAAAGATACAACTCATTTCTTCTTCTCCAAACTCTTTGTAAGAAAATATTTATTTATTTTTAACACCAATAGATAATAGACTATTTATTAACCTGTTATATCTCAAAGTTTTTTTTACTAACCTAAATGATGAGACCAATTTAATATACAATAGAGTCTATTGAGAGCTAAAAAAACTAGAAAATATGCAATAGAAATAAAGTTTAACCGCATTACAAATGCTATATCTAAAATAGGTGCTCGTTTACGCTATCGCTAAAACAAGCACCAGAGGAGAGTATAGGACCAGAGTGAAAGATAACCAAGACAACTTTTTGTAACATCGTGTTCATAATCTGGATTTTAATTTTAAGTTTATCTCTTAGTGTTTACCGCTTCATTTTTCATTTTTACTACTAACAGCTCTTCTAACTTCTTCAAGCGGTTTTCCTGATCGATGGCAGAGGCTTCAAATTTTTGGATTGTTGATTGCAAATTATCAATAACCGATTGCTGATTGTCAATTGTTTGCTGTTGTTCATTGTTTTCTTTTTCTAAAACTTTGTTATTAGCATCTAACTGCTGCACCGCTTTAACCAATGGCGACATCAAATCATTGTAGCGCACGCTATACATACCACTATCACTTTTAGATATAATGCCATTATCAGCTGCACCCGAAGTATTTAATGTTTCTTCCAACTCTTGCGCTATGAAACCCCATTCGCGTTTGTTGCTTTTATTGTTATTTCTTATGTAGGAAACAGGGCGTAACTTATTAATAAAATCTAACCCAAGTTTAGTAGGCGCAATATCGTGCTTTAATCTTTTATCCGAAGTATAAGACCATCCTACCTGCACACCTGCCCAAGTAACTGCTGAACCCCCTATCATTACTTGATTACTACCTGCGGCAACAGGCACTAAAGAAAAGGACCCAATGGCGGTATTGTTTGAACCGGTAGTATTATAATTAGCCTGATTTCCGATGGCAGTATTACTGTTCCCTGTAGTGTTGTTTCGTAGCGTATAATGTCCGAAGGCGGTATTGTAGTTCCCGGTAGTATTACTATAAAGTGCATCCTTTCCAGTGGCGGTATTGATGCTTCCTCCGGTGTTGGACCAAAGCGCATATGATCCTATACCTGTATTCCAGCTTCCTGTGTTGGAATAAAGTGCATAATATCCGTTGGCAGTATTGTTGTTTCCTGTAGTGTTGGAATAAAGTGCTTGATAACCAATACCTGTGGAGGTACCGCTGGTATTGCTATTGCCTGCCTGATACCCAAAGAAAGTTGGGCCATTTGAGGCAATTCTTCCTGCTTTTTGGTTATTTACTCTTATATTAAAAGGTCTATTATCGGTAGTGCCAATAAAGTTGGTTCCGTCCACTGTGCCGGAATTGCCCAACAATGCCCAAGCATTTAATGCACCGTCTGCACCGGCAGCTCCAGTAGGTCCAGTTGGTCCAGTTGACCCTGTCAATCCTGTAGGTCCTGTTGGTCCCGTTGGTCCCGTTGCACCTGCAGATCCAGTTAACCCTGTTGGTCCAGCAGGTCCAGTTGACCCTGTCAATCCTGTGGGCCCAGTTACACCTGTTGGTCCTGTTGGTCCCGTTGCACCGGCAGAGCCAGTTAATCCTGTTGGTCCAGCAGGTCCAGTTGGCCCTGTCAATCCTGTGGGCCCTGTTACACCTGTTGGTCCTGTTGGTCCCGTTGCACCTGCAGATCCAGTTAATCCTGTAGGTCCTGTAGGTCCAGTTGGCCCTGTCAATCCTGTAGGCCCAGTTACACCTGTTGGTCCTGTTGGTCCCGTTGCACCGGCAGATCCAGTTAATCCTGTTGGTCCCGTTGGCCCAGTTGGCCCTGTAGGTCCTGTTGGCCCAACAGCTCCTGTAACACCTTGTGGTCCTAAAGCCTGTATCCATAAAGCACCATCCCAGTACCAGTAACCAACAGCACCACTCGTCATAGCAGTATTGGTGTTAAATACAAGTAAACTCAGTGCGGGGGTAGCAATAGTGGTTACATCAGTAGTGCTGAGTAAGCTTACCCGAGGTATCAATAAACCTTTATCTGTATAACTTATGTCTAGCCCAGCACTGGTTGATGGAGCAGCTCCGGTAGCATTTATACTAACGTTCTGAGCATTTATAAGTGTACTTGCTGAAAACAGCAAGATAACCAAGACAACTTTTTGTAACATCGTGTTCATAATATGAATTTTTATTTTAAGTTTATCTAAACCTTAAATTGTCTAGTTATGTAAGTTAAGTAATATTAATTGATTCATCGTCTCTTTACCAGTAAAAGCATGAAAACGTAACTGTTTTACAGTGTAGTGTTCTAACTTTATACTTAAATCAATAGGTTTAGGAGTCTGAGAGTGTTAGAATTTGTAGAAGTTTTTCCAACATAATTAAGTTACCGAGCAGACTTTAAGGTAAAACGAGAAGAAGGTGTTATTTGTAAAGTTAGTTTATTCGAATCCATTATTTCAAAAAAGTTCTAGACGTTAGAGTGCGGGTAGCGCATATTAAGTTTAGCCGAATTATAAATGCTACAACTAAAATAGGTACTCGTTTACGCTATCGCTAAAACAAGCACCAGAGTAAGACGATGACTAGAAGGGGTGCGGGTAGCGCATATTAAGTTTAACCGCATTACAAATGCTACAACTAAAACAGGTACTCGTTTACGCTAAAAAGCTAAAACAAGCACCAGAGGAGAGACGAGGACCAGATGGATAGAGTGTACATTTCTTAACCAACTTTACTAACCTTGCAACTCCTCATTTAATGCCGGAGGGGCTTAAAAAAAACATAAGCTAATGAAACGATTAAAATCGTTCCAATAACTTATTGTATTTCTATTTTCTCAACATTGGGACACTTTTATTGCAGAATACATGGAGTGTAAGTCTAAAAGTCTATTCTATCTTGCTTATCATTTATAACTTCAAATAATCTTTTGCGCTCTTTATTAGATTTAAAATCATCCAACAAAATCTCTCTTAACTCTTCAACTTTCATTCCTTTATTTGGTTTAAAAAGCTTAGACTCTTTAGAAGATTCAACGTAAAATATATACTTGTACTTATATTTTTTAACACGTTCATTATAATGAATCATATATAACCCTTTGCGTTCATTATTAATTATATATTCGCTAATACTAGCGTCATGAATTTTAAAACAGAATTGACTTCTTAGGTAACTTAAAAGTTCTGTATTTGTCATTGTTGTATCAGAAAGTAAGACGTCACTTTGAGCTAAGCTGATACTACTAATTAATATAAACGATATGGTTATTATTCTTATCAAAATCTAGGACTTTCTATTTTTAAAGGCTGTTTATTTTTTGTCGCTTTGCGACCTCTTAATTCTCTATGAAAGTTTCTCTCGACTTTTCTTGATTTAGTTTCAGAGACATCAAACATACCTTCAATTAATTCATGTAAAAAAGTACCAGCAATTTCTGCTTCTATATCTCCTTTATAATCATAATTCCAGAGCGGTTTCTCTAAAATCTTAGCATCACCACTGATAGTAATAGGTTCATCCTTAGTGTTCAAAGGATTGTCTTTAGATATAGGCAATCCTTGACCAGCTTCTAAAGATGTTATATTAGTATTAATTACCTTAGCCATAAAACTAACACCATCTTTAGAAACAAATTTCTTTAAAGGTGTATTAATCCCACCAACCATATAGTAATTATTTTCACCTTTGTAATCATCTATTGTAAATTGACCTATTTTAATACCCTCTTTAAACTGCTTTTTATAATATTCATATTGTTCATCGTAGGCTAAAGGTGCACTATACAAGACTAAAGCATCTCTAACATCTAAAATTAAATTCATATCATGTTTATCTGCATTTTCTAAAAGGTTTCTACCAAGTTTAGTTGTCGAAATTAATTTTAAAGTTGTCTTTGTTTCTTCAGATAATATGCCTTTCCCCCCAAAACTTAAATCTCCATTTTTATCAAATTTAAGCTCTACTCTATTCCCATTAGGGTCTACAATTTTGTTGCCATCTAAATCAACATATCTAATCGGGTTATCAGCAACAAAACTATAATCACTTAAAGAAGGATAAATACCAGAATAAGCATCCATACTCATAAACCTACCTAAACGACTATCATAAGCTCTAGCACCAAAATCTAAGTGATTGTTATTTCCTTTCACTTCATCATCACGTTCCATTCCGTTAAGTGACTGATATCTATACTCATTTACTCCTCCATTTCTATTTGGCATAAGCATCCCGCCAGGATAATAGTCTGGGCAACATGTTATATCTGACGGGGAGCAGGGCTTCATATTTTAAAGATACAAAAGTTCTAGATACCTTTATTATTTTTCTATCGAAAACACAAACACTCGAACTGATTAACCTAGTACAACCTATTTTGCGTTAGGGATAGTAGCGCTTGTTTGAACTCCTTTTTAATTAATGTACAGAGGTTATTATATTTTGACTTATAAAATGAAATCAATTTAAAAGCTACAGAAAAAAGAGTGAGTGCGGAGAGCCCGACTTTAATTTCTGTTAGAAAACAGAAAGTAAAGAAACGCCCAAAGACTATTTAACTACAGTAATTCTTTCTGTTGTAACTTTTGACCCGTCGAATAAATTGACAAAGTAAACTCCTTCTGCAACGGCAGATAAATCTAACTGATATGAACTTCCTTGAATGTTAGCTACCTTATCTATTAACTGACCTTGAACTGTGGTTAGAGAAATTTCTTTTATGTTATTAGTACTGAAGTCTATCGTTAAGATATCTGAGACTGGATTAGGGTAAAAATTAAAATTAATCTCTTTGCTCTCTGAAACAGAAACAGCTCCTACTCTTTTCACATAAACTTCTAAGTCATAACTTCCTAAATCATTATAAAAGAAAGGTACTACATTAATTAACAAATCTTGATTTGTAAGAACATTGGAGATTGAAATTGAATCCATTTCTCCGTCATCATAAAAATTAGACCAAGATGTTCCATCATGAACACTAAAGACTACATCGTTGGTATACATGCCTGTCAATGAGCTATAATTATCATGAACTCTTACAAACACCTGATAATCATAACCTGCTTCTAATTCTAATTTATAATAATCATTACTGTCGGCAGTTACGGAGTGTATATTGGAAGAGCTAGACATAAAAATAAACTCATCTTGTGTCCAAGTCGTAGGTACTTGGTAAGCAGCTGCCTCGGTATTATTGTTTTCATAGATATCTGGAACATCTGACGAAAAGTTTAACCCAACTATATCTACTGCCACTGAATTTGGATAACTACCATCTGCTATTATTTCCCAACTTCCTCCATTTGGTTTGTGCCAAATAATCATTTTATAACTTCCTGGATCATTGCTTAACCCTAGGTGATTAATTACAATATTTTCCGATGCATTGGCTAGAATTGAATAGGTTCCACTTTCTACTTCTGTAATCCAACTTCCGTCTAACTCATGTAAATCGATAGAGATTTCTCCGTTAAAGTCAGCTGTGTTATTATTTAAAATTTCAAACTCAACTTGAAACACCTCATCTTTTTCTATTGGATCTGGATTAACTAATATATTTCCATTAGATAGCAACCCTTGTGGATTAGATCCATTTATAGTAACTGGAAGTGGATTTGTAAAACCGTCTGGAGATGCTAGCATCCATGTACTATTAGACATGTTTTGAACATAAATACCTAAATTATAACTTCCTGGAGGAACGTTTAACCCAGTAGAGGAAAAAGTTAACGATGCGTAATCATTAGAAGGGATAACAACATTAGTTTTAAGCTCTACGTTAGTAATAAAAACACCATTTAAATCAAATAAAGAAGCTTTTACACTTCCATTGTAGGTTAGATTTCCGTAATTAGCAATATCTGCTGTTACACTAAAAGGAGCATTGAAAGGTATTGTCGTTGTAGAGATTGATATGTTTCCAAACATTCTAACATCAGTCGTATTCGTTAATGGTTTAATCTTAATGATAGCACTTTGAGTATCGTTAAAGGTATATGTAGATCCTGGATTTAAGTTATTAACTTCAAAATAACCATCGGCATAACCTCCCCAGCCCCAATTTAAGTGAAATTTATCGTCAGTATCGTAACCATCCATAACAAATGCATGACCTGCAGCAGGATTAGCACAAAAACCACTATGGTAAACAACTCTAGCAACATCTAGCTCTGTTTTTATTTTGTTTTTCCAAGAGGTTAAAGAAAATGAGCTCCTTTTAATGAACTCTGCTCCGCTATCGTAAGAGAAGTAATCTTTTAATGCATCAGGAACTAAACGACTAAATGCTCCACTACTTCCTGGACTATAGTTCATATTTAGAGAAACTCCTACGTGATACATTAACCTAGCTATTGATTCTTTTTCTGCTTGTGTTGAAGAGCTAGAAAGTGAATTAGGCATGATAGCCCAGTCGTAAGTTGTTGCTCCAAAGTTAGCTGACAATGTTCCAAAATCTGTATGGTTATATGAATGAGAACCTGTTCCCTGTGCAGGATGATTATGATACTTCATAATTTGAGATGTAGCTGTAGCAACACAACCTGCAGGAGTTCCTGTTGGGCAAAATGTGTTATAACCTCCTGAAGACTGACCCCACTCTGTAGTCATTAAAGGACTAACACTACTAGACTTACTTGTTGATGTAATTCCTCTTTGTAAATCGTTCCATTGAGCACGTATATCTGCTGTAGCTTTTATAGTTTGATCTTGAGCTATATTTCTTACTTCTTTAGCATAAGCAAACATTAGCTTTTTTAATCCATTTGGAAGGTCTTGTTGGTTGTAAGTTCCTTTATCAACATATCCTAAAACAGGAATTGTTTTATCGTCTCCAGACACAATAACAAATCCTTGACTCTGATTTATGCTTAAAATATAATATGCAGTGTGACTAATTCCGCTTGCGTCTTTATAGTTTTTTTGATCAACTAAACTGGTCTGTATTCCTGCTAAAGGAACTTTTTTAGCTGAAGCAAACTGAGTTTTAGCGACGCTTAGTGCTTGACTAACGGTAACATCTCCTCCCCAAGCAAAAATGATAGATAGGATGAAAGTAGAAATAAGTAATAGTGATTTCATATAGTGATGTGCTAAAAGTTTGACGAATATTTAAAATCAAATATACAATAAAAGTTTTATTTTAAAGAAATGAACTTTTAAAATTATAGACAATACTTTCCAATACCAATAATTAACTCTAAGAAATTATTCTTTTTAGAAACATATCCTAATTATTTACGTTAGTTGTGTTAATGAGGCGAGCTAAAATCATATTAGGTGTATTTTTCTTAATGATAGGAATAGCAACAGCAGGAACTTCTATCTACTTATTACAAGACCATCGATTAAATGACATCCTTAGTGCAGGACAAGACATCAGAATAGAACTCATACTATTATTAATATTCTCTTTACTACTCTGCTACTCGGGAATAAGCACAATTAGAAAAGAATACACTCATGATAAACTAAAACAATCTGACCTATTGGATGATTAGCTTATTACAAAACTATAATCGGTACTATTTATTATTTTTTATCACGTAATTCAATACTTTAGTCATTAAGTGAACCCTATCTTTCCCCCTAACATTATGAGGGTGCATAGGATAAAGAAAGAAATCTATTTGAACTCCTTCAGAAACACATTTTTGCACAAATGCTAAATTATGTTGCATGACTACTACATCGTCAGAAGTCCCATGTATCATTAATAAATTACCTTCAAGGTTTTTTACATAATTCAATAAACTTGCTTTTTCATAACCTTCTTTATTTTGAGCGGGCTGATCCATGTAACGTTCTCCATACATGATCTCATACCACTTCCAATCAATTACTGGACCTCCAGCAACGCCTGTTGTAAAAGTACCAGGTCTTCTTAACATTAAAGAAGTCGTCATGAAACCTCCAAAACTCCAACCATGAACGGCCATTCTTTTAGCATCAACATAAGGAAGGCTTTTTAAATACTCAACCCCTGTCAATTGGTCTTCTATTTCTAATGTCCCTAATTGTCTATGAACGCCACTTTCGAATTTAAACCCTCTATGTTTTGACCCTCTTCCATCTAGTGTATAAACAACATATCCTTGTTCTGCCAACCAATACATCCAAAGACTTGCTCCTCCTAACCATGCATTATTTACTAATTGCGCATGAGGCCCTCCATAGACATAAACTAAAACTGGATACTTCTTATTAGAATCAAAGTCATGAGGCTTAATAATTCTTCCATATAAATCTTCACCACTTTTAGATTTTAATGTCATAAGTTCTGTAGGACCATACTTATACTCCTTCAATGGGTTTTCTGCTACTAATAGCTCTGTAGATTTATGTTTTGAATCTGCTGAAACGATTTCAATATTTTTGGGTATAGACAAACTACTATAGGTGTCTAAAATTGAATTAGTAAATTGATTATACTCGACACTGTGAACTCCAGCCTCTGTTGTTAATTGTAAAATCTCTTTGCTTTTAATATTAACTTTAAACGCATGAAATTCTCTAGGATCTTCTCCTGTCCCTTCAAAAACAACATTTTCTCCTTTGGCGTCGAATCCTAAAATATTGTCAATCACCCATTTTACATCTGTAATCTGGTCTATTAACTTTCCTTCAGTGTTGTAATGATAAATATTCATAAACCCATTTCTTTCGCTTAACCATAAAAACTCTTTTGGGTTATTTGGCAAGAAATATACCCCATGTTCTGGTTCTACCCATTTATCATTTTTTTCTTCAAAAAGTGTTTTTATTTTCTCTCCTGTAACAGCATCGTATTGATTTAACCACATGTGGTTTTGATCTCTATCTGTCTCTTATACACATCT
>JAGXIB010000048.1 GCA_024635865.1 Flavobacteriales bacterium
AAATCATACCAATCAGCTATCGCTACTCTTAGTTCATTAATAAAAATGAATGATGAAAATGCTAATGCTTACGCGCAAAGAGCTATTGCACATCAGAAAAACAACGAATTAGAAAAAGCTGTTTCTGACTATGAGCAAGCGACTTTCTTTGACCTAAAAAATGAAAAGAATTTTTACAACGCTGGAGGTGCTTTATTCATGTTAGGAGACTATGATAAAGCAATTAAAATGCTGACTAAAGCAGTCGAAATAAAGTCAGACTTTGCAGATGCTTATAATGATAGAGGAAGTTGTTACAGAATGAAAAAAAATTATCAAAAAGCATTAGAAGACTATCAAAAAGCTGGTAAATACGGTTCAAAACATGCTTTTGTTTTCAATAACATTGGAACAGTAAAAAAACAACTAAAAGATTATCAAGGGGCAAAAGACGCTTACAGTAAAGCAATTTCTCTAGACCCTAAATTCTATCTAGCTTACAATAATCGAGGAGCCATGAACATGGAACAAGGAAAAACTAACGAAGCACTATTAGATTTTGATAAAGCAATTAGCATTAACAGTAGTTATGCTCCAGCTTATAATAATAGAGGGATTATAAAACATAAAAATGAAAAGTACAAAGAAGCGATTGCAGACTTTACAAAAGCCATACAACTAGATAAAGATTATGCCGAAGCTTATACTAACAGAGGTGTATCTAAAGAAATGAATAGAGACATGGAGGGAGCTTGTAAAGATTGGAGTAAAGCCAATGAATTAGGTTCAGAAAATGGAACAACTTACCAAGCTGGAAATTGTTCATTTTAAATTAAACTTTCTTAATCTACTAAACATTTAACCTTATTATTATGAAAACGATACTTACAACTATTATAGCTTCTACTCTACTTATTTCAAGTTTAGCTTTAGCACAAGACGTTCCTTTTAAATCAAGTAATTTTAAAGATGACAAAGACGGCTTTAAGGTCGCTTTGGAACATTTTGAAAAAGGGACAGAATTAATTGAGCAAGGCAATGAGTTCATATACAATGTTCAAAACCCTGACAACACTTTTAAGGCTGCAATAATCGAATTAGATAAAGCTTATAAATTCAATCCGAAAAGTGCGGAAGTTAATTTTATGCTTGGTAATGCCTATTTATATACGAACGAAAAACACAAAGGACTTCCTTATTTAAAAGAAGCAATTAAACTAAACCCAGAGGTTAATGATTTTAGTGACTTCTATTTGGGAATGTCTTATCAATTGAAAGAAGATTTTACAAAAGCCTTAAAGCATTATTCAAAATTTGAAGAGAATACTAAATCTAAACAAATAGAATCTTTAGGCAGGATGCTTGATAAGCGAAAAAAAGAATGTGAATATGGTGAAGAGTTAATTTCTTCTCCTGTTAGAGCTTGGATTGACAATGTTAAAAGTGTAAACTCTTCTGATGATGAGTATAGCCCGTGTATTTCTACAGATGGAGCTACAATTGTATTTACTTCTAACAGAGAAAATGGACATAATAAAAACGAAGTTGGAGAATATGATGGAGATATTTATGTGACTGAAATCAATGACAATGGTAAATGGTCTTCACCAAAATCTATGGGAGCTCCTTTAAATACTACAAATGATGAGACAGCTACAATGCTTTCTTACAATGGTACCAAAATGTTGATTTATAAAAACGAAGGAGATAATTATGACGTTTATGAAAGTGAATTATCTGGTGCTAATTGGGAAACACCTATAGCCTTGCATAGAAGTTTAAATACGAGCGCTGATCAAACTTACGCTAGTTATAACTTTAATGATCGTAAAATTATTTTTGTTTCGAGTAAAAAAATAGGAAACTCTAGTAAAGGAACTGATATTTTTTCTTGTGGTAGAATGAATGGTAAAAATGATGAATTTGGTTCGGCAATTACAATTGGATCTACTGTCAATACAAAATTTAATGAAGGTTCTGTTTATATGCATCCTGATGGAGAAACAATGTATTTTAGTAGTGAAGGTCACAACTCTATGGGAGGAATGGATATTTTTGTTTCTTACAAAAAACAAGGGAAATGGAGTGATCCTGAAAATTTAGGATATCCAATTAACACTCCTTACGATGATTACTTTTATGCCTCAACTGCTAGTGGTAAATATGCTTATATTGCTTCAAATAGAGAAGGTGGAAAAGGTGGTTTAGATATATATAAGATTACCTACTGGGGAGAGCCAAAAATTCAAGCTTTAACTACAGAAGACTATTTATTAGCAAGTGTTGCTAACCCTATTAAAAATGTTCAAATAGCGAGTAAAGTACAAGTAAATAAAAATTCACTTACTGTTTTTAAAGGTAAAACAATAGATGCAATTAGTGGTAAGGCAGTAGAAGCAGAAATAACAATAATTGATAACTCTAATGGGGCAAAAATAGAAACCTTTATTACTAATAGTGCTACAGGAAAATTCTTGTTGTCTCTTACGTCTGGAAAGAATTATGGTATTACTGTTGAGGCAGATGGATACTTATTTCACAGTGAAAATTTTGACATTAAAAATGGTGGAGGGTTTAATATGGTGAATAAAGTTGTTGAATTAAAGAACATTAAAAAAGGAAGTACGATTGCTCTACGTAATATTTTCTTTGATTCTGGAAAATCTGTTTTACGCTCTGAGTCTAATGGAGAGTTAGATCGTTTAGTTAAACTATTAAAAGATGTCGGTTCATTAAAAATAGAGATATCAGGTCATACCGATAATGTTGGGAGTGAAAGTTTAAACAGTAAACTTTCACAAGATAGAGCTCAAGCTGTAGTTAATTATCTTGCCCAAAAAGGAATAGATAAATCTAGATTAGTCGCTAAAGGTTATGGATCTACCATACCTGTTGCTTCTAACAATAGTTCATCAGGAAGACAACAAAATAGACGTACAGAATTTAAAATACTATAATTACCTCCTATTTAAAAGGATAAAAAAGCACTTACCTTATAGTAAGTGCTTTTTTCTTGTTAATAAATTGATACAAATAACTAATACTACTTAAAATGATTTCTAAATTAGGAAAAGAGTTTAAAGAATTTGCTGTTAAAGGCAATATGATGGATATTGCTATTGGCGTAATTATAGGAACTGCGTTCAATAAAGTAGTCGATGTATTGGTTAAAGAGGTTTTCCTGCCTCCATTATCCTTTATGACTGATGGAATTAATTGGGAAAATAAGAAAATAATTCTTAGAGATGCTGTTTTAGAAAACGGGGTTAAAAAACTAGATGAAATAGCAATAGGTTATGGTAAACTATTAGAGTCTCTTACTGATTTTATAATCATTGGACTTACCGTTTTCATGGTCGTAAAATTTATGAATAAAATAAGAAGTAAAGCACAGGATCCACAAAACAAAACAGTGTCAACTCCAAAAGACATTGAACTATTGAATCGCATATCTGAATTAATGGAAAGACAAGTTGAGTTAGCTGAAAAAGACGAAATTAATAATTCAGAAAACTAATTAATAGTATTACTCGAAAAATGAAAAATTGACTTTTCCATAGGGTCTTGTTTTGATATAGTTGGGATGATTACTTAGGTCTGTTTTTTTATCGTGTTCAACAATCAACATCCCATGTTCTTTCAATATCTCTTTTTCAAAGACTAATGCTGGAATTTTATCTAATCCTTCCATTCCATATGGAGGATCAGCAAAAATAATATCATATTTATAATGTGGTTTCTTTAAATACGTAAAAGCATCATATTTAAATGCTCTAATTGGCATACTTAAATCATTAGCTATTTTATTGATGTACTTTATGCTCTGCAAAGCAATGTCTACAGAGTCAACTCTTTTTGCACCTCTCGAAGCAAATTCAAAAGAAATACTTCCAATACCAGCAAATAAATCTAAGACTTCTAACCCATCAAATTCATAATCATTTTCCAAGACATTAAACAATGCTTCTTTTGCAAAATCAGTTGTTGGCCTTGCTTTAATTACTTTAGGAGCTTGTAACCTCTTCCCTTTATATTTACCTCTTATTATTCTCATAATTTAGCTTACTATTTTTAATAACTCTAAAACTGTTTTATCCTCTTTTATTATTGGTTTGATATTAGAATCAAACCTTTTAATATTAGAAAAGTACTCTTCTAATCTTTCTATTAATTTATCCATCAAAGGATATTCCCCTCCTATTGTTAAGTCAATCTGACTTTCTAACAGTTCTGTACTCTGTAATAATAATAAATGATAATATAAAGCATCTTCTAAACTCTTTATTTCAAACCAATTTACTAGTTGAAGTTGGTTTTCTTTAACAACTAAAACAAGTAATTTATCTTTAAAAAAAAGTGTTTGAATAGCATTTTCACCTGCATTCTCAATTTTAAGAAAAGGAGACATAATATTCTGAAAAGTAACACCACTAAATAATGCTGTTACTTTAGCTTTTAACTCCTTATCTATTTCCCAAATGACGACTAGCTTTTCAGAAGGTACAATATCGTTACAAATAATTGAATCTTCCTGAATAGTTGTCGAAAAATTCAAATAATCCTTAATTTTTGATTCGTCGAATAAAGCTGTTGGTAATGTAGTATACTTTTCTGAAAGAATAAAGGCTTTTACTTTATCAAAATTCAATTCTTTATAAATAATTTTATCTATAGAGTCAACTATTGTGTAACTAATAAAACGGTTTGAAATATTATCAATTACAATACAAAAGCAATTTGAAGATGTAATTATTAATATTAAATCTTTATTGGTTACCCCAGCTAATTCTTCTTTTGTTTTTCCCCTCATAGAGATAGTAAAAATCCCTTTTACTGATAAACAATAAAAGGGATTAAAATTGATTATTATATTTACACAAAATTACTTTTCAGCCCAGCTACCATTTGTTTTTGGTTCAGTTTTAGAACCAACTTTTAAAGTATCTCTTTTTACAAAAGGGTCGTATGGTATTGGATCATAAAGGTACAAGTGAGAAATTAAATCTTCTTCTTCTCTAATTGTATCTGTATACATATGATAAACTGGAGGGTTAATTGCTGCTAATTTTGTAGCTCTAGATTTATTTCCTTTCGTTAATTTATTTACACTAGGAACATCTACTATTTTTCCTAATGCATCAACTTCAAATGGGTAAAGTCTAGCTTCATTAGTCCTTTTAGCCAACTCTCCAGTAAACAAAACTTCCATAACAGGATACCAAAGCGTATCTTTTTCTATAATTTCTAACAATACAGCTTCAGCTTCATCAATATCATTGTATTTAGCTTCATCTTTCAACTTGTCGTATCCTAATATTTTTCCCTCTTCATCAGTAACTCTTCTATCAGGGATTTCTCCTTTGATGATCACATCCATTATCTTATCTTCTTTTAAGAAGCGTGTTAACTCTTTGTATTCAGATGCATAAAATCCATATTTCTTTTTGTATGCTAACTGAACATCCCTTACATCAGAAAGAGCTTGTTTTGTTGAGTTGTCCCAATCTTCTTTTGCATCATTTTGAGCAATAGTTTCCTTTACAGACTTATATGACTTGTATGCGAAAAATCCAGTTGTAGCAAACAATAATACTAACAATATCGTATTAATTAATTTGCTTATGATTTCTAAGGTGTATAATAAAGTAATAATACCTGCAATCAAAATTGCAGTGGCTCCCATTAGGAAATCTTTAGTTTGCATTATTATCGTAACCCCTTCTTCTATCTCCCCTGTAGTCGGATTTCTAACTTGGACCGGTATGATAGAAGGTATTAATCCTATTATAATCAAAACAACCCCTGCCGTAATGATAAATAAAGGAAACATATACTTTTTGGTAAATACTCCTAGTTGTTCTAACATATATTCTTTTTTAATAAAAATTCAATAACTACAAAACTAACATTTTTTTTAAAATTTAATATTTATTTTTTTGCTAAACTATTAAAAGGTTATTAACGAAGAGATATCGGTTGTTAATAAAGGATAACTATTTAAAACAAACTAAAAGCATTCTATATATTTGAGGATAGTTATATTTGCATCAATTTAATTATTCAATTTTGAAATTAAATAAAATTCAACAATGAAAATTATTATTACGGGTGCAGGTGCAGTTGGTTATCATCTAGCTAAATTAATGGCTAGTGAATCTAAAGATATATACATCATTGATGTAAATGAAGATAGACTAAACTATGTCTCTTCACATATAGATGTTATTACTATTTGTGGCGATGCAAAATCTATGGAAGTACTCATGGATGCAAAAGTAACTAGCTGTGACTTATTAATCGCAGTTACCTCCTCTGAAGAAACAAATCTTCTCGTCTGTATATTGGCGAAAAAGTTTGGAGCTAAACAAACCATTGCAAGAATAAATGATTTAGATATATTAAATAATAAGCTAAAAGCAATGTACTACAACTTAGGAGTTGATTCTTTAATTTCTCCAGTTGATTTAATTACTAAGGAAATAAAACTATTACTAAGCCGATCTGTTTTTACTGATGATTTAGAGTTTGATGGTGGTAAACTTTCTGTATTCGGAATTACTGTAGGTGAAAAATCAGCATTAATAAATAAAACAATAAAAGAAAGCGCTCATTTAAACCCTAATTTAGAGTTTAAACCAATTGCATTACATAGAAACGAAGAAACAATCATTGTAAATGCTGACACCTATATAAAGCAAAATGATATTTTATATTTCATTGCTCCACCTCAGTGCATAGATACAGTAATTGAAATATGTGGAAGAGAATGCTTTGACATAAAAGACGTTATGATTCTTGGGGGAAGTAACACCTCTATTCAAGAACTTAACGCAACAAATCTAAATTAATAGATTTGTACAAATGATTAGAAAAAAGAATAGTAGACTTACTCACAAAGAACGTGTCCAAATAGAGACTCTTTTAGTAGAGAAAAAGACGAAGTCATACAT
>JAGXIB010000049.1 GCA_024635865.1 Flavobacteriales bacterium
CCACAATGCAGAAGAAAAATTATGAGCAGAAGAAGTAAATGAATTTGACGACATTGCTTCTGAAGAGTTGACTATATTTTGTTTGAACTCTATGTCATTTAAATTTTCATTAAAACTATTACTAAACCTGTTCATTATATATGAATAATTAACTCCAATATTTATAGACGATTCATCTTTTAACTCAATTCTTTGGGAATAGGTTACACCTAAAGATGATGTATTAAAGTTGTTTTCTGATAAATCAGTAGTTTTAGCCGTTATTCCAAGACCAGCATTTATTTTTTTAAAATAAGTATCCCCACTTATTGTTCCTGAATTAATCTCATTTAGAGAATTTCTCCATCTATTTGAAAAGTTAGCTTTTATTCTGGTCATATCTAAACCTCCAACTAATGCTAGGTTATTATCAATAGGATTGGAATTTGCAATAATAAAGATCGGATCATGCGTATTGGTTAAAGCTAACTCTTTATTCTTAAACTTATCAAGAAACCTTGAATGCTTAGACTTTTTAGCTTTACCTTTTTCAATGTAAAATAAAGATGCTATTAAAGCAAAATTCTCAGAAAACTCTTTATCTCTAGCTTTAAAAGAATAATCATGTTTTGAACTTTCAGGCTTTCTATTCCTTCTTGTTTTACTTTTTGTTTTCTTAGAATTCAAACTGTGATGCTCTCTTTTAAAATCTAAATAATTGTACTTAGAAGTATTCGTCTTTTGTTCAGTATATATTTCAACTGTTTTATTAGTTACTGGAACAGTTAATTCAACCATTTCTTTTTTAAGTTTTTTTCTACTCTTATTATCTAACGTAAAATCATTTTTATGAAACTGTTCTTTATTTAAATTAAAAAAATCTAAGCTATGTTCTTGTAAGTCTTTTTCTTTAGCGTCTATTTTGTTACTTAATAATAGTTCTTTTGAACTATCCTTTTTTATCCCTTTTTTGAATGTGGTTATTAGGTTACTCGTATTTTCATTTTTATTTTGAGGACTTTCTTCCTTCGAATTAAAATCTCCCTCCTTTAAACTAATTTCGCCAGATTTCGTAGTTAGACTCTGTAGACTATTAACAACTAATTTTTCTACCTCACCTTTAAGTGGACCTTCTTCTTTAATTTCATTATTTTCTACTAATACTTTCCTATTAAAAAACTCATTATAATTATAAATTCCAATAGTCGAAACAAGAGCAAGTATTAAAAGCAATGCATATACTTTATTATTATAATTAGAAAATATAGAAGTTTGATATAGTGTCTGAGGAGCTTCATAAACTGGAACATCAGCACTATGGTCAAAACTATCTTTCCAAAAATTTAAATCCTCTTCATATTGAGGGTTAACTTCTAGGAAACGTTCAAACTCAATTTGTTCATGCTTAGATAAATTACCCTCAAAGTAATCAAACATCCATTTTTCAATATTAAATTTATTTATGATCATGAAGTTAAAACAGCTAAGTCCTTTAAATAATCTTTCATTTTTTTACGCGCCCTAAATAAATAGACTTTGACTTGAGATTCGTTCAAGTTTAATATTTCTGCAATTTCTTTATAATCATAACCTTCCGAATCCCTTAGCAATAAAATAGATTTTTGCAATGTTGGCAATGTATTTAAAGAGACTTCTAACAAGTCTTGAAGCTCATAATTACTCCCTACAAAAGCAGGTTCATTATAAATTAAATCTTCACTACTAATCATTTTTTTCTTTTTAGAGTAATTTGCTAACAAATTATGTGCTGTTGTAAATAACCATGACTTTACTTTACGTACATCAACTTTTTTTCTGTTAACCCATAATTTTTCAAAAACTTCTTGAACAATATCTTTTGAAACATCTTCTTTTTTAGTCCACTTAAAGGCATATCTGAAAATTCTTTCAGAGTAATCTTTAACTGCGCTATTGTAACATTTTCTATTCAAGTCAAGTCTCGTTTAAGGTATAACAATTGAAACTACCTAAAAGTTACAGTTAAGATAAAACTTTTTTTTAAGTTGAAACCAATAATAGTCTTTTAGTGTTCATATAATTACAATGACTTCATAAAAAAACAAGAATAATTCATTATGTCAAAATGATTT
The DNA here is from genome assembly GCA_024635865.1 of Flavobacteriales bacterium. GTDB lineage: Bacteria > Bacteroidota > Bacteroidia > Flavobacteriales_D > Parvicellaceae > S010-51. The sequence goes on from JAGXIB010000049.1 coordinate 2,091, forward strand.
ATATATTTGTAATGCAACATTAAATCTGAAAGACATGAAACAATTTGATAAAATAAAAAGAATATTTGATGTTCCTTATTTTCAACTAGAGAACTATCCACAAGAAAGTGCTTTAGTTTCTAAAGAAAAAGGGAAATGGGTGAAGACCTCTATTCAAGAATACATAGAAAAGGCAAACTTGATTAGTAAAGGGTTGATTAAATTAGGTATTAAACCTGGTGATAAGATAGCTATAATATCCAACAACAGAACCGAATGGAACATTCTAGATATTGGGATTTTACAAATTGGAGCAATCGATGTACCTGTATATCCAACAATTACATCAGAGGATTATGAATATATATTTAATGATTCAGAAGTAAAATATTGTTTTGTATCAAGTAGAGAATTATTTGATAAGGCAAATGCTATCATTGATAATGTAAAAAGCTTAGAAAAGATATACACTTTTGAAGAGGTAGAAGGAGCATCGAATTGGTCTGAAGTACTAGAGTTAGGTAAAGAAGGAGATCAAGAAGAAGTTGAAAAAAGAAAAAAAGTTATTAAAAATACTGATTTAGCAACAATGATATACACTTCTGGTACAACAGGTAGACCTAAAGGTGTGATGTTAAATCATCAAAACTTAATTGAAAATGCTAAAGGTAGTCGACCTAGACTGCCAGTTTCAGAAGGAAAAGTTGCACTATCATTTTTACCATTATGTCATGTCTATGAGAGAATGTTAATTTACCTCTATCAAATGACTGGTATATCTATTTATTATGCTGAATCTATTGAAACAATTGTAGATGATATTGCTGATTCAAAACCTCATGTTTTCACTGCAGTTCCTAGACTATTAGAAAAAATACACGATGGAGTAATGGCTAAAGGTGTTTTAGGAGGAGGAATTAAAGCAGCTATCTTTAAATGGGCGATGGGCTTAACTGAAACCTATGAATATGGTAGTCATCCAAGTTTTCAACGTAAAATTGCAGATAAATTAGTTTACAGTAAAGTTAGAGCAAAACTAGGAGGAAGAGTTCTAGCTATAGCCTCTGGTGGTGCAGCTCTACAACCAAGATTAGCACGTTTCTTTTTAGCGATAGGCATTCCAGTTTTTGAAGGATATGGATTAACAGAAACTTCTCCAGTTATAGCTGTAAATGCCTTTAATACAGGTGTTAAATTTGGTACAGTTGGTAAAAAATTAGACAATGTTGAAGTCATGATAGCCGAAGATGGAGAAATTCTAACTAAAGGACCTTGTTTAATGATGGGCTACTACAACCAAGAAGAAAAGACAAAAGAAGTTATCGATAAAGACGGTTGGTTCCATACTGGGGACATAGGGGTTCTTGATGAAGAAGGGTTCTTGAAAATTACCGACCGTAAAAAAGAAATGTTTAAAACTTCAGGAGGTAAATACGTAGCTCCTCAGGTCGTTGAAAACAAAATGAAAGAATCTAGATTTATTGAACAAATAATGGTTGTTGGAGAAGCTCAAAAACATCCTTCAGCATTAATTGTTCCATCTTACGACTTTCTTAAAGCTTGGGCACGAGATAATGACGTGACTTTTTCTAGCAACCAAGAACTAATAGAGAATAAAGCTGTAATTGCTAAAATAAGTAGTGAAATTAATTATTACAATACCAACTTTGGTAAATGGGAGCAAGTTAAAAAGTTTGAACTTTTATTAAATGAATGGACTGTTGATACAGAAGAGTTAACGCCAACATTAAAATTAAAAAGAAAAAACATTACTGCGAACAATAAAGCTTTAATAGAAAAAATATATAGTTAATTTTTAAATAGCATGCAACCTACAATACAAAGGTCGCGTCTAGAGTATAATTTAAACCACATTATTATTATGAAAAAGTTATTCATTATTTCAGCGGTGTTCATTTCCTTTTCTTGTTTTGCACAGGAATCTCATGGAAGTAGGACAATTGAATATACTGTTGAGTTAGATCGATTAAAGCATGAATCTCAAGAATTAAACATTGAGAAGTCACTTAAGTTAATGGAAGGGGTTAAGTCTTGTGATGTTGATGCTTTAAACTACTTATTAACTATTTCAGTTTTTGAACCAAAAGAAAATAATAAATCTATAGAAATAGATGACATTAAAATCGTGCTGGCTAATAATAATGTTGAAATTAAAAATTATTCACAAAAAATAACCCAAGATTAACTATCCATCAATTTTAATTTAGTTTATATCTAATTATTATGAAAAGAATATCAATATTGTTTAGCTTTCTAGTAGTCGCTATTTCTTACAACGCACAAGGTGATTTTTGTAACAATGCTGCAACAATAGTTCCTACATTTACTAACTGCAGTTGGGTTGCCGGGACCTCTAACAATGCATCTCAAACACTTACAGGTTGTTCTGGTAATGCTGATGATGACGTTTGGTATACTTTCGTTGCAAATAGTACTAGCATGACCATTAAAGTAGATCCAACTACTGGGTATGATCCTGTTATTCAAGTTTTTAATGGCGCTGGTTGTTCTGGAACTTCTTTAGGCTGTAGAGATGTTAATGGATTAAACGGTAATGAAAGTATTACGCTAAACAGTCTAACAAATGGTAATACCTACACTTTTAGAGTTTATCATTATGGTGTAGGTTCTGGGACATCAAATTTTAGTGTCTGTGTAACTGGAATTGCTCCAGCTACAAACAATACTGCTTGTAACGCATTTGCATTACCTGCTGTTTCTCCTTCATGTAATTTTCAAACTTATACAAATGCAGGTTCAGCAGGTTCAAATATTGCTGCACCAAATGGGTGCGGTGGATCTTCTCCATTCCAAGGAGGTTACTTAGGTGGAGACGTTTGGTTTTCTGTTGTTGTTCCCGCAAGTGGAGAATTAGATATTCATACTCAATCAATAGGATTTGGTGATGGAGCTATGGCTTTGTATAGTGGGTCTTGCTTTGCTCCTACACTAGTAACTTGTGATGATGATGCAGGAATAGGAAGTATGCCTTACATTTATAGAACAAATTTAACCCCTGGTGCTACCATGTACATCAGAGTATGGGAATATGGAAATAATAATAATGGGAAGTTTGGTATTTGTGTTTCTACACCAGATAACGACAATTGTTCTAATGCTCAGTGGATTTGTGATTTAAATGGTTATGGAGGAGTTACAAGCTCTGCTTACACTATTGACTTACCTGGAAACATGACTGGAACAGGTCAGAATGGAGTTCCTAACTCTAACCCTTCTGCTCCATTTGGTCAGAATTATACTGGAAGTAGCCCAAGTTCGCCAATACAAATAGACAATAATAGTTGGTTAGCATTCACTGCAAACGCTACTTCCGCTCAACTTTATGTTAACGTAAACTCTTGTCAAAATAATAATGGTCTTCAAATGCAAATATTCCAAGGAACTAATTGCACTAATTTTGTTGCTGTTTCTAATATGTTGGAGACAACAAACTCTCAAACAATTACAGCATCTGGTTTAACCCCTGGACAAACCTATTACATTATGGTTGATGGATTTGCTGGAGATATATGTTCTTACACTATTTCTGCAACAAGTGGAATTCAAGTTGTACAAGCAATACCTCAAGATTATTACATTTGTGCTGGTAGTTCAACTTCTATTACCGCAAATGTTTCAGGTAGTACCTCTGGACTAACTTACACTTGGTCATCTACTCCTTCTGGAAGCTATCCAAATACACAAACAATAAACGTTACACCAACATCAAACACATTATATCTAGTTAGTGTTTCTGGACAATCTAACTGTGGAGGAGTTTCAACAACTGCAACTGCATATATCACAGTTGATTCAAATCCTACTGCAAATATTACAACTAGCCCAACACCAGCTTGTATTAACTCTCCTATATCTGTGAACGGTAATCCTTCAGGTGGATCTGGAATATATATATTTCATTCTTGGACTGGAAGTGGTGCTCAATACTTAAGTAGCACGACGTCATCTAGCCCCACCTTTAATACTGCTACCGCAGGAAGCTACACTTTAAACTATCAGGTAACAGACTTATGGGGATGCATAGGAACGAATTCAACAACAATAAATGTTCAACAAGCTCCAAGTGCTGACTTTACAATTGCTGCAACTTCAATCTGTTCTGGAGATAACCCAATTACTTTAGTTCCTAATACTGCTGGGGGAACTTTCACAGCTACTCCTAGCACTCCTAACCCAATTAATGGGAACTCTTTTGATCCTTCAATAGCTGGTGCTGGAACAAGTAGTATTACATACCAAATACCAGGAACTGGTAACTCTTGTCCAGCAAGTACAACTAAACCAATTACTGTTACAGCTACTCCAGATGCAACAATCACAAGTCCAACTTCATTCTGTACTAGCGACGCACCTCATACGTTAACTGCTAATTCTAATGGAGGAACGTGGACAGGACCAGCAGTTTCAAATGGAGTATTTTCTCCAAGCGTAGCTGGAGCAGGAACTTTCACAATTAATTACAATGTTAATACAGGAGGGTGTTCAAACTCCACAAGTACACTAATTACCGTTTCTAGTACACTCGACCCAACGATAACCACAACCGGACCTTATTGTTCTGCAGATGGTACTGTTGATTTATCAGCTATTGATGAAGGTGTATGGAGTGGACCTGGAATTGTAAATGCAACAACAGGAGAATTTGACCCTAGTTTATTAGGAAATGGAACATATACCATAACAAATTCCATTGGAGGAAGCTGTGGTAGCGCTGCGACTGAACAAATAACAATATCAAATGGGGCATGTGATAATGATAATGATGGAATTTTAAATGATGATGATCCTGATGATGATAATGATGGAATATTAGATGTTGTAGAAGATGAAAATCTCGATAATGATAATGATCCATTTACGAACCCAACCGATACTGATGGTGATGGTATTCCAGACTATTTTGATTTAGACTCTGATGATGATGGTATTGTTGACGTTATTGAAGCTGGAGGACAAGACCCTGATGGTGATGGTATTATTGGTACTGGACCAATTACCGATGTTGACCAAGATGGTTTAGATGATAGTGTTGATCCTTCGCAAGGAGGTACACCTTTACCTACTCCTGATTCTGATAATGATGGTATTGTTGACTTTTTAGATTTAGATTCTGACAATGATGGTATCGTAGATAATATTGAAGGACAAACAACTGCAGGGTACACTCCTCCAACAGGTTTAGACTCGGATGGAGATGGTATAGACAATGCTTATGATGCTGATAATAATGGAACTCCTGTTATTCCAGCTAATACTGATTTAACAGATCTTCCAGATTATTTAGATAATGATTCAGATAATGATGGTGATTCAGATTCTTTAGAAGGGTATGATCCAGATAATGATGGAACTGCAAATATTACTCCTTCAGGAAATGATTCTGATAGTGATGGTATAGACGATGCATATGATGCTGATGGTACATCTAGTAATAACAATGGAGGTCCTAGTAACGGTGGGCAAACTCCAAACAATCCATTTGCAAATGCTGATGAACCAACAACGGCTGAATTAGATTGGAGAGAACCTCAAGACAATGACAATGATGGAATTTCTGACAACGAAGATCCGGATGATGATAATGACGGAATACTAGATGTTGATGAAGACATTGATGGTGATGGTGACCCATTAAACGATGATACAGATGGAGATGGTATTCCTAATGTTTTTGACTTAGATTCAGACAACGATGGTATTGTTGATGTAATCGAAGGTGGAGGAGAAGATCCAGATGGTGATGGTATTATTGGAGATGGTCCATTTATTGACAATGATAACGATGGTTTATCTGATATAGTAGATCCTTCTGAAGGAGGAACTCCGCTTCCTAACCCTGATACTGATGGAGATGGTTTAGCTGATGCTGTTGACTATGATTCAGACAATGACGGTATAGTTGATAATATTGAAGGTCAAACAACTGAAGATTATACAGCTCCTTCTGGTAATGATACGGATGGTGATGGAATTGATGATGTATACGACAATGATAATGGAGGAACACCTGTAGTACCAACAGATACTGATTTAGACAATGCTCCTGATTATCTTGATATAGATAGTGACAATGATTTAGAAGTTGATATTATAGAAGGTTGGGATACTAACAATGATGGAATCCCTGATACTGAACCAACAGGTAACGATAGTGATAATGATGGAATAGATGACGCCTTTGATGTTGATGGTACTTCATCAACGGATAATGGAGGAGCGACAAATGGTGGAAGTACACCTCAGTCATTTCCTAATTTAGATGATACAGAATCTGCAGAGTTAGACTGGAGAGAATTAGAAATTATTGTTCCAAATATCTTTACTCCGAATGGTGATGGTATAAATGATTTATTTATTGTTAGTGGTAATTTTACAGAGTTAAAAGGAACTATTGTAAATAGATGGGGAAATGTAATATTTAACTGGAATGGAATTAACAATAGCTGGGATGGAAGAACAAAATCTAGTGCTGAAGCTTCAGAAGGAACTTACTTCTACATCTTCGAAGCAATAGATAATGAAGGAGCTTCAACTACTTTTAAAGGTTCATTCGTTTTAGAAAGATAGAATTAGATTAATCAAAAAAAAATAAAAGCCGTATGAAACTCATACGGCTTTTTTTATGTTAACTTTTATATTTTTTTAACTCTAAGGAATCAATACATTGCTTAATTTCACTCTTTTTATAAATAAAACCATAAATGCATAGAAGAGTAGCTTTTTTTAGTACTATTATTGCCCTAATTTTATCTGAGTTTTTCTTTTATTTTTACTTATCATCTGAAATAAATACTCACCTAATCTACCAAACGATTTATTTCGGAAGTATAGTCCTATTTGTCGGAACCTTTTATAATGCTTTTACAGTAGGAAGAATAGAATCTGAAAACATTACACGCTACACCAGTAACTTTTTATTTGGATTAGCTTTTACCTTATTTATCACAAAACTAACTTTTGTAGTTGTTTCTGTTTTAGGGGAAGGAGTCTACTTCATTACTACCCTACTTGGAATAGAAAGGTCAACTGGTAAAAGAGAGTTAATAAAAATAATTGCTGGAGCTGTCTCTTCCATTCCGTTTTTCTCTTTTTTATATGGAATAACAAAAGGAAAGTATAATTATAAAGTTATTCATGTCCCATTGTACTTTACCGATTTGCCAAAGGAGTTTGAAGGGTATAAAGTAGTCCAAATATCAGACATCCATTCGGGAAGTTTTGATAGTAAAAAACAAGTTCAAAAAGGAATCAACCTAATTAACAAACAAGAGGCAGATCTGGTTCTATTTACAGGAGATTTAGTGAACAACTATGCTTCGGAAATAAAACCTTTTATTCCTATTTTTAAACAAATAGAAGCCAAAGATGGGAAATATTCCATCACAGGAAATCATGATTATGCAGATTACGTAAGATGGGAATCTAAGGATGCAAAACAAGCTAATTTTAACCAACTCCTAAAATATCATGGAGAAATGGACTTTAATATATTAATGAATGAACACATTAAAGTTAAAAGAGAAAATAATGAAATTGCAATTATTGGAATTGAAAATTGGGGAATGCCTCCCTTTCCTCAATTTGGAGACTTAAATAAAGCAACTGAAAACTTAGACAATAAAACGTTTAAAATATTACTTTCCCACGACCCTAGTCATTGGGACGCTGAAGTAGTTGACGCTCCAATGCATTTTAATTTAACGCTAAGTGGGCATACACATGGGATGCAATTTGGGTTTGATATTAGATATATAATTAAATGGAGTCCTGTAAAATATAAATACCCTAGATGGGCTGGATTATACGAACGAAAAGATCAATTTTTATATGTAAATAAAGGATTTGGCTTTTTAGGCTTTCCTGGTCGGGTCGGAATGTGGCCCGAAATAACTGTCTTTGAGTTAAAACACAAAAAACTATAATTTGTGAAATTAACCAATAGTAATACGCTAGTATATTGCCAAATAATTAATCTAGGATAAGACCCTTTGTTCTTATAAAACGTACATTTGAAATTGAATGCAAAAATCTGAAAAATTAGGGCTTGAAAATATTGGAAAGTTATTAGCTGGACAAGCTATTCCAGCTGCAATAGGCTTTATGTTAATGTCACTAAACATGATTATTGACACCTTTTTTGTTGGCCAATACATTGGAAAACTAGCGATTGGAGCTGTAGGTATAGTAACTCCAATTGCTTTTTTAATGTCCTCTTTTGGAATAGCTATTGGAGTCGGAGGAGGATCTATAGTCTCAAGATCTTTAGGAGGAAAAAAAAAAGAAAAAGTACAATTAGCCTTTAATAACCAAATTAGTCTAACCCTCTTAATCACTATACTACTTTCTGTTTTAGGCTATCTATTTTGTGAGCCTATTCTAGTAACTTTTGGTGCACTAGGTAATTTAAAGGCTGGTTCTGTCACTTACTTTAAGATTGTTTTAGTAGGCCTTCCTTTCTTATCTCTAGCAATGATGGGGAATAGCAATTTAAGAGCAGAAGGCAAGCCTAGAATGGCAATGTTAGTTTTACTGATTCCAGCCGTATTAAATGTTTTTTTAGATTACATCTTTATTTCTGTACTAGATTATGGTATGGAAGGAGCCGCTTGGGCAACCTCTATCTCTTACATCTCTTCCTTTCTAGGAGTAGCAATTTTCTATTTACTAGGGATGGGTGAGTTAAAAATTGATTTAAAACTCTTTAAGTTTAACTTTCAAATCATAAAAGAAATATTTGCTATCGGTTCTGTAAGTATTGTAAGGCAAGGGGCAATAGGACTTTTAACCATAATTATAAATCAAAAGCTTTTTTATTATGGTCTAGAAGTAGGAATAAATGGCGAAGATGCGATTACCACCTATACCATTGTTAATAGAGTATCCTTATTTGCCTTTTTCCCATTAATTGGAATAGCACAAGGGTTTGTTCCTATAGCAGGTTACAATTACGGAGCTGAAAAGTATTTTAGAGTAAAGGAAGCAATAAAAATAGCACTCATCTATGGTTTCTTTATTTCAGTTTTGCTCTGTGGTATTTTAATCCTTAGTTCAGAATACATTCCCATGCTTTTTTCAACAGACAAAATTATTTTAGAAAAAGCACATGATGCCATTTTTTGGGTATTCCTAGCTACTCCTATAGTTATCTTTCAACTAATAGGTTCTTCTTATTTTCAAGCCTTAGGTAATGGAAAGATGGCGTTAGTCCTAGCC
>JAGXIB010000050.1 GCA_024635865.1 Flavobacteriales bacterium
AGATGTGTATAAGAGACAGCTCTTTTACTCCTGGTTTTTTATTTAAAGCAAAATAAAGTTTACTCCCATCCGGAGACCAAGCTGGCTGTCCTAGAGACTGATCTGGGCTGTTGAAAGGTAATAAATCTAATGTTTTCCATTTTCCTTCTATTTTTTTTGCAATATACAATTGTGGTGTTGCAACTGACTTTGCAAAAGTCTTAGTATTCTTATGCGTCACTATTGTAACAATAGCCTCAGTACCTTCCTTGTTAAACACAATAGGTCCAACATGATCGTCAGTAAGCAATAAATTATCAAATAATTGTATTTTCTCTAGCACTACCGAGTCATTAAATATATTTTCAAAATCGGCTTTAAAAACATTGACATGAATTGTTTTTTTCCAGTTTCCTTCTCCCAACGTTTTTAGATCATATTCTCTATCAGAAACAAAAATAAATTTTTGCTCGTATAGCACAGGGCTAAACTCGTTATAAGAAGTATTTATACCATAAATAGGTGCTACTTCATAATCTGTAAATCGAGTATATTTGGTGGATTTTGTTTGTGTGTAGCCTACTATGGTTGAGAATAAAACAACTAATAAACTAATTACTTTTACTTTATAATTCATTTTCTTTACTTTATCAGTCTATAAATATCTAGGGGAAATTGATTCTTTTCTTTTATTATATAAATCAGCACCTAAAAATACTTCATGTGATCCAGAGTTAAATCTTTTTATGGCTCCTAAGTTAAAGTCATAACTATAACCAATCCTAAAAGACTGTGAAATATTATACTCTGTAATTAAAACTAAGCTAGCTTCTTTAAATGAAGAGAATGAAGATCGATAAGATGCTCCTAACCAAAATACTTTTTGAAACAAGACACTTGTATTGATATCGTAATTTAACGGAGCGTTCTGTGTATATTTAATTAAAACTGAAGGTTTTACAACTAGGTTGGGAGATAAAGCAAATGCATTACCTGCAAAAGCCATGAAGTGCATGTTTAAATCATATGTTTCTACTTGATTATTAAATTTCACACTCCCATTTGTTAAGTGGTTCGCACTAAAACCAGCATAGAACTTATCTGTATGATAGTAGGTTCCAAAATCAAAGTTTGTGGTAAGGCTGTTGTAGTTTTCTAATGGTTTACCAGTATTATCAGTGTAACTTAGCTCACTATTTCTTAGAGTCATTGAATAGAACCCTCCTCGTAAACCAAAAGATAACTGACCTTGACCTAATTTTAAGTGATAGGCATAAGTTCCTAAAAGTGTATTATTTGTTATAGGTCCAACTCTATCATTTAATAAGTTAAAGCCCAAAGCAAAGTTCTTTCCTTTTATTGGACTATGAATAGCTAAGCTATTTGTTCTTGGGGCTCCGTCCATACCCACCCATTGGCTTCGATGTAAAAGAACTCCACTAATGGTGTTCCTAGTACCTGCATACGCAGGATTAATAGCCATAGGATTAAACATATACTGACTATATAATGGATCTTTTTGTGCTTTAAATTCTGTAAATGCAACTAGAATGAAAAGTAAAAATCCAACTATTTTTATTTTATTTATCTTCATGTTATCTATCTAAATAAACCCAACCACTGGTTGTAAATTCTTTATTTGGTATTTCTAATGTATAAAAGTAAGTTCCTTCTGGCATTGAATCTCCACTCAGGTTATCTCCATGCCAAACAACATCCGTATTATTATAATTTTCTTTTTTAAATACTATGTCACCCCATCTGTTGTAGATTGTTACTATATTATCCTCTCCTTCTGAAAGAAGGTCTAAATCAATTTTAAAAGTAGCATTTTCTAATAGATCTCCATTAGGGGAAAAGGCGTTAGTAGTGACTTTGTTACTTAATGAATCTTCTAATAGACAAAACTCTTGAATTAAGTCTATCCTGTATATATCGCTTAAGCATCCTGAGTTCGGAGCCCCAATTTTTCCTACTGCTCTGACAAGAACACTATCTTGACTAGCTTCAACACTAGTTAAACTCACCTCCCCATCAACTGTTATTCTATTATTTAATTGTCCACTTGGAAAAAAATAATAATGGGGCAAATTGGAATTACTTGGCTCTTTATCATACAAAAACAATGTACCTCCTTCACAAACTTTATAGCTTTCGTTATAAATTGGAGTTTCAGGTTTTTGATTGTTAAAGGTATTAACCACTATTCCATTTGTAGCATTGGTTATCTGAAAAACACATCCATTATCATCAACTAAATTGACAAAATGAGGACCTTGACCTAATCCAACTATAATAGAATCATTAAAAGTAGAATATGGACTCATTGGATTACTGGTATCGAAAAAAAGATAAGGTTTAGTACCTCCACTCAACCCAGTAAAAACTATTTTACCTGTTCCTTGAGCACAGTTATCATTTTGAGTTACAATATTATTAGGCATTGTAAAAGGCGCAGGTTCTGTTATTGTAATCATTGTATCTGAAAAGCACGTTATGTTTGTATAATTCCCTTGAAGTGAGTAGTTATAATTCCCAGCAGATAGATTCTCAATTGGAGAAGTTAAAGAAATAGAACCAAATTGGTCGTATAGTGTTACATTAGAGTCAAGAGAGAACTCAATCACTCCATTGTATTCCCCAGAACATAATACATCTGTTAATGTAAAATCTATTTGAGGAGCTGGCGACACAACAACTACAAATGTTGAGTCAAACACACAACTTCCAGCTTCAGCTTCTCCTCTAAAATTAAAAGACAAAACTAAGTCACTGTTTGTTAAGTTATAGAATGTTGTATCAAAAAAGTACTTTTCACTAACTTCAACATTGTCAATGCTCCACTTAAAAGTAGTATCGGTAACAGTTATTCCTGAATTATTGAAATAATCAGCTGACATATAAATCTGATCTCCAGAGCATAAAGGATAGGGCTGAAATATTAAATTAAAATCTTGGCATTGTTGTCCTATATTATTAGCTATTGAAAGCACAACAATAATGAAACTTAATGTTATTTTATTATACATATCTTCTTAATTTTTTAAGTCTAAATAGACCCATCCACTCGTCGTAAAACTATAAGCCTGACATTCTACTACATAAAAATAAGTTCCTTCGGGCATCATCTTACCAGACTGATTAGTTCCATCCCAAACTTCTTCGCTATTATCATAATCATTTGTTTTGTAAATAATATCTCCCCAACGATTATAAATAGTAACAGCTACCATTTCTGGACCATCAATAATATCAAGATCAATAATAAAAGTCGTATTTATATTAACTCCTCCGTTAGGGCTAAATGCATTTGTTGTTATTTGATCTGCTTCATCGCAATTCAATGCTAAAGCTACCTCAACTGAATCTTTAAATTCGCAACCATTACTAAATATTGAAAAGCTATATAATCCAACTTCAGCAGGATTAACAACAATGATACTTGTATCCTCAAAACTTGAAGAATTATTTACTTGCCATTTAATCGAATCAAGAATATTGTTTGGGTTATTAAACTGGAATTCAACTGAATCTTCTTCGCAGATTTCAAAATATGAACTATTATTCACAAATTTAGACACAAAATCTATAGCCGTTACAGCGGTATCACTCAAACACCCAAAACTATTACCAACGAAAGCATAAAGACTATCATTTGAAGCAGTCAAACCTGAGACACTCATCACGTGTGTTGATGAAGTGTCCTGAGTCGCCCCATAGAAAAAGAAATGTTCTATGCCTTGATTTGATGGTTCACTATCCAATAAGATTGATGACTGACCCTCGCAAAACAACAAACTACTCTGTAGAAGTGGTTTAGCTGGTGCAAAACTATTTATTGTTAAATTTAATGTCACTATACTATCACACCCATTACTTCCAACTAAGGTAAAAGTTGCACCAGTAGTATCGGAATTATAAGTATTACCATCTATCCAATCATAACTTCCACAGGCTGTTCGAACATCTAAACCAGTTGTTGTATGAAGTACCGAAATGAATATTTCATCCGTATTTGAGCAATTTAATCCAGTAACCTGATTAATAAAAGAAGTATCGGAGTTAATGGTCACATTTGTAGAAGTACTTAACGAAATACCAGTTGTTGTTTGCCAATCTCCTGTACTACTTCTATTTAATAACTCAAAAGTATTACTAAAACAAATCGATGTGTCAGGGCCTACATTAACCGTTGGTAAGGCTTCAACTATCAAGTTTAAAACGACAATACTATCGCATCCATTATTAGTAGCTGTTAAAGTATCTGTATAAATACCCGTAGTCGAATAAGTACTAGTTCCCTGAGTAACAGTTACTCCATCACAAACTGTTTGACTTACTGTATCTCTAATTAATGGAGGTTGATTAATAGTAGTCGAGTTAGAGGTTATACATCCATTTGCATCCATCACTTGGATTGAGTAACTAGCAGCAAGTAAGCCATTAAAAGTAGTTTGATTTTGGTATGTAGAACCATTATCGATACTATACGTATAAGGAGGTGTACCGCCAGCTGTAGAAAACACAGTAATACTTCCTGTCCCTCCATAACAATTAGGACTTGAAGGATTCAGACTAAACGTTATTGGTGTAGGATCAACAATTTGAAAACTTTCTTGAACACTACAGTTGTTTGCATCTATAACTTTCACCGTATAAGTACCTGAACTAAGTGAGTTATATATATTGTTTGAAATAGGGGAATTAGAATTCCACTCATAACTAAAAGGAGCAGTTCCTCCAATGGGGTTAGATTCAGCTGAACCATCCGTATCACCATTACAACTAGGATTAATAGTAGATAACCCTGCACTGCTAGGTCCAGTGTATTTTATAAATGTAGTATCTAAAGATACTGTACAGCCTAAACTATCGACAATAATAGATAGAGATCCTGTTCCAGGACTCGCTCCAAAGAAATAATAAGTACTATCGTTTATCGTTTGAAATAAATTCAAGTTACTCCTAACAAAATTTTGAAATGTTCCATAATTTTCGAAAGTAAGAGCTGTTGAGTCACCAACACAAATACTAGCATCAAAGACTGATAGTGTTGGAGCATATTCTCCAATAGTAAATGAGCTACCAAACTCAGAAGTAGAAACCATTAATTCATCACCAAAGGTAATGGGATTGTAAATCGATCCAAATTCTGTTAGTGTTGCCACAATAGTTTGCCCACCAGCTATTGATGAAACAGGGAATATTAGCGTTAACTCAGACACTCCATTAACCAAACCTGAAGTAAAAGTTGTGTCTTTAACAAACTTTTTTCCTTCTGTACCATCAGAATCAACAGTAAAAAACTCTACTTTATAATCTTTTGTAGCGTCTGGAATATTTAGTCTAACTTTTAAGTTAATGGTATTATCTCCATTACAATAGATAGCATTTAATATTTCAGGAGGTATAAGTCTACTATTAGACTGTGGCTTGTTAGTATTAGTAATATTAGAGAGTGAGTTGTTATCTAAATCGATTCCTAAACCATCATTATCAAATATTGCATTTTTTGTTATTTCTATTCCAATACACGAAGAATCGGAAACAGCAACTCCTGCTCCCGTGTTTCTTGCTATTATATTTTGATGTATATAAATACTTCTAGCAATATCATTTATCAAAATACCTTTACCATTAGATAAAACCTGATTGTTTCCTGTTGTATCGTATCCAATAATATTATTCCTAATGGTATCATGAAAACTTGTAGGCTCTGTTTGGTATAAGGAACCAAAGTATAAAAAATCTGCTACTGAATAGTTAATTCCCGACACAGCACTATTTGTAATCGTGTTTCCTTCAATTAGGTTATTACCTCCTTTTACAGAGTAAGAGTTATTTTCATTTGTATATGCTCCTATAACTTTAACTCCAGAACCACTTATCGCAGCTGTGGATGAATCTAGAGCAATACCAAATGCATTTGAAATAACATAAGTAATGTCAGAATTCTTAAGTGAAATAGCATTACCGTCATTTCCATTTAAACAATTCCCTATTTGATTGTAAATAATATCTGCATAAATACACTCTTCTATGACTAGACCAGTTTTGTTGTTTCCAGCTCCTATCTTGTTGTATAAAAAGCCTACATAGTTTTTCATTATTAATGGAGCATAAGCTTGTTTAATGTAAACTGCTGTATCTTGTCCTGCAATATAATTTGCTTCCTTTTTACCTTCTCCTCCAATTTTGACCCCTATACTATTATCAATAAATGATGCTCCATAAAAAACACCTTTTGAAGCTGAACTAAAGACCGTGCTTCCATCAGAGCTTAACCCAATAAAGTTATTCTGAACATTACTACTTAACTTTAATCCAACTTGGTAATCAGTATTGCTCGAAATTATATTTCGTGCATTATGGTTGTAACCATTCATAAATAAAGGTACTCCTAAATTTAATACTTCTCCATTTGGAGTACTAACGGGTCCAACACTTATCCCCTTCCGGTTTGGTGAAGAAATGAGTCCTTCGATATCTACTCCAAAATGATTACCTTCTATACTAATATCGCCCGACACCAAACAATTTAAAGCTGAACCAAATGAATTATTTGTAAAAGAAACCCCAGTAATATAAATACTATCAGTAATGAAAGTGTTTATATCTAGACTAGATCCAGAAGTTACGTTTGAACCATCAAATTCAACTCCCATAATACCATGTTGAAGCACTCCTAAACTATTTTTAGGACCGGGCACTCTGCTTCCTTCTTGAGAGAAACCATTAATAATTAAGCCAGCTTGAGGGCTAATACTATATGATTGATTGAGTAGTATTTGACGACTAGGTAATGAAGTATTAGGTATTTCAAAAACAATTGAATATTTACTAGGGTTAGAAACATTAATGTTAATGTAGTCTTCAAAAACAGAGGTTAATGAACCTATACTAGCATCGTCTACACTACTACTAACAACAAAAGGAGTATATTCAATGGCTCCAGCATCTATTGGAAAAGATCCAGATGGCTGACCATAAGGGTCAGAAAACATAGCTCTCCATGAACGTCTAGCATCATATTCTTCTATGGGACTAGAAAACAAGTCACTATCTATACAATCACCACTAGGGCCGTTGAATAAAAAGTATTTTAACCCAAATCCGTCTGTAATAAAGTTGGCGTTTAAATCTAAGTTAGCACCTATTGTAAATTCAGTTAATAAAAGTGTTGGTACTGGAGTCTGAGTTATATCTCTATTCGTAAAGTTATTTTCACTTCCTAATGCTAAGCCAAGACCTCCATTGTCTACTACTAAGCCAGTAGAGTTCGCTTGAAAAATATTATTCTTTAGAGTAACGACAGCCGAACTATTAAAGTTAATAGCTGTTCCTGAACCTGTACCAATAGAATTATTATAAAAAGTATTATTGACAGCATTTAACTTACCTCCTTTTATTCTTATCGCTCCACCACCTGCACTTCCTATATTATTATGAAAAGTAGAGTTATAAATATTTATCATACCTGTAGAACTTTCACTATAAATAACTCCTCCTGCTCCTATATTTTCAGCTTGATTATCAAAAAAAGAACATTTTGAGATCTGTAGCGTCTTACCACTAAAGTCTAAAATATTAAATACTGCTCCATTACCAGAAATACGATTATTCTCAAACAAACAGTCTCTAATTGTAATATTACCAGGGAAATTAGTTGTGCTTAATTCAAATGGACGACTATTATTTCCATCCTCTATGGCTACTCCAGCTAAAGAAAGGTTTTTACCATTAAACTTAAATATACCTTCTGTGCTGACTAAGTTAGACAAATCGATTTGAAAATGAATAGGTGAAGGTCCTATAATAACAACATCATTAGACAAGCTTAGTCTTGTTTCAAGCTTTAACTCTCCTGCTATGTCAATTATCACGGTATCTTCCCCACTATTCTCTATAGCGTCTCTCAATGTCCCAGCGCCACTATCAGCTGTATCTGTGACATAAGCAACTGTAACTTGGGAAAAAATTGAAAATGAAGATAAAAAGAAAACTATTGCTAATAAAATAGGGGAAATTAACTTCATGTTTATTGAATTATTTAGGACTAATTACATCAAAGTAATTTAACCTTAAATTAAAATACGAATATATAATAATTTGAATAAAATGAACTAACCATTACTCGTATTTATTTAAGTCCTTTTGTTCTGATTATGAAGACGAAATTAAACTATAAAAGTTGCCTTAGACTCAAAACCTTGAACAACCTTAATGATTTCTTGTTTTTTCAACTCAGAAAGTGAAAGGCTAGAATCCTCAAGTTTAATTATTCCACTAAACAAATCGTCTAGTTGCTTACTTAACTTGTTGTATTTAGAACATGGAGGACACATGGCTAAATGCGTTTTTAAATGAATAATCTCTTTCAACGACAAAGAATTTCCTTTAGATTTCTCTACTAATAATGTTACTTTTTCGCAAGACATATACTAATTTCCTTTTTTAATCCAATTTCCGTCCAAACAATCTTTCAACTTCAACTTAGATCGATGAACGATTTGCCATAAATTAGTATCTGTAATTTCTAATTCCTTACAGATTTCTTTACTTTTTATAGGGTTAATGTATTTCATCTTTACTACTGAGTTCCACAAAGGAGGCAAACCTTCTATACAATCAGAGAAAACGTTTGTAAATTCAGGGTTATCTAGAAGGTGTTCTGAGTCTTCAAATACAAAAGGCATTCCTTCTTTATTCCAAGACCCTTTTGAATTAAAAGAAAAAGACTGATCATCTAATTCTTTATCTGAAATATTGTCTTTGGATTTTTTCCGATAGTAATCTGAAATTTTATTTCTTAAAATTGATATAAGCCAAGTTTTATGAGCGCTTTCCCCTCTAAAGGTGTCTAGTTTTGTTACTGCCACAATAAATGTGTCTTGAACTAAGTCTTCAGAAACAACTTTATTTTTTGTTTTACTAAAGGCAAAACGAAACAAGTCATCACTAAATTGATGCACTAAATCAGACACCGTTGTTTCTTTTTCTTGAACTTTTCCCATACTCAAATCATTAATAACATGACTAATATAAGAATTAAATTTTATACGATTATATTTATCAGCATAACCATCAAAATTATCTACCATTTTAAAACTATTGATTATTTTTATTCAAATGAGATTAAACCTTTTCTATATTTTGTAGTCTATATTAAAAAATTAACTTCACTTAATGAGTCAAGAACACCTAGATCATATTACAATTGCTATTTTGAATAAGGTGAAAAACAATAATTTAGAAGAGGCTTTTGAGCTAATCATTGAAGAATACAATCAAAAGATTTACTGGCACATAAGAAGAATTTTAACCTCTCATGAGGACACTAATGATGTCTTACAAAATACATTTATAAAAATTTGGAAAGCACTTCCAAAATTTAAAGGAGAAGCAAAAATTTATACTTGGATTTTTAGAATTGCAACAAATGAATCAATCACGTTTATAAATAAAAAAAAGGGGGACATGTCTATTTCAGAGACTCCTAATTTTAAAGAACCTTCCACTACTCAAGCAGACATTAAAATGGATGCTACAGAAATTGAAAGAAAGCTAGAAGAAGCACTATTATTACTGCCGGAAAAACAACGTATTGTCTTTAATTTAAAATACTTTGAAGATTTAAAATATGACGAAATTTCTTCTATTACAGCTACTTCTATAGGCGCTTTAAAAGCGAGTTATCATATCGCAGTTAAAAAAATTGAAAAATATTTAACTAGAGATTAAACCTTTTAATAATTAACGAGTCTTAAGAACAAATGGAAGAACAAAGCAACATAGAACAAGAGGCACCAATTTTATTTAGTTTAGAAAAAAGGCAATCTTTAGAAGTTCCTAAAAATTATTTTAGCGAATTACCACATGAACTTTTAAAAATAGCGGATAACAAAACAAAAAGTAAAGTAGTTTCATTTAATAGAAATTGGATTTATGCTTTTGCAATAGCTGCATCCATTATTGCTGGAGCATTTATAATGATTCCAACAGAAAAAGCAATCAACATAGAGGTAATCGCATACAATAATAACTTTAATAATCTTACTGCAGAAGATTTTGAGCTATTGATGCTAGTAGAAGAAACGGACTACTTAACCTCCAATGTTGACTTTGATGATACTGAAGAATTGCAATTTTTAGCTAGCGAATTGCAAAAACCTCTAAAAACAATTGAAATAACAGAAGAAGATTTTGAAAATTATTTTGAATCTGAAATTGAAGACTATTAACTAAAAATTAAAAACGATTGAATTATGAAAACTAGAATTTTAACAACAATTACTATTATTATTGGACTTACAGCAATTTCTTTTGCTCAAAAAGGTCCGAAAGCTCAAAGTAAAGAAGAACGTAAAGCTCAAAAAATTGCTTTTATTACAGAACGCCTTGCCTTAACTCCTGAAGAGTCAAAAACTTTCTGGCCGGTTTATGAACAAAGAAATAAAGATAAAAAAGCAATCATGAAATCAATTAAAGGAGATAGAAAAGATACTCCTAAAAAGAAAATTGAAGAAATGACTGATAATGAAGTAAAAACTCTTTTGGATAAAATGATTGAGAAAAAGCAAGCTGAATTAGATCTTCAAAAAGAATATAACACTAAGTTTCTTGCTATTTTACCTGCAAAAAAAGTAGCTAAACTTTATCATGTCGAGCGTGAATTTAGAAAACACAGAAAGAATGAACATCATCCTAACAAGTAAGTAAGCTTTGTTTATTGGCTTTTAGTTCGGACTAAAAGCCAATAAATAACTTTTTTAATACTCTGTTTTTTGACCATAAGCCAAATCACCTGCATCTCCCAAACCAGGAACAATGTATGATTGAGCTGTCATTTCTTCGTCAACGGCTCCAACCCAAATTGTAGTATTAGCAGGCATATGTTTTTTTACATAATTAAGTCCCACTAAACTGCTAATTACGCCTACGACATGAACATGCTTCGGCTTTCCTTTACTCAACAAAGCTTTATATGCCAACACCATCGAAGCTCCTGAGGCGATCATTGGATCATTTAAAATAACAACTTTTCCATCTACATCCGGACTAGAAAGATATTCTATTTCTACATCAAAATCTTCATTATTAGTATGTTTACGATATGCAGAAATAAAACAATTATCAGAATTATCGAAATAATTTAAAAACCCTTGATGCAAAGGCAAACCAGCTCTTAATATTGTAGCAATTACTGGTTGTTGTTCAATAATATGCATATTTGATACTCCTAAAGGAGAATAAATTTCTGCTTCTTTAAATTGTAACTCCTTACTTATTTCGTAAGCAGTAATTTCACCTAAACGCTCTAAGTTTCTTCTAAACCTCATTCTATCTTTTTGGACTTTTAAGTCTCTTAATTGAGATAAGAAATTATTATAAATTGAATTAGTTTTACTGAAATTGTGTACAGGAATCATAGCAGAAGAATTAGTTTATACAAAATAAGCTATTTTTTAAGTAAATCCCTTAACATTTTCCCTTTTTTTAATACCCATGAATGTTCATTCTTAGAATATTGGTAGTAAGTTCGATCTTTAGCTCCAAATTTTTTGTAAAAATTAGCGATTGAACTGACCTTACTCCCTCCAAAATCAAACACACTAGCATTAGTTTTGTTCTCCTTAATTACTTTATCCATTAATAAAAACATTGCTCCATTTTTTTTACCTTCAGGATTCGCAGTTCCTTTTAAATAAGTAATTCTATGATTTTGAAATAAATAAACACCTATTGCTTGCGTATTGGTATTTTGCTTAACATGATAAATACCACCTTTGTTATTTTCGATTAAAGTCTTTATTAACAACTCAAGGTTTTCATAATGCTGACTTTCATAATTAACTTGACTTCCTGTATTTTCTTTAAAAAATGTAATAAATTTTGAAACATCATTAGATGCTTCAATAACACAGCCAGCTTTTAATGCTTTTTTAATTAATCTTTTGGTGTTTGTCGAGTACTCTTTATAAGTCGTTTCATAATCATCCCCTATAACTAACTCCTGGTTCATTACTTCAGTGACTTCGAAATTTATAACTTTCAACTTAGCGTCTAGTGCAAAATCTATTTTTTTAAACTCCGCTGGAACCGCCTCTAAATACTCAATTTTATCAAGCTCTACTAACTCATGTAAACTAAAGAAAGAAAACTCTCGAGTAAAAAAAGGTTGATAAATAATCTTTTGCCCAAACTTAACGGTGTAAGCAAAAGGGTAAACAGCTTCGTAGTCTCCTTTAACCAAGCACCCCCAGTTATCACTTACGGAATCTAAATACCAGCTATAACAATAAATAGAAACACCCAGCGACTTTCCGATCAGTTGATCGTATCTTGAAATTTCTAATTGTTCTCTCTCTATAAAACGAATTGTACTTATATTTGTCATAACTATTAATCGCTATGAGCAAAAATACAATTAATTACCTATTACTTGTTCTAGGAATCGTACTTCTAATTTGGGGCATTTATAGTTTTGGAAAATCAAATCTAAATCCAACTGACCATAAAGCAGCAATTTTCTCAATAATTATAGGGGTTTTTCTAATTTCTAAACAACTAACAAAAACAAAAGAATTACCTTCTAAAAACTTTAAAGAAAAGTTAAGAAATAAAGATTAACATCTTTTAAAGACAAAGCTAAAGAGATTATTACAATTCATTGTATCTTTGTTTTTATGGATATGTTGCTTTATATATATATGTTAGGAGTTATCTACATTGTATTCTCCATCCTTTGGTTTTTTATTTCTAGTTTACCTAAATTTCTATCAGGGGCTTTTAAAACTAACTCGTTTAGTAATTATACGTTTAAAATAGTACAATATTTTTTGATAGCTACTTTAACGGCAATTCAAACCTCAAAATTTATAGAAAACAATCCCACTTTAAATAGTCAAGCTCCATTTTTTATTACTTTGGGTGGAATAGTTATCTTCTTATATTTAGCAGGAAAAACGGACAAAGCCATAATGAGTGTTCAAATACAATCAACAAAAGGGAGGATACAACTAGGAGGAGCACTTAAGTATGAGCCACACATTGTTGGGGTGTCAATTATACTTTATTTACTTTCTTTTAATTTTCCAATTTTAATTGACAACCCTATTCCTAGGACTTTGCATAGTGGAATACTTAATTTTTATAATACGTTCTTTATACATTTTATTATTTCAATCGTCGCATTTTTCTTTTTATTCTCGCTATTTTCGAGAGGATTTTCTGCATTAGGAAGGTTAGTTGAATTTATTAATCACATTATAACTGGAAAGCCACTGAGTAAAAGAAAGACAAGTCAGAAAAACCCATTTCAAAACATGGGAAATATGGGAGGATTCAACAATGGAAAAAACCCTTTCAACATGAACTCAAATGTATTCAACCAAAATAAAGAGCAAGCAGATGATGAAGAGATAGATGAAGGTGAATACGTAGAATTTGAGGAAATAGAAGACGATAAAGACAACAAAAACGATTAAATAAGAGAAAATAATGAAAATAGTAGCAAGAACATTAGCAGGTTTAGAAGAAGTTTTAGCCAAAGAAATAGAAGAAATTGGCGGAACTGACATCGAAATATTTAACCGTGCCATAGAATATCAAGGAGATGTTCGACTACTTTATAAAAGTAATTTATGGTTAAGAACCGCGATTGATGTCTTGCTTCCATTATCTAAGTTTACTGCAAGAAATGAAGATGAACTTTATTCAAAAATTCAAAACATAAACTGGAGTAACTACATTACTTCTGAGAAAACTTTTTCAATAACACCAATTGTTCACTCTTCTGTTTTTACTCACTCTCATTATGCCTCTCTAAAGGTAAAAGATGCAATTGTTGATCAATTAAGAGAAAAGAAAGGAAGAAGACCAAATGTTAATACTGAGAATCCTGATGTGAAAATCATGTTAAGGATTTCGGAGGATAAATGTTCTATTTTACTAAATAGTTCTGGTCACTCTTTGTTTAAAAGAGGATACAGAGTTAATGGAGGACTAGCACCTATAAACGAAGTCTTAGCAGCAGGTATAATTGGATTAAGCGAGTGGGATATGAAAACCCCATTTATAGATCCAATGTGTGGCTCTGGAACTTTCCCTATAGAAGCAGCAATGAAAGCAAAAAATATTGCTCCAGGGATTATTAGAGAGGAATTTGGCTTTATGAATTGGCTAGACTATAGAGAAGACATTTGGGAAGGGTTAAAATATGAAGCTAAGTTTGACATAAAAGAGACTAAAACTAAGATTTATGCCTACGATAAATCTCGACAAACAATCAGAATGGCAGAAATGAATGCTGATTCTATTGAAGAATTAAAAGGTGTTATTAATTTTGAAATGCAAGATTTCTTTAAAAGTGATAAACCAACCGAAGAAGGAATAATAATTACGAACCCGCCTTATGAAGTACGTTTAAAAACAAATAACATCGAACAGTTTTATGAGTTAATTGGCAATACCTTAAAGCATAAATGGACAGGCTACGATGCTTGGATTATCTCTTCCAATCTAGAAGCTATCAAACGTTTAGGATTAAAACCTAAAAAGAAAATTCCTTTATTTAATGCTCAGTTAGAAAGCAAGTTGGTACACCTTCCTCTTTATGCTGGGAGTAAGAAAGTTAAGGCTGAAGAGTGATTTTAATAAATACTTTCATAAATTTGTATAAAATCACTTTTATGAAAGTATCTATTCTTTTACTATTTTTTGTTTTTTCGATTTCAGTTTTTGGTCAAAATGTAGGAATTAACCAAAATAATCCTACAAACTCGTTACATGTTTCTCCATTTAACATTGGAGACAACCCTATAAGAATTGATGACTTGCAACCCTATACAGTTGGAGATACAGCATTATTAATTATTAATCAAGCTACTGGAATTGTTAAATACATAAACAATGCTGACTTTATTAATGTAATAAGTAATGGTTCAGGCTTAGGAACAGACAATCAAGATATAGATAGTTTAGTTTTAACAGGATACAACCTAGCAACCTTTATTAGAGGTGGAGATTCTTCATCTGTAGATTTATCGCCTTTAGTCGATAGCATTTCTAACACCATAA
Source organism: Flavobacteriales bacterium (assembly GCA_024635865.1). Classification (GTDB taxonomy): domain Bacteria; phylum Bacteroidota; class Bacteroidia; order Flavobacteriales_D; family Parvicellaceae; genus S010-51. Next base: position 15,058 of record JAGXIB010000050.1, read on the forward strand.
TTAATAATGTTGACTTTGAAAATCAAGTCGTTTCAATTCTTTATGATAATGCAGATACGCTTTTATATAACACTGACTTTATTAATAACTTAAGAGATTCTATTGATACAGATATTGATAGCTTAATTTTAAATAACACAGTACTGACCATATATGAAAATGGAACTAATGCTTCTGTAGATTTAAGTTCATTGAGTGACAATGATGCTGATCCTACAAATGAACTTCAGACCATTTCTAAAACAGGAAGCACTGTTACTTTAAGCAATAGTGGAGGCTCTTATACTGATGATGACACTCAGTTGACAGAAGCTCAAGTAGATGCATTTGCAAACAATAATGGATACTTAACTACATTTACAGAAGTAGATGGCTCAGTTACCAATGAGATAGAGTTACCAACTGGAGGAGCCAACGGACAAATACTTTCAACAAATGGTAGCGGAACTTATTCTTGGATAAGTGACAATGCTGGAACTGACAACCAAAACATTGCAGGATCTAGCTTTAATGCGACTACAGGTAATTTGGTAATTGGTATTCAGAATGGAACCAACCAAACCGTTAATTTTAATGGATTAAAAGACCACGATTGGTATGAAGTTGGAGGAACAACTGCACCAAATAGTATTAATGACAACATCTATACTCAAGGAAGAGTAGGAATTGGAACCCCCTCTCCTTCCTCTCAAACACACATTCGAGGAACAACAACAATGCCTTCTTTTCCAATAGGGATAACTGCTTCTGGAAATGTTTTAAGAGTTGAACAAGCAGGAGGAAATAGTATCTTTATCGATGGGAATGCGATTGTTACTGACGCAACAACTAACTTAAGTATTGGGACATTAGCTAGTACTCCTATTAATTTTGGAACTAACGATATCATTAGAATGACGGTAACGGGAGCTGGCGCTGTAGGAATAGGATTAGGAAACCCATCTGGAGCATTACATGTTGTTGGAGGAGACTCTTATTTTACTGACCAACCTTTAAATAACTACAGTTCTTCAAGATCTGCACAGTCAGTTGTAACTGATAACTTAAGAGCTGCATCGGATAATGGAATTCGATTGTATGATGGAAATAGTAATGGTCATTTACATTTAGGAAACTTGGGCTATACCTACATGCAATCATACAATACAAGTTCTATAGGACCTGGAGTTCTTGGTACTAGCTCAATAGATTTAGATGACAATGCAAACTTTGCTAATTTCGTAATTAACCCGTTAGGAGGAAATATTGGAGCAGGAACAATAGCACCAACAGAACAACTACATGTGAATGGGAATTTAAAAATAGGGTTATTAAATAGTGGTACAACTCAACCAGCAGGTTATGGTGATGCGATTATTTTTTCTGGCGCACCCGATGTCTCAGCAACTTTTGATGGCGAAAACTCAGATCCAATTTCTTTGAGAAGGTTTAATGTTGCTTCTGATCAATCTGAATTAAGATTAATTATTGGTGATAATAATCAAGTTCAGGATGCTTTTTCTATTGGGTATGGAAACTTTGCAGAAGTATTTCGATTTGAAACTGCAGGAGCTGCAAAAAAGCCAGGTGGTGGGACATGGGCTGCGACCTCAGATAAAAGAACAAAAAAAGACATTACTAATTTCTCAGATGGTCTAAATGTATTAACACAAATAAATCCAGTTAACTTTAAATACAATGGGCTATATAACACCACAGAAAATGGAGTTGATTATGTTGGAATTATTGCTCAAGACGTAAAAAAAGTAGCTCCTTATATGATCGGTTCTTATGAAGCTTCAAAAACTAAAGACTCAGCTATTAAAGAAGAGATTCTAAATTATGATGGCGGGACTTATATGTTATATATTTTAGTCAACTCAGTTAAGGAGCAACAAGAACAAATTGAAAAACTTAAAAAGAGTAACGAGTTATTGATGGAAGAGGTTAAAGCTTTAAAAAAGTAAACTAAAATTGACTTGGAGTAATAAACTGCTCTAATTTTCCTGTATTAGGAAGAACTTCCTCCCAACTATTCACTTCAAACGAAATTTGAGCGACGCAACTCGTCTTGTATTCCAAGTATTCTCCTGTTAAGGCAAAAACTAAGTCTGAAACACCTGGATTATGACCAACAATAAACAACGAGTTTAACTCATTATTTACCCCCCATATCACTGGAAGGTATTTTTCGTAATGTGCCTCATAAATAGATCCCTCCTGTTGAATGTTAGAAGCCGGATAATTCAGCTCTGCTCCAATACTTAAACTAGTTAAAATAGTTCTTTTAGCTGCACTGCAAATAATTAACTCTGGCTTAATGTTGTTATTAGCAAAGTACTGACCAAGTTCTTTAGATTCAAGCACTCCCCTACCGTTCAATTCTCGATCAAAGTCTTTGACACCAGACTTCCAATCTGATTTAGCATGTCTAATAATGTATAGGTTTTTCATGAGGTAGTAATCTTTACTTGAAACGACTTTTACTTGAATTAATTAGTAACGTCTATTTAGAGTCGCTTATTAGCTTTTAGCTAACAGCCTACTCTAAATCAACATTATGCAAAAGCAGTTAATTTTTCTTCCAATACTTTAATTTTAGCTAAAGCATCTGCTTCTTTTTTCTTTTCTGATGCTACAACTTGTTCAGGTGCATTGCTCACAAAACGCTCGTTACTTAATTTCTTTTGAACGATTCTCAATGAACCTTGGGTATATTCTAACTCCTCTTTAATCTTAGCTACCTCTGCTTCAATATCAATGTCTTCGCTAAAAGGAATGTAATATTCATTAGATTTTACTAAGAATGAAAAGGCATTATCAACTTTAGCTGTCACATATTCGAAACTAGATAAATTCCCTATTTTATTAATTACGGTATCAAACGTTTTGTTTCCTTTCTCGTTGTCAATGATATTAAAATCTAATTGAATTTTATTTGCAATGTTTTTCTCTTTACGTATTGTTCTAATGTTAGAGATTACATCAACAGCAAAATTAAAATCAGCTAATAATTCTTCATTTACAGTAGAAATAGCTGGCCAATCTTTTACCATAATACAATCGTCATCTTTACGCGCTCCTATTAGATGCCAAATTTCTTCAGAAATAAAAGGAGTAAAAGGATGCATTATTTTTAATAAATCTTCAAAAAAACTTTTTGTTTGACTATAAGTTACTGCATCGATTGGTTGCTGATATGGAGGCTTAACCATTTCTAAATACCAAGAACAGAAATCATCCCAAACTAACTTGTAAGTACTCATTAATGCCTCAGAAATTCTAAACTTATCGTAAGATTCATTTATTTCTGCTAAGGTTTGACTTAATTTAGAACTAAACCATGCTGTTGCTACTTTAGCATATTCTGGCTGTTCCATTTCTTTTACTTCCCAACTAGAAACGAGACGAAATGCGTTCCAAACTTTATTTGTGAAATTACGCCCTTGTTCACACTGAGAACTATCGAAAGGAAGATCATTCCCTGCTGGAGAGCTTAATAACATTCCTACACGAACACCATCTGCTCCAAACTTCTCAATTAAAGTAATTGGATCGGGGCTATTCCCTAGTTGTTTAGACATTTTACGACCTAACTTATCCCTAACAATTCCAGTAAAATAAACATTTTTAAATGGCAACTCCTTCTTGTATTCATAACCAGCCATAATCATTCGAGCAACCCAAAAGAACATTATTTCTGGAGCTGTAACTAAATCGTTAGTTGGATAATAATAATCTAATTCTTTTCCATCATCACCTTCTTTAAATCCATTAAAAACAGACATTGGCCATAGCCAAGAAGAGAACCAGGTATCCAATACATCTTCATCTTGCTTTAAATCTTCTGCAGTAATTGTTTTGCCTGTTTTCTCTTTTGCTTTAACTATTGCTTCCTCTAAAGATTTGGCAACTACAAAATCATCTTTACGCGTACCGTAATAGTAAGCAGGTATTTGATGTCCCCACCATAATTGGCGAGAGATACACCAATCCTTAATGTTCTCCATCCAATTTCTATAAGAATTTTTAAATTTCTCAGGGTGAAACTGAATATTATCGTTCATTACATTATCTAAAGCTGGTTTAGCTAACTC
>JAGXIB010000051.1 GCA_024635865.1 Flavobacteriales bacterium
ACACTGTATAGCCTTTTACAGTTATAAAGACATTGAGAAATTAGAAAAGTTTTTACACGGAAGACCAGTTGCAGAGCAAGAAGTTGGAAGTCAATTATTGCAAGAGGTTGCTGCTTATGCAGAAACGAGCATGAATAGACGTAAGTTTTTATTACACTATTTTGGAGAGGAGTTCGATGAGGTAAATGGAGAAGGCGCAGACATGTGTGACAATTCTCGTTACCCAAAAGAAAAATTTGATGGAAAAGAAGATGTCTTGCTGGTCTTAAAAACAATAGACTCTGTAGGAGGAAAACATAAAGTGAGGCATTTTGTAAACCTTTTAGTAGGTAAAGTAAATGCAGAAATGAATACTTACAAACACATCGATAATCCTTTTTTCGGAAAAGGTAAAGAAGAAGGCGAAGCACATTGGAATGCTGTTTTAAGACAGGTAATTGTAAAGGGATTGGTAGGAAAAGAAATAGAATCCTATGGGACTCTTTATTTAAAAGAGAAAGGAGAAAATTTTATAAAGAGTCCTGAATCTTTTGAATTAATTAAAGAGAAAGACTTTTTAGATGATACTAAAGATGATTTTACGCTAAATCAAAAAGGAGGGGGCGCAGTTCTAGATACAGTGCTGTTTGGTATGTTAAAAGACTTGAGAAAAAAAATGGCTAAGGATAAAAATGTTCCTCCATTTGTTCTTTTTCAAGATCCTTCTTTAGAAGATATGACTGTTCAGTATCCTGTAACACAACTAGAGTTGATGCAGATTCAAGGAGTTGGACAAGGGAAAGCAAAGCGATACGGCAAGCCTTTTTTAGACTTAATTGTAAGTTATGTTGAAGAGAATAATATTGAGCGACCACAAGATTTTGTTGTAAAATCAATTGTTAAAAAAAGCGGTTCTAAAGTTAATATCATTATGAATATTGATAGAAAATTACCTTTAGAAGATATTGCTAAAGGAATAGGTGTTTCTTTTGATGAGCTACTAAACGAGATTGAGGTCATTGTTGCTTCTGGCACTAAAGTGAATTTAGATTATTGCGTAAACGAAATGCTAGAAGAAGACGCACAAGAAGAAATCTATGATTACTTTATGGATGATGCAGAAACAGACTCTATAAAAGAAGCGTTCGATGAATTTGATGGTGATTACTCAGAAGAAGAGTTAAGGGTGATGAGAATTAAATTCATGAGTGAAGTAGCAAACTAATCATTCTCAGTGTTATTTTTTTATTGCTATAAGCAACTATATCATATATTTTTTGTTACTTTGTTAACGAATGTTTAATTTAAAATAAAATAATTATGAAAAAAATTTACTCTTTGTTGGCAATGTCAACAATAGTAGGTGCTTCTTTTGCTCAATTGGCAACAGAACCTGCTACAAGTCGTGTGGTTAACGATATCTTAAATCCTACAAGGTTGAATCCAGTAAAAGCTAATTCAAACTCAAACAAAGCTTTAGGTACTGAGTTTTACTCTAATGATTTTTCAACTTCTTCTGATTGGACTATAGTTAATAGTGGTCAAACAGCTGCTGATTTTGGTTGGAGTATTGGTACTGTGACAAATTCATGGTATTTTGGTAGTGGAATAAACTCTACTTCTGGAGGTAATTATGCTGTTGTTAATAATGGTAATGCTGTAAATGGAACTCAGGCTACTGGAGTTGAGTATACAATGACGACAACCTCAGCTATCGATGTTTTATCGTTAGGAGGGTCTAGTTCTGCTATATTAAAGTTTCAGCAAACCGGAGCTCGTTTTAATGATGATCAACTAGTTCAAATAAGTACAGATGGAAATAACTTTACAACTGTTTATGATAACGGAGACCTTCCAGCAACTGTTTCTGGAGATAATAACGATTATGTTAACCCTATGGATGTTAGTGTTAATATATCATCTGTGCTTGCTGCAGGAAATGCTAGTACAGTTTGGATCCGTTTTACATGGACTTCAGTAGATCCTCAATCTACTAACCCTAACCTTTGGATAGCTTACGGTTGGTTTATTGATGACGTGTCTTTAACTAGTTTGCCAGATAATGATTTAGTTGTGACTGATGCGGTTTGGGGAGCTCCTTCAAGCATATTTGGTTTGGTAGAGTATTCTATGATTCCAACTACTCAAGTTACAGATTATTCTTTTGCTGCTTTTGTTTCTAATGAAGGTGTTAATGATGCTGATAATGCAACTTTAACTGTTACAGCAAATACAGGTGGGTATTCTGGAACTGCTTCTGCTGTTACTATTCCTGCTGGATACGTAGATTCTGTCCTTGAGGTTGCACCGGTATTTTCAGTGCCTGCTACTTTACAGAGTTACCAAATAGATTGGGCGTTAACTAGTGATGTTGCGGATGATGTTCCAGCAAATAATGCTATAGCTCCTTCTATTTTCGACGTTACAGAATTTATATATGCAAAAGATAATGATGTTATTGAAGGGACAATTAACTATGCAGGAGATAATCCAGTTGAAGTAGGTAATATTTTTACGTGCTTTAGTGCTGAACAATTACATGCAATTGATTTTGTAGTAGGAAACGGAACGGATGCAGGTGCTGAAGTATTAGTACACTTATACGAAGTTACAGTTGTTGGAGGTGCGTTAGATTATAATAAAGTGGCTTCATCAACTTTAGAATACACTATTACTCCAGCAGACGTAGCATCTAACGCTACAGTTTCTGTGAAATTAGGTTCTCCTTATTCTTTAGTTGCCGGAACAGACTATATGGTTTCTGTAGAAGGTTATGGTGGTGCAGGAACTGCTTTTGCTGTTGCAAATTCGGGGTCTCATGTTGGAGCTTACAGTGAAAACGGTGATCCTTTTGCAAGATATATTGATGTTAACCCTATGATTAGAATGAATTTTGAAAATGCATTAGCTACTACAGCTTCATTTACTACTTCTGCTAATCCAATCTGTAAAGGAGATGTTGTAACTTTTAATTCTACTAGTACAGGTGGTGTTGCTCCTTATACATTCTCTTGGAATTTTGGAGATGGAAGTACATCTAATTTAGCAAACGATACACATACTTTTTCTGTTAGTGGACCTCAAAGTGTAACATTTACCGTTACTGATGATACAGCTCCAACTCAGCAAACTGCAACAGAAACTTTAACTTTCAATGTAGGGAATTGTTTCACAGCTATAGATGAAAATAGTTTAAATACTGTTTTAGTCTCTCAAAATATGCCTAATCCTTTTAACGAAAGATCAGTAGTTAATTTTGAATTAGCTTCTTCTGAAGCAGTTACTTTTGAAATATTAGATGTAACAGGTAAATTAGTTAGAACAATTAATTTAGGAAATTTAAATTCTGGTGCTCACTCAATAGAGGTTGATGCTAAAGAATTAAATTCTGGAGTTTATTATTACTCAATCATTACTGGTAACTCAAAGGTTACAAATAAAATGGTTGTTAAGAAATAAGAGATTATTCTTAAAACAAGAAAGGCCCATTGATATTTATCAATGGGCCTTTCTTGTTTTTAATAAGTAATAAGGGTAGAATATTTAGCTTTCTATTTTAACAAGGCGTTAAAGTAATCTTTTAAGGTCTCGGCATTAATTTGATTAGGTGTAACAATTTCTAGTACAGCCGGTCGATTATTATCTTGTTCATTATAAAAAGTAGGGAGAACTCTTTCTAATGTTACAGCATCTTCTGCTTTGTAGTAATTAATGTTGTGAGCATCTGTTAGAGCTTTAATATTAGCATTGTTTCCTACTTCAAAAAAGTCTTCTAAAGCATTTGTTTCTGCTGGTCCAGGAATCAACCTGAAAATACCACCTCCAGAATTATTAATAACAATGACTCTAATGTTTGAAGTTAAGTGGTTATTCCAAAGTGAATTGATGTCATAAACAAAACTTAAGTCTCCAGAAATAAGTATGTTTAAACGATTATTAACACTAGCAATTCCACACATAGTAGAAGTTGAGCCGTCTATTCCGCTTACCCCCCTATTACTATAGTAATAGACACTCGCTATTTGGTTGAATAATTGCATGTAGCGTACTGGGGAACTATTTCCTAGGTGTAAGTTGCATTTTTCTGGTAAAGTATTGTAAATAATGTCAAATGCTTTTAAATCGCTCCAAATAGACTGGCTCATGAAAGTGTCATGGTTCGAGCTAGTTAATTGATGTTTTTTTAACCAAGTGTTTTTATAGTAAGACTCTTTCTCGATATTAATTAACGGAAAAATACTTCTAAAGAAATAGTTTGCATTTAATGGAATAACATAGTTCAACTTTTGATAAGTGTCTTCTGTTTTATTTTGTTCATTTATGGACCAATGTTCTAATTCTGTTACTCCTCTTAAAAAAGTTTTTATTTTTTTAGAAATAATCGCTCCTCCAATAGTAATCAATAAGTCTGGAGCATAATCTTCGTTCTCTTCAATTGAGGTAATTACTCTGTCAATGCATGGAATAAAGGATCTAGCGTATAGGTTTGAAGTGGATTCAGTAAAAATAGCGACATTTTCAGCATAAGAAATTTGTTCTAGTATATAGTTTAATTTTTCATTTTTATTCGACTGTCCACATAGAATTAAGATCTTTTTAGTGTTATTCCATTTATTGACAAAAAAAGTTAAGTCCTCTTTCTTAATTTCATTTTTTGTACTGATTTTTGTAATGATTTTAGGAGTTAGAATTGACTTTTGTTGAGTTTTATATAATGGTTCTCTAAAGGGAATGTTTATATGTACAGATGTCTTATGCTCAATAGAATTATTTATAGCCTCATTTACCTGTCGCTGCGTAAACCAAATATCTTCTTTTTCTTCTCCTATAGGAATTGGGAAACTAGAGTGGGTTATCTTGTTATAGATTCCAATTTGTTCTATTGACTGTCCTTCTCCATGATTAATCCACTCTGGAGGTCTATCTGTTGTAATGACAATTAATGGAATGCCTTGATAAAAAGCTTCACTTATAGCTGAAGAGTAATTTAAACTAGCACTTCCAGAAGTACAACAAATTGCAACAGGCTGTTTCAATTCTAAAGCAATTCCTAATGCATAAAACGAAGCGGATCTTTCGTCAACAATAGAAATACAATTAAATCGCTTATCATTCGTAAAAGAGATAATAAGCGGAGCATTCCTAGATCCTGGAGAAAACACAATATGCTTAATTTTTTTTTGAGCAAAAATTTCAACAATCGACTGTACTCTTTTACTTTCTGAAACCATAAGTTTCAAAGTTCTACATTTTTTCAATTGCAGACAATAAAGTTCTCGATTTTAATTCAGTTTCTTCATATTCATTTTCTGCAATGGAATCTTTAGTTATTCCGCCACCAACATATAAGCTAAAACTCTTCTTAAAAACTTGCATACACCTTAAGTTTACAAATAACCATGATTCATTTTTAGAGCTTAATTCTCCTAGATAACCGGTATAAAATTTTCTATTGTAGTTTTCATTTTCTAGAATAAAAGCTTTAGCTTTTTCTTGTGGCATTCCGCAAACTGCTGAAGTTGGGTGCAAGGTATCTGCTAATGATTTAATATCAGAAGCGTTCTTATTTAAAGATATTATCGTTTTTAAATGACTAACATCGCCCGCATTAATTGTGTTAGTGCTCTCTACTTGATGCTTTATGTTTTTAGATTTTAGTTTAGTTGAAATATCGTCAATTACAAATTGATGTTCTTGTATTTCCTTTTCCTTCCAGTCTATCTGTTCTGCAGTTGGACTAGTAGCTGCTAAAGCTACTGTATAAGCCCTTTCTTTGCTTGAATAGATTAATGTTTCTGGAGTGGCACCCATCCACATTCCTACATTAGGAATATGGAGTAGGTAGACTAACGCGTTTTCGTGTTTCTTTGCTAAAAATTTAAATAGTTTAAATAGGTCTACCTGATTCTCAGTATGGTGTATTATTTTTCTTGAAGAAATTACTTTATCTAGTTTAGTAATATTGCAAGCCTCAATGAATTGCTCCAATTGAATTAAATATTTTTTTTTTTCTAGAACTATATCAGAGTCATTAGTTGTAGGGGGAATTATAGTTAACTCTTCGTTTATAAAAGAAGGCTTACTTTGTATTACATATTCCTCTTTACCATCAAAGGGTTTAATAATAAAACCATTTTTCTGATTAGAATATTTTTCCCAACCTCCTTTACGAAGAATAATTTTTTTTGTATCTGGAAGTTGATAGATGATAAATCCATCGTTAGCATTCAGAACCATATGCTATAAGTCCTTTTTTATTTCTAAAATCATCATTGTTAATCTCGACATAGAAATCATTCTACCGTCTTCGTCTTTTATTTCTATTTTCCAAATGTGTGTCGTTTTCCCTTTGTGCGCAATTTCAGCTCTTCCATAAACAAACCCCTTCATTACACTTCCAACATGATTGGCGTTGATTTCAATACAAACTCCATAGTGAGTTTTTGTTCCGACTGTTAAGTATGTTCCCGCGCTACCTAGCGTCTCTGCAAGCGCTACGTTTGCTCCGCCATGCAACAATCCCATTGGCTGAAAAGTCCTTTCATCTACAGGCATTTTTGCGCAAATATAATCGGAGCCTACTTCTGTAAATACAATTCCTAGTGTATCTATTAATGTGTTTTTATTTATAGCATTAATGTCTTTTACTTTTATACTTTTTGGGATCATATTTATTTTATTATAGAAATTTGTCTGGTAATTTCTCCTAGTTCTGTTTTGATTGTTAAATAATAAATTCCTTTAGAGTTTTGTGATAAATCTAATGGTAAATTAGAGTTCAAAATGTTCTGTAATCGATTACCATCTATATATTTTCCTATAGCATCTACAATTCTGTATTCAACATCCTGATAATATGGTAGCTTTATTGTTAAATTGAAGTTTCCATTATTAGGATTTGGAAATACATTTATAGCATTTTCTAATTTAAAGTTTTCAATAGATGTAGGGCCTCCATTTCCAACAATAACCACTATAGTGTCCGTACCTGAACAGTTTCCTAAATCTCCTGATAAGACTACATTATATGTCCCGTCACTGGTAAATGTATGTGAAGTAGATCCTTGTGTAGATGTTGCACCATCCCCAAAAGACCAGTTGTAGGTCGTAGCTACAGATCCATTATTATTAAAGTTAACGGTACCACCAGATTGTATACTTAACGGATTTCCATTGGCAACTATAGTTGGCGATGGATCTACATTAATCATTGTACTAATAGGAGAACCGATACAATTCCCATTTTGTCCATTTACGAAATATTGAGTTTGAGAAGAAGGAGCTACAGTTATAGTATTTAAAGATGTTCCATTATTCCATACATAAGATTGAGCGCCGCTTGCAATTAAAGTGATACTATCTCCATTACAAATTGTTGGAGAATTAGGGCTTACTGTTACAGTTGGTTGTGTATTTACAGTTACGACTGAAGTCATTGTTCTTGAACATCCTTGTGTATCGTTTGCAATTACGGTGTAAGTTGTTGTTACTGTCGGACTTATAATATGAGTTGACCCATTACCAAGTCCATTATCCCATGAATAAGTTGATCCACTTCCAGCACCTCCTGCAGTAACTGTAGCAGAGTTGCCTAAACAGATTGATTGATCTGGAGTGACTGATAAGGTAAAACCACCTTGATTAGTGACTGTAGTCGAAGTGCTTGTTGAACATCCATTTGCATCTTTGAGGACAATGTTATAGTTACTAGCCCCAATGCCTGTGAATAGGCCTGAGTTTTGAAAGTTTAATCCACCATCAATACTGTATTGATAGGGAGATAACCCTCCGTTTTCAGTTACGGTTATACTTGCATTATTATCCATACAAGTTTCTCCAGTTGCGGTTGCACTAACAGAGAAAGTTCCGCTGCCAGTTACTGTTTCAGAACTTATTGTTGAAGAACAACCATTAGCATCAACAACTACAACATTATAGTTACCTCCTGGAAGTGAGTTGAAGAATCCGTTGTTTTGAAAAGTTGCACCTCCATTAATGCTGTATTGGTATGGTGTTGCTCCTCCATTAGGGACTATTGCAATATTACCATTGCTATTTCCACACGTAGTATTAGTAACTGTAGCATTATGAGTAACAGGAGCAGCTTCATTAATGAATGTGTTTCCAGTTGTTTGGCACCCGTTACCATCTTCAACTATAATGGTATAGTTTCCGCCGTTTAATCCACCAAAAATACCTGACTGCTGAAAAGTATCCCCTCCGTCTATACTGTATTGGTATGGATAAGCGCCACCAGTTGCGTTATTATAAAGTTGCCCATCTCCAGCTCCATTACAGCTGATATCTATTGAGTTTGTTGTTAATGTAGGGGCACTCGTGTTCACTAAACTTGTTGTATTAAAACCTTGACATCCATTTGCGTCTTGAACAATTATGTTATAAGTACCTACTCCTAAACTTGTAAAACTGTAAGGGGATGTTCCCGGAGAAAAGTTAGCTCCATTATCAATACTGAAAGAATATGGAGCAGCACCACCAGTTATATTGATAGAAATGCTTCCATCCGCATTTCCACAATTTGGGTCAATACCTGTAGTAGAAACTGTTAAAGTTCCATTACCGCTAGCTATTGTAGCAGACTGTGTACTTTGGCAACCTCCTGCATCCATTACTACAACATTGTATGTTCCAGCAATCAAACCACTAAAGGAGTTAGAGCTTTGAAAGGTATTACCATTATCTATACTATACTGATAAGGTGTTGTGCCATTTGAGACATTAATAGTGATTTGCCCATCATTACCACTACAACTTGGGTTTGTTGTAGTAGATGTAATGGTAGGTCCATTAGTTATTGTAATTTGTAGACTGTCTAAATATCGTCCACTACACACACCATCTACTAGCAAATATGAAGTGTAGTTTCCAGGAGTAGAGTAGTTTGGTGTAAAACTGACCCCCGAAGCAGTATCAACATCTGCTCCAGGGAAAAACCAAGAAAAGTTAGTTGAATTAATTCCAGTAGCGTTAAAAGTGATTGGACTTCCAGAACAGGCAGATGTTGCTGTTGCTGTTATCGTTGCTGATACAGGCTGATCTGTAACGTAAGGACGTATATAATGTTTTAAATTTACATTCCAGCTGGCTTGATCACTGTATGGATACCAAGCATTGTTAGACCATTGTTCCCAGCCTGTATTAGTAGGAGTGTTTACTGAACTAGTTAAAATCCCTAGTGAATCTGTCCCTCCGAATCCATTCATTGTTAGACCACAGTAAAAGTCATTTCCCCCGACATTAATAGGGCTAGGAAAGTTGATGTGTAAAACACCATTTCCTGAATTTGGCGTAAGGATGTTGTCTAATTGGGCTAAGGTTGCTGTCGCGGAACCTAATATAGTGTTTGGTTGTCCAGCATTATCACTCCATACATTAAAGTTTATAGTAGCTCCATTGCTTCCATCGTTCACTCCATAAAAATAAACATCCATTCCTGTAACATGTGTATAAGGAGAATAATTACTGTAATACTCTGCTTTTGATAGATCTGAAAAATTATTCCATCCAGAAATGTAGCCAAAAGGATTATTTCCTTGGTTAGATAAATATAACCTTAGCGAATCTGTTGAAATAAAATTAGATAAAGTATCACAACCAGAAGAAAGAACAACATTAATATTTGTTGTAGAGGTACAACTCCCATTAGCATTTGTCGCTGTAAGCTGAACCTGGTATGTCCCAACATTACTGTAAACTATGTTTGTTGGGTTCTGAACAGCAGAGGTTGAAGGAGTAACTCCTCCTAATCCTGTATTATCAAAATTCCAACTCCAACTTGTAGGAGACCCAGAAGATGCATCGTTAAAGCTTAAACTATTACCTGCTATTACTGTGGTAGAAGATGATGAGATAGAACAAACAGGAGGAGCTGAAGCGTTTGAGCAAACAGTAGAAGTGGCTAAGCTAGCTCTTCTCGGGCAAACACTCATGACAGTTCTAATCCTAGTTTTTTGATCTACTGTAAATACATTCATACAGGCATCATTTGAATAGTCCATGTAGTTCTCTATCATATCTACAGAACTACAAGAAGAGTTCCCAGTTGGGCAACCGTAATTTGCAGCACCTGCTAATGGAGTATCGTTACAAAAATCATCAACACTACAATTTCCATCACCCCAAATATGTCTTAATCCTAACCAATGACCAACTTCATGAGTTGTTGTTCTACCAAGGTTATAAGTTGGGTTTAATATAAATGTTCCATCATCTGAAGCAACTGTTCCAAATGCATTAAAATTCATAACAACACCATCGGTATTGGCAGCTCCTCCAGAAGTATTCAATCCTCCTAATCCAGAGTTGTCTGGGAATTGAGCATAACCCAATAGAGAGCTAGCATTTCCTCCAAATCGACAGGTCCACATATTTAAATAATTACTAGGGTTCCAAATAGTTTGTGGTTTTACTGTCGACTCTATAAGAGGTCTATCCCAAGATGATTGCCCCATGTTAACTCTATCAATTCCATTTGTAGCATTTCCATTAGGGTCAACCGAAGCTAAACAAAATTCTATTTCAACATCTGCTCCTACAGGATTTGTATTATCTCCAGGTGATCCAGATAATTTTCTGAAATCTTCATTTAAAACATCAATTTGTGATTGAACCTGAGCATCAGTTATGTTTTCTCCAGATCCAACTGCATCACCATTGTGTATCACATGAACAACAACAGGTATGGTAAGTACAGGTAGTCTAGTTCCCGACTTTTGTTGCTTTAATTTCTTTATTTCAGTACTTAACCATGCTTCGAACTCTAAAGTTGTTCCAAGCTGAGGGTTTGAAGCTCTCCTTAACTGATCATATTCCACAGTGGCACATCTGACATATCCATTGTGCTCATGAAGTGGTGCTTGACTATAAATATGATAGAATAAATTTATTGATATAAAAAGTAAAGTAAGTAAAACTGCTTTCATAATGAAGTTCTTAATTTAGTCGTAGCTTTTTGATAAATTATTATTTTATAATTTTCTTAGGATCTATAGCTTCAGTTTGTTTAGGGGGAGTTTTATCTTTATTCTCTATTTCTATTTTACTCTCAATAATTTGAATCGTTTTTATTTCACTATTCGTTTCAATAACTAGAGGGGTTAAAGTTAATTCAGATTTTTTGATAGTATTATTTACTTGAGAATAACCAATTACTGAATAGCCTAAAAGCAATAGAGGTATAATAATAAATTTTTTCATGTTGATAGAATTTAGATATGCAATATAATATTATTTAAAATAGTTGTCAAGAGATATCCTTAAAATTATTTTAATTTGTCATTTTTTTGTATGCTTGTCAATAAAAAAATAAAGAAGAATTAATATTAACTATCTTTGTTTAGGTAAGATAAAGATTATGAGAAATATACTATTAGTCGAAGATGAAGAGAACCTTCATGAAGCAATAAAGTTAAACTTAGACATTGAGGGGTATAATGTTACTTCTGCTTACCAAGGAAAAGATGCAATAGTAAAAAGTAAGGAGAAGAAGTTTGACTTAATTATTTTAGATGTAATGTTGCCGGACGTAAATGGTTTCGATATTTGTGAGACCATCAGGTTAAATGATGAGTTAACTCCTATTTTGTTTCTTACAGCAAAAAGTGATAGTGAAGATAAAATTAAAGGACTTTCAATTGGAGGAGATGATTATTTAACTAAGCCATTTAATATAGAAGAGTTGTTATTGAGAATGAAGTTATTAATTAAAAGGACTTCAACTAATGTTTCTACTAATGTTATCACGTCTTATAAAATTGGGGACCTTCAAGTTAATTTTAATTCTTTTGAAGTTGTTAATGCTGAAAAAGAAGTTACTCCATTAACAAAAAAACAAGTCAATTTACTAAAGCTCCTAATCGACAAAAAAAATCAAGCAGTTAGTAGGCAAGAAATTTTAGAAAAAGTTTGGGGTTATGAAATTTATCCGACTACTAGAACGATAGATAATGTTATCTTATCTTTTAGAAAAATATTTGAATCTGATACAGCTCCCAACACCTATTTTAAATCGATAAGAGGGGTGGGTTATAAGTTTACTCCTTAAAAATTTAAGCTTAAGGCAACCTTTTAAAAGATAAAACGTCTTTAGAGTAGTAAACTTGAGATTTCTACCTCGATTTTACTGATTTTATATTTTCCTTGTTTAAAAAGATGAGTTAATTAATTTTAACTCATCTTTTTTTTCTAGAAAAATTATTCTTACACTCATTGCTAGGTAAAATTCTGAAGCAAAGTGCAGCATTATATATAACATACCAGTCTTTGTTTTGAGAGTTACCTCTCTGTAGCCCGTTTATATTCCCTCCTTTACTTAATTCCGCAGCAAGTTCTCCGTTTTCAGCTTCAAGCAGACCTAGGTTAACATAAGTTCCGCTAACATCATCTAAATAGTCTGTAAATGTTTTTCTGATTCCATACTCAAAATTTAAAGCAAATCTTTTTGATAGGTTAATTTTTAATCCTAGGCCTACTGGCAAACTTAATTGTTGAGTTTTATATTGATTATTAGAATTTTGAGAAGATCCTTGTCCTTCAGTTCCTAAAGTTTGTAAATTAATCCAATCTCCATTTTTAGAGGCTTGAGGGTTCATTTTAAAATAAGTTAGTCCTCCAAATAAATAAGGGGTTCCTCTATATTTTTTTACTTCACCAATTACAAAAGGCATGAAATTAATTTCAATAGCAGGTCCTATTTCAAGAATAGATGATCTAAAGCTAATGTCCGAAGTTGAGCTTTGAGCTGAAACTCTTCCATACATAATATGAGCCCTAAGAACAATCTGCTTGTTGTGGAGTGTTCTTCTAAAAGCTCCACCAACATTAAAGTTGTAATTATTAAAATGCTGATAGGGATTTAAGTCTCCTATATAATAAGAGCCTCCTCCCATTACTGCTATTTCATCTACATAAGATTGCCCCCAACACGATAAAGTAGAGATTAGAACAAAAGCTATTGAAAAAAACTTAATCTTAAGCATGTGAATTAAAGTAATTAAAACTTAGGTAAATTTAACCTTCCTCTTAATAACTTATAATTTACTGATAATATTGCGAAGACATAAGAATCATTTGATTGTGTACTTCCTCTTTGTTGACCTGGAAGAGTCCAGTTAGTTTGTCCTTCGTTGTTTAAGGCTGGATTTGATAGATATTGAGTTTTTGCATCACTACCAGATTTATCCACATATTCAGTACTTACATCATCAATGTAATCTGTCGTTGTGTATCTTAATCCAACCTCTAACCCGATACTCCATTGTTTATCTATAGCGTATTTTAAACCTAGCCCTAATGGTATAGCTAGTGAAATACTATTGTAGTCTATATTTTCAGTTTTTAGAGGTCTTAATTTTTCCCAGTTCCCTTGATACTTTGCTTTTGGGTTGTAAAAGAATCCTCCTATCCCAGCAAATAAATATGGACTAAGATGATTTACTCTTTTACCAACGACCCCATTTGAACGGTAGATATGACCAAAATACTCTCTAAAAGGAAAGTACTCTATCTGTACGGCTAATTCCGCTATTGTAGATTTAAAATGTAAATTTCTATTTTGTCTATATGGTTCTTCAGTTAAAGCGTCATCTCCGCTTACTTGTCCTAATGTAAAACCAGCCTTTGCAGAAAGATTTGGGGAGAAGAATTTTCTGTAACCAATACTTATTGCTGGACGAGTTGCATTAAAATCAAAATCTCTAATTCCTTTTAGATTTCTTGACCCAATCCTGTTAGCCCCACCTAGATCTCCTAAGAAGCTGGTAGCACCAAGACCAAAAGAAAATTCATTCGTAAGAAACTTCCAACTTTGAGCATCTACAGATAATGTTGATAGTATTATTATCGATATACTAATTAAATTATTTTTCATTTCAATCTATTCTTTTAGAGAATATCTAGCAAAAGTAATTTTTTTTTGTAAAAAAAACCTTTTATTTTAATAAGAATTCTTTTTTTTTAATTTTTAATTTTTTTTAAATGCTTGGTTTTTAATTCCTAACATCTCTTCCCCAGTGCATTTTTTTTCTCAAAGTATTTAGGAAGCTTTGATTTTCAAATACAACTAAGTTAATGTAAAACGGTGCTTTTTCTACAATAATTTCTGTTGCGTTTGATATAGTAACTGTTCTGCTATCTAGTGTCGCTAAAAATTCAGGTTCTCGTCCTTCTATTTTAAGTCTAATCTCCACATTGTCTGGTACAACAACTGGTCTAGCTGTTAAATTGTGTGGTGAAATTGGGTTGACAATAAAGTTTTTTGAACCTGGCATAACAATAGGTCCTCCACAACTTAGCGAGTAGGCTGTGGATCCTGTAGGAGTAGCAATAATTAACCCATCAGACCAGTAGGAGTTTAGGCATTCTCCATCTATGAATGTATTAATAGTCATCATAGATGAGGAGTCTTTTTTATGAATCGTTAATTCATTTAGAGCATAATTTAGATCGCCAAATAAATTTCCTTCTGTATTTGCTTGAAGCAAAGACCTTCGTTGAAGTTTATAATTCCCTTCTTGTAGATTATCTAGCATCTGTTCTACTTGTTCTTTTGAATTGTAAGCTAGAAATCCTAGTCTACCAGTATTAAATCCTACTATTGGTAACTTTGAGCTTCCAACAGCTGTAATGGTGTCTAGTAAAGTCCCATCTCCTCCAATGCTTAATAAAAAGTGAACTGGCTCAGAAATTTCATGAGGTTCGCTATAGATACTATGTTTTCCTTTTAGTTCTACTTTCCCTACAAGGAATTCTGCAAAGTTAAAATTGATGTAGTATTCAATCTCTCTATTTTTTAGGTTTTCAAAAAGTAGTTTAATCGATTCAATTGCTTTATCAGGAAAACTTTTCCCATAAATTGCTATTTTTATTTTTGCTTTGATAATAAAGAGGTTTATGTATTTAAGAAATTCATTAATAAATCATATCTGCTTTTTAATGCATCAGTGATTTTATTCTGTGTAAAATAGGCTTTTACAACATAGTCATATCTATTTAAGGTCTGTAACACACCACCTATATGTTCTCTGTTAACTTTTAAAGTTACTTCCATTTTATTGGACTCAGGTGAAGAAGTGATGTATGAGCTCAATATTTTAGTGTCATTTCCTTCTATAATTTGAGCGATTTGAGCCAAAGAATAATCGACCTTATTAATGTCTAAAATAATAATTGCTCCTGGCTCAGTTATGGAAGAAGAGTTTGTGAAAAACTTAGTAACCTCAGCTAATGTAGTACATCCAACATAATTCTCTCGTCTATCAATTATAGGTACTAGAGTTAAATTAAACTCAGCTATAATCTTCATCACTTCATAAATATGACTGTCTGAATAAACAAAAGGTCTATTGTAAGCGATGTTCATTTCTTCTAGTGGAGCAGAAGCATCGTTTTGGTCATAAATTACATTGTCTGAAACTAACCCTAAGTATTCTTGTCCTTTTACAACAGGCAAGTGAATTACTTTAAATTCATCCATCCAATTTAAAGCTTTCTCTCCACTTTCACTAGGCTTTATTGGAGGTATAGAATCTACGATTATGTCTTTTGCTAACATTTATTATTACTTTTGAAATTTTCAAAAACCAAACAAGGTTAAAATTATGCTTAATTAAGATTACTTGTTTAATTCCTTTAATCTATATTTGTTTTGAGATATTTTCGCATCGAAAATATCTATAGTAACAAAGATACGAAAAAATAACTATGCATATA
>JAGXIB010000052.1 GCA_024635865.1 Flavobacteriales bacterium
GCCATATCTCTAGCTCCAATTTGTAATGGAATTAATAAGTTAGAAAAAGTTCCTGAAAGTCCACCGGTTAAAACAAAGAATACCATGATTGTTCCATGCATGGTAACTAATCCTAAGTACATGTTACTATCAAGCACTCCATCTGGAGCCCATTCAGAACCCAAGAAAGCTTCTAAAATTGGAAACTTAGCATCTGGCCAACCTAGTTTTAATCTAAATAATCCAGATAACCCAATACCAATTATTCCCATTATGATTGCAGTAACTAAATACTGTTTAGCAATCATTTTATGATCCATCGTAAAGATATACTTAGAAATAAAGCTTTCTTTTTCGTGATGGTGATGTGCATGTTCTTGATTTGCAGACATATTCTTTCTTTTATCTTATCTATTTAATATTATTTTGCTTCAACTACAGATTGACTTCCCCAATACTTAGGAGCGTTTCCATCAATTTGTGTTTGTGATTCAATCCAAGCTTTAAACTCTTCTTCTGTTTCAACTACTACTTTCATTTGCATGTTATAATGACTTGCACCACATATTTTATTACACATTAAAACAAAGTCAAACTCTACCTCTTCTTCTTGTTCTCCTAAAGCTTTTTTTCGTTCATTGTGAGCTTTATTTATGATTTTATAATGATCTATTGTAAAATCATCAGCTCTAACTTCTTCAGTTGTCTTGTTAGGAGTGAAAGTGAAATTAGTAATCATTCCAGGCACACAGTTCATTTGAGCTCTAAAATGAGGAAACCAAGCACTATGAATAATATCTTTTGATCTAAACTGAAAAGTGTAAGTTTTTCCCTTGATTAGGTGTAACTCTTTTGTTAATATATCGTTTTCAGCAGTTTTAAAAACACTTGTTTCAATGCCTTTATCAATACCTCCTTTAATTCTATACTTTTGACGTTTTAAACTTTCTAATTTATCTGTTAGTTCTTCAACTTTTCCATCAGGAAGTATATACTCTTCTCCAATTTTATTCTCTGTAAGCTTTGTCTCAATTGAAGCTATTTTTGAATCTAAATATTCATAAGAGCCTTTTACATGAGCCTGTGTAATTACACCTAAAGGATTATCATTAGTGATCATCTTGTAATCTGCTCTACCTAGCTTATTGTCTTCCCCAGAATACCTAACGGTCCAACCAAATTGTTGGCCATATATTTCTATAATAGTTCCTTCATCTTCAGGACTCATTATTTCATTCCATGTTTTTAAACCAAAAATAACAATTACCGCCAGTGCCATTGCAGGAACAACAGTCCAAATAAGCTCTAGTTTATTACTATGAGCAAAATAAAGAGACCTTCTGTTTGCGTCATATAAATACATTCTAACAAACACAAACAACAATCCATTTGTAATAAAAAAAACAGGTAATATAATCCACCAGTTAAGCATTAATAAAGAATCTATCTGAAGACCATGCTCTGAAGCTGCTTCACCCATGCCACCATCTCCGTATTCAATCATCATCCAAATAATCGAACCAAAGAAAGCAATCATAAATAAAATAAATAAGTTCCCATTTAACTTATTTTCTCCTTTAGTAATTGTTTCTTCTACTTTATCACCCTTAAGTTTAGATGCTAATTCGTAGACTCTTACTATCTGTACAATCGCTACTGCAACTATTGCAATAACAAGGAATATTAATAACTTTTCCATTTTGTATTTTCTTTATTTCTTCTTTGTTAACAAACTTTGTTTCAACCTACCAGCTTCTTTCAATGCATTACCTAATTCCAACACTGCAACTGCAGTAACACAAAATAATAAACCACTTAATAATATCATATCTTTTAAAAATCGTGATGTTTACTTTCTTCTAAGAATGGGTGATTTTTCTGCACTAACGGAGCTTTTCCAATTGATTTTAATACAGTATATAAAAAGACTCCCATGAATAATACAAACATTCCTATTTCTAGTAATCCAAATGACCATTCATCATGAAGTGTTCCAGGCATAACCATCATAAATACATCAAACCAATGTCCTATAAAAATTATCGTTCCCAATACAATTATAAAAGGCCAAGAACGCTTTACATCTCTTGCCATTAGAAATACCATTGGCAAAATGAAGTTCAGTCCAAACATTGTGAAATATAAGTATTTATACTCCATTATTCTTTCCCAATAATAAATCGTCTCTTCTCCAATATTTGAATACCAAATCAACATAAATTGAGAAAACCATAAGTAACTCCATAAAAAACTTAAAGCAAACATCCATTTAGAAAGGTCATGTATATGCGACATTTTCACTAACTCTAAATAACCTTGACTTTTTAAGTATCCTGAAATCATAAGAATCATTATAATACCAGTTAACCAAATTCCAGAGAAAGTATACCATCCAAAAAGAGTACTATACCAGTGAATATCTATAGACATTATAAAATCCCAAGACATTGTAGATGAAAATACTGCAAAGAATACTAAAAATATAGCAGCTCTTTTATACATAGAGTAATGCAAATCTGTACCTCCTTCACTATCTTCTCTAGCAGAAGTCTTTCTAAACCATCTCATGAAGTAATAAAATATTCCAAAATATATTACAACTCTTATCCAGAAGAAAGCTTGATTAAAGTATCCCGACTTTCTCCAAATTAAATGATCAGATTCTACTTTTTCTGGATCCATCCAAGAATAAATGTCATGCATTCCAAGTGCACCTGTTGCAAAAACAATCACTAGAACAATCATTCCGATTGGTAATGCTTGAGATACTCCTTCAAAAACTCTTAATAAGACTACTCCCCAACCAGATTCAGTAGCATAATGTAGCGCTAAATAAAACAATGCTCCAAGAGCAATACCAAAGAAGAAAAACCCATTAATTAGTAAGTTTGACCAAAATCTTCTTGATTTAGAATCTGAAAAAGCAACCTCTCCAGATTTACAAAGTTCTACAACAACCTGTGCAGCATTTTCGTGATGATTTCCGTGAGCTTCGTGACCCTCTGCATGTGAAATATGAACATTCCAAAGAAACGTTGGAGTGTCATGATGAGCTTCTTCAGTATGAACAGGTTTAGCTTCATGTTCTGTATGCTCTTCGCCATGAGCTTCTTGGGCATCGTGACCATGTCCATGACCAGCTTCATGAATCTCTAAAACATATCCTTTAGGCTCCATAGCAGCAATTAAGTCACTTTTTAAAGCTTCAATTCTAGATTCATCAGCTTCTCCCCAATATTCAATATTAACTGAATGTTCATCTATTTTATGAGCAAAAACATATTCTTTTTGCGAGAAAAACCCAATAATCATTAAAACGAGACCTGCAATAGCTAATCCTAATGTTACTTTTTTTGCTTTATCTGAAATTTGATATTCCATTGTATATAATTATTCTTTGTTAACTTCTTATTTTCAAACTAAAAACAATAGTATTTAACTATTCTACTATTTTATTACAATAGTAGAATCACTATCACTAACCTTTGTTGAATCTGATGTCTGTATTAATTCCTCTAACTTAAAATCTCCGTCATGTTGCAATGTTCTAACGTACATAGCTACTTTCCATCTTTCTTCCTTATTCAATTGAGAGGCATGAGAACCCATTGCATTTTTTCCAAAAGTGATTACATGAAATATCGTCCCTAAAGTTCTATCTTTTAATCCAGCGTTATAAGGGTTTGGTGGGTTGAAACCAAATTTAGTCACAACAGCTCCATCTCCCTGACCCTTCATACCGTGACAATGCTGACACATGATATTGTAAAGTCTTTTTCCTTCTTTTACATTTCCTTCAACATCATTTAAAAACACTTCAGGAATTTGATTAGTCGCAGAACTATCATATCCTTCAATAGTATTCTCATAAGCGTAAGGCATAAACAATTTTGCTTCAGCATGTGAAGACTTATAAGGAATTGAGCCCTCTGCAGGTATTCTAGCTGAAATAGTCACTTTTCTAGCTAATGCCGCTTCACTTGTTTCATCATCTTTTACCATTCCATAATCGACATAAGCTTCTATGGCTTGTGAACGATACATGTCTGGCATGTATTCATAACCTGGACTATCGTCGCTTTTTATGCATGATGTAAATGCAAGCATTCCACCTATAGTAAAAATTGAAATATATTTTAGATTGATTCTCATTATCTATTTTTTTTAGCCTAATAAAAGCGTTATTTAATCACTTTTTCTTCTATTTCTACAATAGGTGTAGATTTGACAAATGCACTTAATTCTTCGATAGAAAACTGTGTGTTTTCTTCAGGTCTTATCTCAACAACAAAACGATCATCTGTAGTTCTTGGGTCTGGATTATGCGATGGCATTCCTGGTAAAGTACCATTTCTCAAGAAATAAGTAAAAGCCATTCCGTGTGCAGCACATAAAACTGTAAACTCAAACATAATCGGAACAAAAGAAGGCATATTCCCTAAAAAATCGAAGTTTGGTTTCCCTCCAATATTCATATGCCAATCTACAATCATCATATATCTTATAGCTATCATTGCCAATGTTAGGCCTGTGATACCAAACATAAATGCAACTATTCCAAGTCTCGTTTCTTTTATTCCTATTATTGGATCTATCCCATGTATAGGAAACGGTGAAAATACGTCTGCGATGTGAATTCCTTTAGCAACCATTTTTTTTGCTGCCTCTTTCGTTACATCATCATCGTCGTACATTGCGTATATAACTGTGTCTGCCATATCGATTAGTTGTTTTCGTTGATTAATTTCGCAGCTTGTGCCGCCCAATCGTCTCTTTCAGCTCCTTCTGGGAAAGAACCTATTAATGAATCTAAAGCTTCATAATCTTGTTTGGCCATTTTAGCTATTTGAGCATAAGTAAAAATACCCACTTCATTCAGCTTTTCTTCTAATACTGGACCTACTCCACTAATCAATTTTAAATCATCTTTATTTGAAGCATCTGCTCCCCCCAATCTCTCCAATAGTGATTTATTTGTTATCTCAATCTCTTCTGAAGATAATTCTTTTACCGCTGATATTTCCACAACGTCTTCTTCAATCATTGCATCTTCAGCTACAATTGGATGATCATCATGTCCATGTCCATCGTAATACCCTGCTCCATTTCCATAACCTTCTTTAAAGTTCTGTCCTGATGATTTTAAAATTGTTTTTAGTTCCGCAATTGGCATTACTGGAAAGTATCTTGCAAATAACAAATACAAAACAAAGAATAGACCCATTGTACCAACATATACTCCTATATCTACCCAAGTTGGGTGGAAATAAGTCCACGCTGATGGCAAGTAATCTCTATGTATAGAGGTTACTATAATAACAAAACGTTCGAACCACATCCCTATGTTTACTACAATAGATAAGACAAAAGTAAATGTTAAACTTGTTCTTAATTTTCTAGACCAGAAAAACTGAGGAGAAACTACATTACAAGTCATCATTGCAGCATAAGCCCACCAATAAGGTCCTGTAGCTCTGTTTAAAAAGGCATAAGCTTCATACTCAACTCCTGAATACCAAGAAATAAATAGCTCAGTGATGTATGCAACACCTACAATTGAACCTGTAACCATAATTACAATGTTCATGTATTCAATATGCTTTGTGTGAAGATAAGCTTCTAACCTAAATGCTTTTCTTAGGATAAGCATTAGTGTTTGCACCATTGCAAAACCAGAGAATACTGCCCCAGAAACAAAATAAGGAGGGAAAATTGTAGTATGCCAACCTGGAATTATTGAAGTAGCAAAATCAAATGATACAATAGAGTGTACAGAGAATACTAAAGGAGTAGCTAGACCTGCCAATACTAAAGAAACCGTTTCAAAACGATTCCAAGCTTTTGCATTTCCACTCCAACCAAAACTTAATACACTATAAGCTCTTTTAGCAACAGGACTTGTCACCCTGTCTCTTATTGTTGCGAAATCAGGTATCAAACCAATATACCAAAATACTAAACCTACAGAAAAGTAAGTTGAGATTGCAAATACATCCCATAATAATGGAGAGTTAAAATTCACCCACAAAGAACCAAATTGATTTGGCAATGGAAACACCCAATATCCAACCCAAAGACGCCCCATGTGAATTAAAGGGAACAATCCTGCCATCATAACGGCAAAAATTGTCATTGCTTCTGCTGCACGGTTAATTGCCATTCTCCATTTCTGTCTGAATAACAATAGTACTGCAGAAATTAATGTTCCTGCGTGACCTATTCCTACCCACCAAACAAAGTTGGTAATATCCCAGGCCCATTCTACTGTCTTGTTCAATCCCCATGTACCAATACCAGTACCCAAAAGATAAACTATACATCCAACCCCCCACAATCCGAAGATTGCAAAAATTGTAATCAGTATGTACCATCCTTTTGGTGCCTTACTTTCGATCGGACGAATAATATCGTCTGTAATGTCTTTGTAAGATTTGTCTCCCAAAATAAGCGGGATCCTAATGTCTGACTCTTTGTGCATCTAAATTATTTTTAATTGCAATTATTTATTAATGACCTTTATTATCTTCAGTTTTAGCATGACTTGCTTCTACTGCATGACCTTCAGTCTTTTCTACATTATTAACTTTTACTTGGTACCAAACATTTGGTTTAACACCTATTTCTTCAAGCGCTTGGTAAGCTCTATCATTTTGTGATTTAGCTCTAACTTCAGAGTCAGTGTTATTCCAGTCACCGAATGAAATACTTCCACTAGGACAAACATCACCACAAGCTGGCATTACATCTCCATCGACAATTACTCTTCCGTCTTTCTTAGCACTTAATTTCCCTTCTTGTATTCTCTGAACACAGAATGAGCATTTTTCCATTACCCCTCTAGAACGTACAGTTACATCTGGATTTAACACCATTCTAGCTGTAGCATCTTGAGTCACGTTAACTTTATCAAATTTCTTATAATCTCTATAATTAAACCAGTTGAAACGTCTTACTTTATATGGGCAGTTATTCCCACAGTAACGTGTCCCAATACATCTATTATATGTCATCATGTTTAACCCTTCGTTACTATGCGTTGTAGCAGCAACAGGACAAACCGTCTCACAAGGAGCATGATTACAATGCTGACACATCATTGGCATAAATACTACTGATGGATTATCTTGAGGAATCTCCATTAAATCATAACTAAAGTCATGATTTTTAGGATCGTGATCATACGCTTTGTTATTCTCATCTTCATCTGAAGAGAAATATCTATCCATTCTTAACCAATGCATATCTCTCGCTCTTCTTACTTCATCTTTTCCTACAACAGGAACGTTGTTTTCTGAATGGCAAGCTACAATACAAACTCCACAACCATTACATGAAGTCAAATCGATTGACATTCCCCATCTATGACCTACATGCTCTACAGGATGTTCTTCCCATAAAGACATTTCATTCGGGTGTAAATGTACGCTATGCCCTTCTTGATGTAAATGAACTTCATGAATATGGTTATAATCATGTTTACTTCCATTTAAGAAAGTATCTAGTGTTGTTTCTTTAACAATAGAGTCTCTTCCCATCACTGTGTGATGAGTTTGAGTACATGCCATATAATAACGTTCTCCTTCCGACAGTTCAAAAGTTGCAGGAGCGCTATAACTTAACTCTCCATTTACAAAATTTGTAAACTGATATGAATTTGCTCCAATCGGAGTTTTTTTACCATTCTCGTCTAATAAATATTCTCCAGACTGGTCTAAAGCTACTTGATAAGCTGCTTTACCTATTTCTTCTTGATTTGCTCCACGACCATATCCTAAGGCAATACCAATGGTACCTGCTTTTTGTCCTGGCGAAGGAACAACTGGTAATTTTACTGTTTTTCCGTTTACGGTAACCTTAGCAACATAAGCTTTATCTTCTTGTCCTAAGTGAACACCATCCCACTGAGATTTTGCAGTTCCGTTTAATCCAAAACGTTCGTAGCAATCTGCAGGAGCCATAGAAATATAGTTATCCCATGTTACTTTAGTCATCGCATCTGGCAATTCTTGTAACCAAGGATTTGCAGCGTATTGACCTTCTCCCATTTCTACTTTTTGGTACATTACTACTTCTAAATCAGAAGTTTCAGCAGCCATTTTAGCTATTCCTTTTGCAGCACTTGATGTCGTATCAGTATATGAAACAGCTTTGGTTGGTAGGACATCTATATCGCTTGTTCCATTGTGAACAGCCCAATTCCAATACTCGTCAAAACTTACGTACTTACTTTGATTTGAGAATCCAAATTCATTCCAGATTCCCCTAATATAATTATAGTATACTTTACTCTCTCTACCACCTCTTTTAGCTTTGCCAGACCAGACTAACAAAGAGTCTTGTACTTGACGTGTATCATATAAAGGTTTGATGATCGGTTGCTGTATTGAATAAACACCTTTCTTAGGGCTTAAGTCATTCCATGACTCTAAATAATTATGAACTGGGCAGTTATAATTACATAATGCTCCTGTTTCATCTCTAAATTCAGAGAAAGATACTGTTAACCCTACCTTACTCAAAGCAGCTCCAAAAGCGGCTCCATTTGGCAAAGTATATACTGGGTTAACTCCATACATTAATAAAGCATCAACTTTACCAGCTTCAACATCCTTTACTAAAGCTTCAACTTTAGCATCGTCTGCCATTTTAATATTTAGTGTATTCTCTAAATCTATTGTTTTACCGTAATTTCCTAATGCATTATTAATTGCATTCACTATTACTTGAATAGATTTATTATTTGCTCCAGCCACAACTAAAGACTCTCCTTTAGCAGCTTTTAAATCTTTTCCGATTTTTTTAGCTATAGCAGCTATATTTTCTGGAATGGTAACCCCAGCCAAAGACTTCCCTGTAACTTCTTTTAAAATTGCAGCTGCAACCAAACCTTGTTCTGAAGGTTTTATAGGTGTTCTTACATCTGCATTGGCACCTGTTAAACTAAAAACAGAGTCAAATTGATAATGTCTAGACATCCAACCATTTTCTGGCTTTCTAGTCTCTGAATAATCTATGTTAAATTTTGTAGGTAATAACCAGTTTGCTAAGAAATCAGCCTCTATACCAACAATTACTTTTGCTTTAGAAAAAGCATAATCTGGAATTTCATTTTTCCCAAAAGATTCTTTATTTGCTTTTCTTAATGCTGAATATGAAACAGCATCATACTGAACGTGTTCAACATCTGCAGAGGAACTAGGGATCACTATTTCTTGCCCAGTCTCTTCATCTACTGTAATAGTAGAACCACCTCCTAATGAAGACATAAAGTCAACAATAGTTGATTGTGTTGAGGGGCTTATTATAGAGTTTGTTAAGATTCTAACTTTACCACCTTTAGCAACAATTGCTTTTAATTTAGCTTCAACAGCTGCATCTACATCAGTCCAAGTAGCTTCTTTACCATCAGCAAATGCACCTTTTAATCGCTCTCCATTATATAAATTCAAAACGGAAGCAGCAACTCTAGGAGTTAGACCTCCTTTTGTTAAGCCAAAACTTTTATTTCCTTTCAACCAAATTGGTCTACCTTCTCTAGCTTTTACTAATACGTTTGAGAAATCATTCCCATCGTAAAAAGTACTTGAATACCAATTAGCAACACCAGGTGTTATGTCTTCCGGTTTGTTAACGTAAGGAATAGATTTTATAACTGGCGCTTCACATGAAGCTAAAGTTGCAGCAGCAACACCAAACCCTAAAAACTTTAAAAAATCTCTTCTCCCTGTTTTAAATTCCGAAGCACCTTCATCTCCAATGAACTCACCAACCGGTAAATCATCTTTGAATTCTTTATTGCTTTTTTCAATAAACTCAGGCGTTTGATGTTTCTCATCTAACCCTTTCCAGTATGTTTTATTCATACTCATGTTTTTTGATTCTTTACGTAATAATTAATAATGACATTTAGCACATTCCCATCCACCTAACTCTCTGACTGAGACTTCTCCATCATCTTCTAAAATTCTTCTCATTGCATCTGGACGATTTTTTAAGCGGTCATGAATTTCATCATAATAACCACTTTTCGTCAAGTCTACGCTCTTTTTATTATGACACTCTAAACACCACCCCATAGTAAGGATTGGCTTTTCTAAAGCAATAATTTTCTCATCAATCTTAGCCAACTCATTAATCTCCTTATTTGTTGAAACCCTACCTAATGTATAAGTCTTAACATCTCCGTGACATTGTCTACAGTCTATGTTTCCTGTATTTTCATTAACGTGTTGTGCGTGGCTAAAGTAAACATGATCAGGCATATTATGAGCTTTATTCCAAACGATTGGAGTCCCTTCAACTACATTCCCTTTTTCATCATAATTATAATTTCTTTCGTCTACATTAAACCCTGCAGCAACATGTAGCTTAGCAATTTCTTCAGTACCTGTTATTTTTCCTTCATAGATAGTACTATGACAATTCATACAAACATTCGTTGTAGGAATCCCAGCATGCTTAGACTTTTCAGCAGAATTATGACAATATTTACAATCTATCCCCATTTCACCGGCGTGTAGTTTATGTGAATATTTCACAGGCTGAGAAGGCATATAGTCAGAAACAGTACCTACTTCATATCCTCTTGCAAAACCTTCAACTCCTAATGTCAACCCAATCACTATACCTAAAAACAAAGCGAATCGCCAGTTCCTGTACACCCAAGAATTAACCCTATCTTTTGTTGTTTCGTAAACAACTTCTTCTTCTCCATTCTTTTCAGCAATAGCAGAAGATAACAATCTCTTAACTGATAGCGCAGCATACGCCACAACTCCAGCAACTAACAACCCAACCACTAACCATAAAAAGTAATTGGCAGAAGCGTCAGAACTACCATCAACAGCTAAAACATCAGCGCCTGCAGGACCAGCAGGAACTGCATCGGGCGTTGCATCTGCATAATCTAAAATAGCAATCATCTCTTCTTTCGTAACCGCTTGAGCAGCCATGTTAGATTTACTATAATTAACTACTACACCAGCTCTTTTAGACTTACCACTTTCAACTAGCTCAATAGGGTTCTTGATCCACTCATAAATCATTTCTCCTTCCCCTTCTGCTTCCCAAAGTGCTCTAGCTCCCTTCAATTTTGGCCCAGTAGAATTCTTTAAAACTTTGTGACACGAAGCGCAATTTGCTTTAAACAAAGCAGCGCCATCTTGAGCAGTAAAACTGCTTGGAATCATCGCAATAATAGCTAATGCAAGACCAAGAGTTTTAATTTTATTTATCCAATTAATTTTCATGCTTTTACCTTTAAGGTCGATTTTTAAGCTTTTTTAACAATGCAAAAATAACACATGACTATCTATTTTGTAACCTTTTGTCATAAAATTGTCTTTGAAATATCTAATTTAGAACCTTTATAAATAATGCCGAATAAAGTTTATATGAAAAATAATTAACAAAAACAACAGCTATCTAAAAGTATAAAAAAGAAAAGCAAGCTAAAACCATAAAAAACGGTATGATTTTTATGGAATATAAGTTCTTTTCTATTACTTTGTAGCTTTAACAGACAGAACCATGAAATCAAATCTAATAATTTTACTAACCATAATTCCACTTCTCAACTATTCACAAGAGAACAAAAACTGGAGATTGTTTCCTGGAAAGGAAGTCAAAGCTTCTAGCGTAGACTCTTTAATAACCCAAGATTCAATTATTAAAAAATTAGATTTTAGTCAAAAGCGAGGTACAATTACTGTTCATCAACAAAGTGTTATTGACTCATTAACAAGCAAACATAAAAACAACCCATACATACTTGGCTATACTGTTCAGTTAGAGGTAAGCCAACAAACATCAAAAATTAGAGACGCAAGATATCGTCTATTAAAGCTGCAACCAGACGCTCCAATTGAAGAGAATTATTCTGCTCCAAACACTTATTTATATGGAGGATCTTTTTATACCAGGACAGATGCTTACGAGTTTAAGAATGCCATAAGTACAAGTTTTCCAAACGCTATCGTAATCGCAAGAAAACTAGCTTTACCCCCTATAGAAAACAAATAGATTTATGAAGGTTATAGTAACGGGAGGCGCAGGATTTATTGGATCACACACTGTTGTTGAGTTAATCAACAATGGCTACACTCCAATAATTGTAGATGATTTTAGAAACTCTAAGCCTTTTATAATAAATCAAATTTTTAAAATCACAGGTCAAAAACCAAAGCACTACGCTATTGACTGTTGTAATTATAAAGATTTTGAAACTGTTTTTAAAATAGAAAAACCGGAAGGAATAATTCACTTTGCAGCGTACAAAGCGGTCGGAGAATCGGTGAACAAACCTCTAAAGTATTACGAAAACAATATTAACTCATTGGTCAACGTCTTAAAACTAATGAATGAGTTTGATGTTAACAACCTAGTGTTTTCCTCATCATGCACAGTATATGGCTCTGCTAAAGTTATCCCCGTTACTGAAAAAACTCCAACACAAAAAGCGGAATCCCCTTATGGGAACACAAAACAAATAGGGGAAGACATCTTACACGACTATTTTAAAACCAGTAAGAATAAAAACATTTCAATATTACGTTACTTTAATCCAATTGGGGCTCACCCATCTGGACTAATAGGGGAGCTACCTATTGGAACGCCTAACAACCTCATTCCTTTCATTACACAAACTGCTGACGGTATACGTAAATCGCTAACTATTTTTGGTAATGACTACCCAACCAGAGACGGAAGCTGCATAAGAGACTACATACACGTGGTTGACTTAGCAATTGCCCATATTAAAGCATTCGAAAAACAGAAGAATCAAACTTCAGAATTAGAAACCTATAATGTAGGCACAGGAAAGGGAACCTCAGTTATAGAAGTAGTAGAGTGCTTTGAAAAAGAAACAAAAATTAAGCTTAACTATAGCTTTGGCGAAAAAAGAGAAGGAGATGTAGCCGAAATTTATGCTGATAATTCAAAAATAATTTCGGAACTAGAGTGGGAACCAAAATACAGTTTACAGGATGCTTTAAAGGATGCTTGGAATTGGCAAAAAAATCTAAAAAATGTTAAGTAAAATTTATCTTATTTCAATAATAGCTTTAGGAATAGCTTCTCCTTTTACCCTTTTTTCCCAAGGGATTATGGACTTTGTAAAGTTAACTGCTGACGACAAAGAAAAGGAGCGTTTTGATAGAATTGCTATTGATATAAAAACTGATCAGTGGCTTGAAACTCCTCCGGGAATAAGTACAAAGCCATACTCTATTGGAGTTTCTGCTTATCTTTATAAAGACATCCCATTAACGAAAAAAAGTAATTTTGGAATCGCACTTGGGATTGGTCTATCTTCTGACAACATTCATCATAATGGGACATTTTCAACCTCTACGAACAATGGGGAAAGCTTCACTAAACTGGTTCCAATAGGAAACAGCTACAAAACAAAAATCAATAAATTGACACTAACCTATGTTGAAATACCTTTTGAAATAAGATTCAGAACAATGAACAAAAGCTTGGAGGAGAGAAGAAAATTTAACTTTCGGTTTTACCCTGGATTTAAAGCTGGGTACATGATGGGTAACCACACAAAACTAGTAACCGATGACACTAAAATAAAGGTTTACAGAACACCTAACACCTTGTTTTACAGGTACGGTCCTACCCTAAGGATAGGATTTAATAAGATTTCTTTTATTGCTTTTTACTCTTTAACTGGTATTTTTGAGAAAGGAAAAGGTAATGAATTAAATACCTTTTCAATTGGAGTCTCTTGGATGAGATTTTAAACTAAGACTTCTCTAAAAACCGAAAAAATTTAGCTGCATTTTCACAAGCTTCTTCGAGGGATCTAAATTTCATGCTTAATTCATTTTTTAATAAACTGGAATCATACCTAATAACTTCTAATGCAGAACTAGTATTCTCTTTAGTTAATTTTGGATCTCTCTGTTTAATTTTAGCGAGAACAGATTCAATTCTCCAAGCAATAGCTAATAAAAACTGGTTTGCTTTGTACTTTGGAGAACTCACATTCATCGCTTTAGAAATCGTATCAAACAAGTACTTAAAAGTTACATTATCTCCGACACAAACATAACGATCTGCTGTGTTTTCTAGCTCATTTAGTAACAACACAGCATCTACCACGTCTCTAACATCAACAAAACCATTTATACCTAAAGTATAAAAACTTAGCCCTTGTTTTATCGTATTAAAAATAGCAGTACTGCTTCTTGAGATTTCACCAGGTCCTAATATGACACCAGGATTAACAATTACCGTCTTTAAGCCGCCTCTTTTAGCCTCTAAGACTAACTTTTCAGACTTGGTTTTTGATTTTGCATAATCCGTCCAATTTCTATTTCCGTCTACAGTTCCCTCCTCTACAAAATAACCTGCTGAGTTCTTATTTCTGATAGAAGCCACTGAGCTGATAAAGACGAAAGACGAAACATCATTATATTCAATTGCTTCTAATACATTCTTTGTTCCAATAACGTTAGTTTCGTATAATTTTTTAGCATCTCTTTTCTCAAAACTAACTAGTGCTGCAGTGTGATAAATAGTTTTAGCACCTTTAAAAATAATTTTTAATCGCTTTAAATCATTTATGTCTACTTTCTGCCAAACAACTTTATTATAATCTTCTGATTTATTATAATAACTAAATAACTTATTAACTAACTTTTTTGCCTCTTCATTTCGGTAAAGCGCAATAACCTCCTTATGTTCTTGCGTTAACTTAACTAACAAATGACTACCTACCAAACCTGTAGCACCTGTAACTATTATCTTTTGACTCATAACTAATTGTTAATGGACTGAAACGAATATCCTTTTTTGTCAAGCTCTTTTAAGATTACTGGTAAAGCCTCTAACATTACTTTAGCACATTTATCACTATCGTGTAAAACAACAATAGAACCTGATGAAATATTATTAATAACATTGTTAACTAACTTGCTAGCAGTCATCCCTACTTTATAATCTCCAGGGATCAAATCCCAAAGAACAATTTTATACCTACTTTTTAAAAACAGGTATTGACTTAATTTCATTTTTCCATACGGAGGTCTAAATAGAGACGAATTTATTACTTGACTCGCTGTTTTCACATCTTCGAAGTACTTTTTATTATTCGTTTTTAACCCTAGGTAATGATTGTAGGAATGATTTCCAACTTGGTGTCCATTCTCCAGTAGATTTTTATACTCTTCTGGAAACTGTTCAACCTTACTCCCCAAACAAAAAAAAGTTGCTTTTGCATTATGCTGATTAAGTAAGTCAATTACTTTACTAGTGACTTCAGGAGTAGGTCCATCATCGAACGTAAGGTACACATCTTTACTTCCAGAATCTACTTTCCATAATGCTGACGGGAAAAACTTCCTTGCAAAAAGAGGGACTTTAATCATAATCACAAATAAAAAAAACGCTTACAAAAGAATTTCGTAAGCGTTTTTAATTTTTATTAATTTCCAGCTGGATTTCTCATTCCATCCATCCAAACAGCTCTAATTAAGTTGACAGGGAAACGTTGTGGATCAGAATACAACTGTTGATACTTTCCTGAAGTAGTATTAAACAGCTGCTTCGCTTCTGTAAAAACTTCTTTATAATCAGACCCTTCTAAGATTCCCATTTCGGCAAAGCCTATTAACGCTTCGTCTGGTTTAAACATTTCGTTTTGACCCAGCCCTTCTAAAGACGCTTCTCTTAATACCTCTAAGTTATTTAAACTTTGTCCATATTCATAAATCACCTTAGGGAAGAATAAATCTCTATCTAAAGATAAGTAGAACTTCACTTCGCCTAACTCTAACTCAACTAATTGTTTTGCTAAAGCATCTCCTTTCTCTTTTGCACCTGCTTGGTAATAACTTGCGCATAAACGAATACAAATATCATCTGCTGGCACTTGATTATTCTCGATTGGCATTTCTTCAAATACTTTATCTAAAATTTCAATTGCTTTTTCGTTTTCTCCTTTTGCAATTAAATCATTTACTAAGAACATCATTTGAACTCTTATACCATATACCATTCTCATAGTATAATAATCTACGTAAACTCCTTTACCTTTCATATTACCCCATTTGAATCCATTCACTTCATCCATCATTAACTCATACATTTTACTGGAGTTAGTCCCTCCGTTTCCACCATGATCGATTGGCGTTAATTTATAAGTTACCCCTTCACTTTCCATGTAAGGCTTTAAACCTCTATTGGCTTGCATACCGGCTAAACTTGCAAAGTAGATTGGTCTATCCCATTTATAATTCGCTAACATATCTAGCACTGCTAAATCAGCTTTATATAAGGTTTGTCCACTTAACGTCCACTTAATTGTATCTAACGCTTTTTCTCTATCTTCTTCTTTAAGAATTCCGTTTGCAATTGCGGCATCTTTATCAACTTCAATGTATACATTTTTATAGATCGTATAACTCTCATCTTGACAAGAAAAATCATAGTGTTTTTTATGACTATCATCTAAGATAAATGCCATTGCTTCGCGAGCAGAAACCCATTTATCTTTTGATTGATCCCCATCTATAATTACATAGTCACGCGTTCCACTTCTATAACTAAACTCCTTCATTTTAATAGGCAATGCTTTAGAGTCATATGCTTTTCGTTTCATTTGGTTAATGTGCCAATCTGTGCTTAATAAACTCATATTAGCAACACGGACATCTGTCCTTACTCCTTCTACTTCTTGTATGTACCATAACGGGAACGTATCGTTATCTCCATTTGTAAAAAGAATAGCTCCTCCATTTTCATTTTTGTCGCAGGATGCTAAATAATTATAAGCTAAATCTCTAGCAGTAGTTCTATTAGATCGATCATGATCATCCCAGTTTTCAGCAGCCATAAGCATTGGCACAACCAGTGTCAATAATGTTATTACACCTGCATGGAGTGTTCTATTGGCACTCACTTTTCCTAACAGCAACATTAAACCATATAAAGCTCCAGAAACTACAACAACATAAATAACTGAAAAAAGACCAGTGATTAAAGCTACAGCAATTAATGTCCCTCCTATTCCTAAATATGCTGATTTAGAATTTAAATTTTTAAAACTTGTTTTAGCAGCAGCTTGATATAAGGCATAAACTCCTACCCCTGCCCAGATAGCAAAGGCATAAAAAGAAGCGGCGAAAGCATAATCTCTTTCACGAGGTTCGTTTGGTTTTTGATTTAAGTAAATTACAATTGCTAACCCAGTCAACAGGAATAACAACAACACTGTAAACCAATCTTTTGGAGTTTTAACTAAGTGGAAAACAAAGCCAATTAGAGCTAAAATAAGTGGCAGCATGTAATAAATATTATGACCCTTATTCTCTTCCAAATAAACTGGCAAATTCTGTTGACTCCCAATTCTTGGTTCATCAATAAAGTCAATCCCACTGATCCAGTTACCTTCTAATATCTGAGTACTACCTGGACTAACTCCGTTTCCTTGAATATCTGTTTGACGACCAGAGAAATTCCACATAAAATAGCGCCAATACATCCACCCTAACTGGTATTTAAACATATAACTGATGTTCTCTCCCATAGTTGGCATGTAAATACCATCTTTAGCTATAATCTGAGCTTCCTTCATGTAGTTATTTGAGATTAAACGTTGGTATTGTTCTTCTCTATCTCTTACTCCTTGCATAGGAATTCTTGGATCTGGAGGCAATGCTTTATTTTGATTTCCTTCATAATCAGACCAAGCCATGTATTTATCTCCATGACTTTGTCGATACATCCTTGGGAACATTGTTGTAAACTCTGAGACAAACTTTTTATCTCCTGCTCTTCCTTCATAAGTATCTATATATTTCAATTCCACCTCTTCATCGAAGGCTAATTGAACTCCTATTTTTTCTTGTTTCAGCTCTTGATTTACTTTAGCTACTTCAGCTAAAAAGTTATCTTTCTCCCACTCATTCATAAAAGAAAACTCTTTTTCTGGAATAGAAAGTTGAATTGTGTTTACTTCTCCTTTGACACTTTTTAAGTTCAATGTTACTCCTAAGAAGTAAAGTTTATTTTTAATACTTAATGCTTTTTGTGCTGAAACTTTTGCACTTACAGACTTCCCTTTTATGGCGTAAACTTTCATGAAGTTACTCTTAGGATCGTTTAACTTCTCTGCATCGCAACTACCATAAGTTGGTGTATTCCAATATTGACCTTTTAAAATTGGCCATGCACCATATTGATCTCTGTTTAAATAAGAAACTAAAGAAGCTAATGATTCTGGGTTATTCTCGTCTAAAGGCGTATTTGCAGCTGAACGAACAGGAATCATAACAAATGAAGAGTACCCAATTAATAAAACGGTAGCAGATAAAATAATTGTATTCCACATTGTTTTACCTGTTTTTGCAGTTGAGTATAGACCGTAACTTAATAACAGAACTACAAGAATTACAAAAATATAAAACCCTGTATTAAAAGGCATCCCTAACGTATTAACAAATAATCGTTCGAACCAATCTGCTATACTTACCGTTTTAGGGATAAGAATAGCTTGAACAAAACCTAAAGTTACAACTGAGATTACTCCAGCCAAAATAAATGTTAGCGGCTCTACTTTATACTTCTTAAAATAAATAACAAAACCAATTGCTGGGATGGCTAATAAGTTCAGTAAATGGACCCCAATAGATAAACCAACCATATATGCTATAAAAACGATCCAACGATCTGGACTACCTCTAAAACCTTTTTCTAATGCTATTGATTTATCATATAGATCTACCTCAACTTCCCATTTCAATATCGCCCAGAAAACGATTGCGGTAAAAAGAGATGACATTGCGTAAACTTCCCCTTCTACTGCAGAGAACCAAAATGAATCTGAAAAAGTATAAACTAATCCTCCAACAACTCCAGAACCCATTATTGCCAATACATTTGACTGAGTTAACGTCTCTGCACTTTTTAGAACAATCTTTTTCACTAGCATAGTGATGGTCCAGAACATGAACAATATAGTAAATGAGCTACTTAATGCCGACATAGCATTGACCATCATTGCTGCATTTTCTGGACTAGCAAAGGCAGAAAATAAACGCCCTAACATCATCCAAAAAGGAGCGCCAGGAGGATGTCCTACTTCTAGTTTATTTGCTGTAGTAATATACTCTCCACAATCCCAAAGACTTGTTGTCTCTTCCATTGTCAGAAGGTAAACTGCAGAAGCAATAAAAAAAACAATCCAACCAGTGAGGTTATTAATTTTCTTATAATTCATATCAAAATGTATTTTTAAGTGGTGCGAATTTAATAAAATAAATACGTTAATCAATTCATTTGTTAGTTTCCTATTCTTTTTTATGCTTTTTTATCATCCTGCTTAACAGAATTAACACCTTTAAAAATCAAGTGATTAGAAAAAAAAGTAATTTTTTATTATTATTTATTTGGAAGTTGATAGAAATTCATAGTATATTTGCAACCGAAATTGTCCCATGGTGTAACTGGCAACACGTCTGTTTTTGGTACAGGAGAGTCTAGGTTCGAGCCCTAGTGGGACAACAGAAAAGCTTATCAGAAATGGTAAGCTTTTTTTGTTTATTGTCGTTTGTAGTTAGTTTTATATCTGTAAGGAAAATAAATTAGGGACAGAGGCTGGGACTAAAGTACCTTCTTGTAAATTTGTTTTATTTTTTTCAGTCCTAGTGTCTGGTTCTGTTGCATTAATCAGAACTAGCATTTAAAAATAGGAAATAATATTAAATTAAGCGGCCAATGAACAGAAAGTTTTAAACGTAGTTGATTTAGAATCTTGTATTTGGTTCTTCCTAATTATATTTACAATCTCCATTCCTGATAGAGTTCGTTGGTCGGATTCAAATTCTTTAAAACCAGTATTTATTGCAATTCTGCGTTTAACGTTTCGGTTTTCTTGTTCTACAATATTATTTAGGTACTTACACTGCCTAATTTTTATTTTATTGACGGAACAACTCCTTGTATTAACAGCTATAATAGCAGCATAATTAGAACCGCTTTTATCTATATTTATAATCCTTGGACTTCCATTATTTCTTATAGCCTTGTTAAAGAATTTTTGAGCTGACATCTTTTGTCTTCTCTTGGTTAATAAGAAATCAACTGTATTGCCTTCTTTATACACCGCACGATATAAATAACGATCTTTTCCTCCTACTTTTATGTACGTTTCATCCATACGCCAACTTCCACATACATTACGTTTTCTACTTTGCATGTTCTTTTCTATTTCTTTTGAAAATTTGAAAACCCAACGTTGAATAGTCGAATGATCTACTTTTACACCTCTAATCAAAAGCAGTTCCTCGACATCTCG
The DNA here is from genome assembly GCA_024635865.1 of Flavobacteriales bacterium. Taxonomy (GTDB): domain Bacteria; phylum Bacteroidota; class Bacteroidia; order Flavobacteriales_D; family Parvicellaceae; genus S010-51. Next base: position 20,291 of record JAGXIB010000052.1, read on the forward strand.
ATAGCTCAAAGTAAAACGTAATTTAAAATAGACAGCTTGTAAAATAAGAACTTTCGGATATCGGTGATGTTTGAACATATAATTGGAGATTTGCATAACAAGTTTAGTTCATTTATATTTAAACTTTAATTAATGCGACAGAACCAGAAATAACAGCCATCAAAAAAACTTGTTTATGTTTTAAAGAACAAGCCTTCAGCATTATAATTTAATCTCCTCATTTTCTTAAATAAGAGTGACTCTTTGAAAGAACGACTAGTTGTCTTTTTTTGTATCTTTGAGTTCCATTGAAACTTTATGTGATATTTTATAAATGGCAGAAGAAAAGTTTATTGATATAGAGAAGGTAATTAAAAGTAAAAATGAAAAGCTGTATAAGTGGCTTCCTTCATTTTTGGTAAATTATATAAAAAGAATTGTCCACGAAGATGATATCAACACGATCTTAAAGGAAAACAAA
>JAGXIB010000053.1 GCA_024635865.1 Flavobacteriales bacterium
CCATCAATATGTGATTTAAAAGTAACTCCTTCTTCAACTATTTTACGTGTATTTGATAACGAATAGACTTGGTAACCTCCAGAATCTGTTAAGATTGGCCCATTCCAGTTATTAAATTTATGAAGCCCTCCAGCTTTTTCAATCACTTCAAGTCCTGGACGAAGAAATAAGTGATAGGTATTTCCAAGTATGATTTGAGCTTTAATATCTTCTGATAATTCACGTTGATGGACACTTTTTACGGTCCCAGCAGTTCCAACCGGCATAAAAATAGGAGTTTCAATTTCTCCGTGGTCGGTAGTCACTACTCCAGCTCTTGCTTTCGTCTTTTCGTCGTTTGCTTCTATTCTAAAGTTCATAAAAATGTGGATAAAGTTCCAAACTACAAATATATAACATCTTTAAGAACACTACTTTTGTTTATTAGAATATTTCAACTGTAAGAAAAACTTGATTTTGAATTTAGAACTTAACATAACAAATTGTATCGCAATCCTATTCCTTGCCACATTTCTAATTCAACTATTTTACTATCTGTTTTTTTTTATTAGGTTATCTTTTAAGTCAAAACCTACTGAAGAAGAAAAAATACAGCTCCCCATTTCTATTGTAATAGCCGCTAGAAATGAAGAACAAAATTTAGCACGATTTTTACCTGAGTTTCTTAATCAGGATTATCCAAATTATGAAATCATTGTGGTTAATGACCGTTCTTGGGACGAGAGCTTAGATGTTTTATTAGCTTTAGAACAGCAATACAAACATTTAAGAATTGTTGATATTCCAGACACAGGAAAAGACGAGTATGCTAAAAAAATGGCTTTGACTTTAGGGATTAAGGCTGCTCAATATGACCGATTACTTTTCACAGATGCAGATTGCAAGCCCGCAAGTAAGGACTGGCTTAGTGAAATGGCTCAAGGTTTTAAACACAATAAAATGCTAGTTTTAGGAGCCGGAGCATACCTGAGAAAAAAAGGGTTTTTAAATAAAATTATTCGCTTTGATGCGATCATGATTGCTATACAATATTTATCGTTTGGCAAAGCTAAAATCCCCTACATGGGAGGTGGAAGAAATTTGGGATATACTAAGGAGCTTTATGACTCTGTAAGAGGCTTTAAAAGTCATTATTACATTCCTTCTGGAGATGATGATTTATTTGTGAACGAAGTTGGAAGTAGAAGGAATACTTCTGTTGTTTTTAATACAAGTGCTGTCACTTATTCTATTCCAAAAAATAATTACGAAGAGTGGGTAAGACAAAAAACTAGACACTTCACTACGGGAAATCGGTATAAAAAATATCAACTATTTTTACTAGCTTTATTTCCTATTTCACTGGCTCTTTTTTACCTTAGTTTGATCTTACTAATTTTAATGAAATTTTTTACTTTTTATCTTTTGGGAATGCTTTGTTTTAAATTAATCATTCAAATGCTTATCTTTATTAGACCTTTTAAAATAATGGGGAGTAGAAATTTAATTTTTCTTGCACCTATTTTAGAGCTTATTTTCTTATTCTTAAATCCATTATTAATTACAAAAAGCAATCATTTATAACTAATGACAGATAAAAACACTTCTTTAGACCATCTTTCTGACAAAGCTAAAATTGATTATGAATTAGTTTTGAAAGCTGTTAATCATAAAGACCAAAAAGCTTTTACAGGATTAATGGATCGTTACAGAGATTCTATTTTCTATATGCTTTTAAAAATGGTTAACAACAGAGATGATGCTGATGACCTTACAATTGAGGCATTTGGGAAAGCCTTTAATAGACTTCACCAATACACTCCAAACTATGCTTTCAGCACTTGGCTATTTAAAATTGCAACCAATAACTGTATCGACTTCTTAAGAAAAAAGAAAAAAAACGTACTTTCTATTGATAATCGTTTAGAAAATGAAGATGGTGATACGTTTATGATAGAGTTAAGAAGCCAAACCAGAAACCCAGAGGAAGAAGCGATTAGAGAACAAAAAATAAAACTAATGAGAGAGGTTGTTCAACGTCTCAAACCAAGGTACCAAACCTTAATCGAATTACGCTATTTTAAAGAGATGAGTTACGATGAAATCTCACAGCAATTAGACTTACCTCTAGGAACGGTAAAGGCTCAATTATTTAGAGCAAGAGACTTTTTATATAACATACTAAAAGACAACAAAGATCGAATCTAGTTTAATCATTTCTACGCTACAAATCTCATAACTTCACGTGAAAACAATTCTTAATCATTTTCCAAACTTAACGGATTTACAAATTCAACAATTCTCTAAATTAGAAGAATTATATACTTTTTGGAACGAACAAATTAATGTAATAAGTAGAAAAGACGTTGATAACTTCTATGAACGACATGTACTACATTCTTTAGCAATTGCTAAAATAATTGAATTTAAGCCTGGAACTAAAGTTCTAGATTTAGGAACTGGAGGAGGTTTTCCTGGAATACCATTAGCCATTCTTTTTCCTGAGTCGGATTTTTTATTGGTTGATTCTATTGGCAAAAAGATAAAAGTAGTAAACGAAGTTTCTGCTGCACTCGGTTTGACTAACGTTGAAGGTATGCATGAACGAGGTGAAAAAATAAGAGGTAATTTCGACTTCGTAATCAGTAGAGCAGTAACTCGTATGAATAAGTTTGTTCCTTGGGTTAAAAATAAATTTAAATCACACAGCCTAAACGATTTACCAAATGGAATTATATACTTAAAAGGAGGGGATTTAAACGAAGAATTAAACGAAGTCAAGTTTAAGTATAAGCCTACACTATACAAAATCCCTGAGTTTTTTGAAGGAGAGTTTTTCGAAACAAAGAAAATTGTTCACGTTAGAATGAACTAATATTTTTTAGTGTTAATAATAATTTAAACACTTCTAAATTCTTTTGTTAAATTTTGTTATGTTACTTTTGTTACACAAATTCTCAATATTTTTTCATGTATAATGAATCTAAACCAAAATGGAAGTCCGAAAAAGCGTGGCGTTCTGTCCTTAAAGCTTTGTCTTGGAGAGTTATTGCATCAATAACAACTTTTATTTTAGCTATGCTCTTTTTTGGAGACGATCCTAATGCAGTAAAAAAAGCGACTAGCATAGCACTACTAGAAAGTATTATTAAAATGGCTTTATACTTCTTTCATGAAAGATTATGGATTAATATTACTTGGGGATTATTAAAAAACAACGGTAGTGAGTAACATAAATCAAATAATAGAAACTGTTTCCAATTTGTCAACTTTAGAATGCTTAAAACACATTAGCAATCACTTTGAAGGTAAAGCTGTATTTTCGACTTCGTTTGGGCAAGAAGATCAAGTCATTACAGACTTAATTTTATCTAACAGCCTCCCCATCAAATTATTTACGCTTGACACAGGTAGAATGTTTGAAGAGACTTATCAGGTAATGCAAAGAACGAACGAAAAATATAAGACTAAAATTGACGTTTATTTCCCAGAAAGTTTAGCTGTAGAAACACTATACAAAGAAAAAGGAGCCTATTCCTTTTACGAATCTATTGAAAACAGAAAAGAATGTTGTGCAATACGAAAAGTAAAACCTTTGAAAAAAGCATTAAGGGGGAATGAAGCTTGGATAACAGGTTTGAGAGCAGATCAAAGTGAAAATAGAAATTTACTTTCTAAAGTTCAATTTGATAAAGGGTTTAACATTATTAAATTTAATCCATTGCTAGATTGGACTTTAGATGATGTAAATAACTATTTAAAAGAAAAAAACGTTCCTCAAAACAGTCTACATAGCGAAGGCTTTGTTAGTATTGGCTGTTCTCCATGTACTAGAGCCATAAAAGAGGGGGAAGACATTAGAGCTGGGCGTTGGTGGTGGGAAGACACTTCTAAAAAAGAATGTGGTCTGCACCGTTAAAATTAAATTAACTATTAAAACAAAAGAATATGTTCCCAAAAGAACTAGAAAGCGAGGCAATATTTATATTAAGAGAAGTTGCAGCCCAATTTGATAATCCAGCATTGTTATTTTCGGGAGGTAAAGATTCAATTACATTAATGCGCTTAGCACAAAAAGCTTTTTACCCTAACAAAATTCCTTTTACGATTATGCATGTTGACACTGGACACAATTTCCCAGAGACAATAGAATTTAGAGACCGTTTAATGAAAGAGCTGAATGCTAATTTAATTGTAAAATACGTTCAAGATAGCATTGACCAAAATAAAGCTGTAGAAGAAACTGGCAAATACGCTAGTAGAAATGCTTTACAAACAGTGACTTTATTAGATGGAATTGAAGAAATGAAGTTTGATGCTTGTATTGGAGGAGCGAGAAGAGATGAGGAAAAAGCAAGAGCCAAAGAACGTATCTTTTCTGTAAGGGATGACTTTGGCCAGTGGGACGCTAAAAATCAACGCCCTGAATTATGGCATTTCTTAAATGGTAAAATTAACCATGGAGAAAATGTAAGAGTATTCCCAATTAGTAACTGGACTGAATTAGACGTTTGGAGTTACATAAAACAAGAAGAAATAGAAATCCCTTCTGTTTATTATTCGCACCAACGTCAATGCTTTATTAGAGATGGCGTAATTTTCCCTTATTCTAACCATGTAAATATGGACGGTGAAGAAATTTTTGAAGAAACAGTAAGATTCAGAACAATTGGAGACATGACTTGTACTGCTGCGGTTAAATCTGAAGCAGCTACAATTGATAAAGTTATAGAAGAAATAAAAGCTGCGGAAATATCTGAAAGAGGTGCTAGAATTGATGATCAACGATCAGAAGCTGCAATGGAAGACAGAAAAAAAGCCGGATATTTTTAAACTGTCTGAGACTGAAAGAATCAAGACATTAAAAAGATTAAAAACATTATTATAGATTTTTATGGATGTATTAAAATTTACTACCGCAGGTAGTGTAGATGACGGAAAAAGCACTTTAATAGGCAGATTATTATTTGATAGTAATTCTATTTCTAAAGATCAAATAGATGCTATTCAAAAAGTAAGTGATAGAAAAGGAAATGATTACCTTGATTTATCTTTATTAACTGATGGTTTATTAGCAGAAAGAGAGCAAGGGATTACAATTGATGTTAGTTATAAGTATTTCACCTCTGAAAAAAGAAGGTTTATTATAGCTGACTGTCCTGGTCATGTTGAATATACAAGAAACATGATTACAGGAACTTCAGACTCTGATTTAATTATTATATTAATTGACGCTAGAGCAGGAATTATAGAACAAACTAAAAGGCACTTCTATATTGCTTCTATGATGGAGATTAATGAAGTAGTTGTTTGTGTCAATAAAATGGACTTGGTAGATTACGATGAAAATAAATTCAACCAAATTCAAGAGGATTTTATGAAAATGGCTCAACGAATAAATGGAAATGATTCTAAACAGACTATTTCTTTTATTCCTATTTCTGCTTTAAAAGGAGAAAACATAGTAAAAACATCAGATAACTTTAACTGGTTTAAAGGACCTACAGTTTTTGACTTTTTGGAAAACGTAAATCTTTCAAAAAGAATTGAAAATAAGTTTAGATTTCCTGTTCAATATGTTATTCGTCCACAATCTGAAGTAATTACAGACTATAGAGGTTTCGCAGGCAGGGTAATGAGTGGTTCTATTAATGTTGGAGATGAAATAACTGTTTTACCTTCTCAAAAAAAATCTAAAGTAAAGCAAATTGACGTTTTTGATCAACAAAACAACTCTTTAGATTACAAAGAATATGGAACGATTTTATTGGAAGATGAAATTGACTTAAGCAGAGGTGACTTAATGGTGAAAACAGGTGAAGAACCTCAACTTTTTAAAGAAATAAACGCTACTATTTGTTGGGTAAATGAAGCTCCATTCCAAAACAAAAAATATATTCTTAAATACGGAACAATGCAAACGTATTGTAAAATTGCAAGTATCAATAAGAAGTTAGAAATTCATGAATTAAACTTTGAACAAGCTGATGGAACGATAGCTTTGAATGACATTTGTAAAGTAACACTTAAAACAGCTTTCCCAATACCATTAGATCGCTATGATGAAGTAAAATATAATGGATGTTTTATTTTAGTTGATGAGCAAACCAACATGACTATAGCTTCAGGGATAATAAATTAAACACCACTTTTATTTATTAATTTCTCACCTTAATTATTGATAAGGTGAGAAATCAATAGGTTCTAAGGTTTAATTCATGTCTAGAAAATAAAGGAGGTAAAAGCGTTCTATCTATTATACGTTGTTCTTTTGGCTTTATTATTTCAAAACATAATTCTTTAAATTTTGTTTCAAATGCAGCTAATGTCCATTGTCCAAAAACAGTATGTCCTCCTTCGTACTCTTGAACCTTATATTCTTCTTGAGTTGTAATGTACCCCATGTAAGAATTAGCATAAGAAGAAATAATTACTCTTTCGACTCCAAACTCCTTTAAAGTTTCCTTTATCAGTTTTTCGACTCTAAATCCAGCAACTGTAGTTATTTCGCCAGGAACTCCTACAATTGCTAATCCTCCTATAAGAAACAGTTGAACAGGTAGAATTACAGGAATCAACGTATTTTCTTTAAGTGCTCCTTTCTTTGATTCCTTATTCATCTCTTTTATAGACTCATCAACAAAACTAGGGATTACATCCATTTTTCCTTGACCAAAAAGTTCTTTAGAAGATGCATTAACAATAATTTCTTTATTGCCTTGACTAGAGATTAAAGATTTTCTTTTTTTATTCAATATAGCATTCAATAACTTCATAAAACTAACAACAGGCGTAGGCACCCCCTTCCCGTCTACTGGGGTTCCTTGAAAAAAAGGAAGTCCAAAACAAGCGTCAGAAGTCGACATTCCTATTTTGTTATTAGAAAACTCGCTATCTACTTCGATTTTGGTATAATCAGCATACAGAAGTTCGCCTTCTAATTCGCCATTAATTCTTAAGCTAGTCGCTCCTTCTATAATTTCTTTAGCTTTAAAAAACTGCTTTTCTCCATTTTCTTGTGCGTAGAGATGATCTCCCTTTTGCTTTATTTCCTTTCTTATTCTAGTTTCTCCTAACCCATGAAAATGAGGAGAGACATCACCTGCTTTTCCTTGAGCAAAAATATGAATACTATTAGGGTATTCTTCCTCTAGAAAAGAGGCTGCATATCCTTTATTATCTGAAGAGGACTTAGTGTTATCATTACCTATAGATGTAGCATGAACCCCAAACCAATTAACACTCCCGATCATTCTATTGTTTAAATCATTGACTTGTAATAAGTACATGTTTCTATCTAACGCTAAAGCACTAGAGTTTTTCTTAATTTCATTAACTTCAGGATTGTTTGCATAAGCCTTCAATGACCTATTCCAAGCTACTTCATCTTTAGGATCAAAACACCCCTCTTTATATTCTAATGTTACTTCTTGTTTCGTTTTAAATGCTAATACAATTGACTCTATAATTGCATTTACATAGGCATCTCTTATTTCTACTTTAAAACCAGGAGTACTAAAAGAATAATAAGCATATTTCGAAAACCCACTTGGAGCAGAATGAGTATGCTGAGCAGTTATCATCAATTTATTTTCGTCTATCAATAAATTAGCATGCTTTTCTTTTAAGACAGCCAAGACTTCTCTTCTTATTCCTGGAGTAATGAATGCTATTTCAACATTAGTAAATATTAAAACAACACCTGTATGCTCAATTATTATTGATCTTGCATATAGTTCTGTTTCTTTCTCTGTTATTCTGTTATTCCACATCCCATAACCCATCATACCAACTTCCAAAAGAGGGTAATCAACCTTTACTTTTCCTAAACCTGCTTGATACATTTTATTATCACTTTATATTAACGTCAATGAAAAAAAGACACTATATTTTCTAACACTCTCTAAAGGTACAAAAAACTAAAACCCTAACAAACTCTTTTTTAACCACTTAAACACTACATGCTTTCCGCTAACTCCTTCAACTTATTGTTCATTTCAATAAAACCGTTCTTAGTATTGTTTTTCAATTGTTTTTTGAACAAAGGAACTAGAATTCCTTTAAATTGCTCACTTTGAATAAATGTAGCTGTTCCGTTTCTGTTGTCTATCAATTCAAACTTATGTAAGCCATCGAAAAGGCCTGGCAACAATAAATGCCCTAACCAACTCAACTCTAAATTCTTTACATTAGTTAAAACTCTAGGTTTAAAAGTCATTCCTTTTGCTCCTGGAGGCTCAATACGAACTATAATTTTCTCATCAACTGTTACACTACCTTTTATTGACTTAATAAATGGATTCCAATTAGGATAATCTTCAAATTGATTAAAAATGCTCCATACTTGTTCTGGTGTTGCATTGATTACAACTTCTGTTTTAATTTCAAATGCCATTAGTGTTGATTTTAATATAATGATTAAGATAAAAGTGATTAAATACTTCATTTTGTTCTGTTTAATTTAACGATACAAATATCTACATCAATATTTTTTAAACACTTGACATTTATCAAGGAATTAAATTAAATGCCTTTTTCTAACTCTACTAAAAGTTTCTGGCGTCATTCCCAACATAGAAGCGATGTATTTTAAAGGCACTTGGTTAAACAACTCTTTATTAGACTCAAAGAACATTGAATATCTTTCGTCGGCTGTCATTGACAAGTGACTAAATATTCGATCTTCCATAACAGAAAAACAACGAACGATAAATAATTTTTCTAACTGATGCCAAGTCGGAACAACCTCTCCTATTCTATTATAATTCTCTTTTGATATAGTATATACTTCACTATCTTCTAGTGCGTGAATAGACCACCTAGAAGGGCTACCAAAAACAAAACTTGATAAATCAGTAATAAAATATCCTTTTGAAGAAATCCATTGAGTCACTTCTTTATCTTCTAGGTCAGCATAAATTCTCATTAAACCAGATTGCACAAAACTCAATTCATTAGATTGACTTCCTTCTTTTAAATAGAACTCTCCTTTTTTAATTGATTGCAATTCAAAAAAAGAACTAATTCGTTTTAATTCATCCAACTCAACTATTCCAAAATAAGATTTTATGTATTCTTCTAACTCGTTTGTCATGAACGTTTTTTTATTTTTCGATAAACAGCATAAGTAATAATTAAAGCGACCAAACCATAACAAAACAATGGAATTGCTTTTTCTAATGTTCTTGTCCAATACAGATCATCTGCAATGTAGACGTTATATAATTGAGCAATAATAATCAATCCGAATACAAACTCACAAAGAATAAGAAAACCAATTAATCCTGCTAAAAACATTTCTACCTCATCTTTTATTTTCACGATTCAAAGGTATAAAAAACAAAAAGCCTGTTGCGAAAAATCACAACAGGCTTTTTATATTGATTTTAAGCTACTGTTTAAAAACAGTACTCATTCTTATCGATTAAAGTTAATGCAACTCTCTGACGAGCTTCTTTTACATTAAACGGCTCATGTTTAGTGAAACGTTTTAATCCCATCATCATCATTTTTAACTCATCTCCTTCTGCGAAAGAGAATAAAGCATCTTTTGCAGCTTTATTTATTGCATCTGAAGCATCATAAACATAAATACGCATCATATCTAACTCATTTTGAGCAGCAGCTTCACCTCTTAAGGACACCACTTTCTCCGCTCTTAAAACAGCAGACTCAGCAACATAAACGTAGTTAATAATATCAGCAACATTCATCACAATTTCTTGCTCTTTTGCTAATTTATCTCCAACTTTTTGAGCTGCACTGCCTGCAACCATCAATAATGCTTTCTTGAAGTTTTTAATGTAGTTCTTCTCAGCAGCAAATAATGAAGTATCTTGCGCCCCAAAATCAGGAATACCAGTCAACTCTTTACCGATTGCCATTGCAGGTCCCATCAAATCAATTTGACCTTTCATTGCTTTCTTTAAAATCATTGTTACTGTTAACAAACGGTTAATTTCGTTTGTCCCTTCAAAAATACGATTGATTCTAGAATCTCTGTAAGCTCTTTCAATTCCAGTTTCAGCAGAATATCCCATTCCTCCATGAATCTGAACACCTTCATCAACAACATAATCTAATGCTTCAGAACCTACTACTTTAAGAATAGCGCACTCAGGTGCAAATGCTTCAATCCCTTTTAAAGTTGCATCCTCTTTACTCATTCCTTCGTCTATTCTTCTTTGGATAGCATCGTCTATGTTTTGAGAAGCTCTATAAGTAGCTGCCTCTGCAGTCCATATTAAAGTAGCTTGTTGTGCTAATTTATGACGAATTGCCCCATACTTAGAAATAGAACGATTAAACTGCTCTCTTTCATTTGCATATTTTACAGAATCTGAAATAGCCACTTTAGAACCTCCAATACAAGCTCCTGCTAATTTAATTCTACCAATATTTAAAATATTAACTGCGATCTTGAATCCATTTTCTCTTTCTGAAAGCATGTTCTCAACAGGAACTTTTACGTTATTAAAGAAAACTTGACGAGTAGAAGATCCTTTGATCCCCATTTTCTTTTCTTCTGGGTTTAAAGAAATCCCTTCCGAATCTGCCTCGATTAAGAAAGCAGTAAGATTTTTATCATCTCCAATTTTAGCAAAAACAGTAAATAAGTCAGCGAAACCACCATTAGTAATCCACATTTTTTGACCTGTTACTAAGTAATGTTTTCCATCATCACTCAATACCGCTTTAGTTTTACCTGAGTTTGCATCAGATCCAGCACTAGGCTCAGTTAAGCAATAAGCTGCTTTCCATTCTCCACTTGCTAATTTCGGAACATATTTCGCTTTTTGCTCATCATTTCCATAATATAAAACCGGTAATGTACCAATTCCTGTATGAGCTGCATAAGCTACAGAGAAAGAATGCCCACTTCCTAAAGCTTCTGTTGCTAACATAGAAGTTTTAAAATCAACTCCCATTCCTCCTAAATTTTCAGGAACAGAAAGCCCTAACAATCCTAGTTCTCCTGCTTTTTCCATTAATTTAGGAACTAATTCTAGATCTTTTTGACTATCAATTAAATCAAAATGTTCTTTAACTTCATTCTTAATAAAGTCTTTGCACATTTGAGCAATCATTTTTTGCTCTTCAGACCATTCTTCTGGTGTAAATATATCTTTAGCTTCAACGTCTTTTACTAAAAACTCTCCACCTTTAATCGACTCTGCTTTTTTTATTGTTTCACTCATTTCTATAATTGTTATGTACTTAGATTAAGTACGGTTATATTATCTATTATTTTAAAAATTCAAAAATCCCACAAGCACCTTGCCCTGTACCTACGCACATTGTTACTGCTCCGTACTTCTGATCTCTTCTTCTCATTTCATTAAATAACTGAACTGAAAGCTTAGCCCCTGTACAACCTAGTGGATGCCCTAAAGCAATTGCTCCTCCGTTTACATTTACGATATCTGGATTAATATCTAACTCTTTTAAAACAGCAACCGATTGAGAAGCAAATGCTTCATTTAATTCGATTTGTTCTAAGTCATTTAATTTCATCCCAGCTTTTTTCAATGCTTTTGGAATAGCTAAAGCAGGTCCCATTCCCATAATACGAGGTTCTAAACCTACTACACTATAGTCAACCAATCTTGCAATCGGTTCTAAACCTAGCTCTTTAACCATGTCTTCACTCATTACCATAACGAATGCTGCTCCGTCTGAGGTTTGAGATGAATTACCTGCAGTAACCGAACCTCCTTGTGCAAACACAGGTCTTAATTTAGATAATGCTTCAACAGTTGTTCCTTTACGAGGCCCTTCATCTGTATCAACTACATAACTTCTTTCAGCTCGCTTACCTTCTTCATTTACGTATACCTCATTTACTGTAATCGGAACGATGTCATCTTTAAAAGTACCATTTTCAATAGCAGCTAATGCCTTGCTTTGAGATTTAAATGCAAACTCATCTTGTGCTTCTCTAGAAACATCATAGTCTTTAGCAACTGCCTCAGCAGTTAACCCCATTCCCCAATACCATTCTGGATCTTTTTTTCCAACTTCAGCATTTGGAACTAATCTCCAACCTCCAAAAGGAATTGGCGACATTGTTTCAACACCTCCAGCTACAATACACTCTGCTTGTCCTGTTGCTATTTGTGCAGCTGCCAATGCAATGGTTTGTAACCCTGAAGAACAATAACGGTTAACGGTCATTCCTGGAACTTTCTCAGTATCTAATCCCATTAATGAGATCATTCGACCAACATTTAACCCTTGCTCTGCTTCTGGCGTAGCATTCCCTACAATTACATCATCAATTCTATTATGATCCAACTGCGGAAAATCTTTTAATAAATGCTTGATTACATCAGCTGCTAAATCATCAGCTCTTGTAAACTTAAATACTCCTCTTGGAGCTTTTCCTACTGCGGTTCTGTATCCGCCTACTATATATGCTGTTTTCATTATTTTTTATTTTATAAAAAACGTTTTGCGTAATTCGTTCTGCGTTTCTCGTTTATTTTATTACGTTAATTAACTTATAAATCATTTTTTGAATTTTATCTATTCGATCTAATTCTTTTTTTATTTCATCTAGGTTAACAAAACCTAATCTAGAACTTACTATTACTTGTGATTCTACTTCACACATTGAAGCCGCCGCTATTCCTAAAAAGTGTCTAAACTCACCTTTATTGTTTCTCCCTGCACCTTCTGCTATATTACTAGAGACTGAAATAGAAGCTCTCCTCATTTGTTGAACCAACCCAAATATTTCTGTTTTAGGAAAACTATTCGAAATCTTATATATTTCTACTGAAGACTCTACTGCTTCTTTCCATACATTCAATTCCTTATAGTTATTCATACAAAATACATTTATTCATCATTACGCATTACGAGTTTTCGCGATACGTAATACATTCTTAGTTTCTCAACACTCTTCCTGTTTGTAAAATACTTTGAATTCTTTCTAACGTCTTTTTCTCTGCACAAAGCTCTAAAAATGCTCTACGCTCTAGATCCAATAGATATTGTTCAGAAACCTCAGTAGGATGTGACAAATCTCCTCCACACAATACAAACCCTAATTTCTCAGAAATAACTTGATCATGTTTAGACATATAGTTACCACTCATCATAGAATGAGCTCCTACGTATACAATTCCTAGTCCTTCTTTACCTAGCACTTTAATATCTGTTCGTTGAGCTTGTTGTTGGTAACCTTTGTTAGCCATTGTTAAACAAGACTGCTTCGCATAAGATAATTGATGAGCTCTAGACACAACAACCTCATCTTGTCCTTTTCTTAAATAACCTAAATCAAACCCTTCGTAAGCAGATGTTGCGACTTTAGCTTGACCTACTGTTAGGAATTTATTTCTTAACGTATTTGTCCTAATATCACCTTCTCCAAATTCGTCTGAAGTTCTTAAAGCAAATTCTTTAGAACCTCCACCACCTGGGATTAATCCAACTCCAAATTCTACTAATCCGATGTAAGTTTCAGCGTTAGCGATCACTTTATCCGCATGCAAACACAACTCACATCCACCACCTAATGTCATTCCGTGAGGAGCTACAACTACTGGTATATTTGAATAACGAGCTCTCATCATTGTATTTTGGAACGTTTTAATTGCAAAATCCAACTCATCATACTCTTGTTCGACAGCCATCATGAAAATCAACCCAACGTTTGCTCCTACTGAGAAGTTTTCTCCTTCGTTAGAGATAACAACACCTTTGTATTGCGCTTCATTTTCGGCCATATCAATGGCTTTGTTGATTCCTGCTAACACCTCTCCTCCTATCGTATTCATTTTACTATGGAACTCTACATTTAAGATTCCATCTCCTAAATCGATAATAGAAGTATCTGCATTACTCCAAACAGTGTTAGTTTCTTTAAGATTAGCTAAGCTTAATAACTCTTCTGTTCCTGGTATTACTAAATATTTTTTAGCATTAATGTCATAGTACTTACGCATACCATCTTCTAATTTATAGAAAGATGTTACACCAGCTTCTTTCATATCATAAACAAATTGAGCTGGTTTCATTCCCATCTCTTCCATTGTTGTTAATGCTTTTTCAAAACCAATTGCATCCCAAGTTTCAAAAGGTCCCATCTCCCAACCAAATCCTGCTCTTAAAGCATCATCGATACGGTAAGTTTCATCTGAAATTTCTGGAATACGATTCGTTACATATTGAAATACTCCTGTAAATACTTTTCTATAAAAGTCTCCAGCTTTATCTTTTCCTGAAAATAAAATTTTTGTTCTAGACTTTAAATCTTCAGCTTGCTTAGCTGCTTCTAATGTAGCAAACTTAACGTTTCCTTTTTCTTGGTATTCTAACGTTTCTAAATTTAACTCTAGAATTGTTTTCTTTCCGTTAGCATCTTTTGACTTTTTATAAAACCCTTGTCCAGTTTTACTTCCTAACCAGTTTTTTTCTAACATAGTAGAAACAAAAGAAGGAGTATTAAAGACCGCTTTTCTTTCATCGTCCGGACAATTGTCTTTAACTCCATTTGCAACATGAACTAATGTATCTAAACCAACAACGTCGCAAGTTCGGAATGTCGCCGATTTTGGCCTACCCATTACAGGTCCAGTTAATTTATCTACTTCTCCGACAGTTAACCCCATTTCGGTAACCGTGTGAAATAAATCCTGTATCGCAAATACACCTACTCTATTTGCAATAAATGCGGGTGTATCTTTACATAATACAGTAGATTTTCCTAGAATTTTCGCCCCATAATCCATTAAAAACTCAACAACTGCTGGATCAGTTTTTGGAGTAGGTATAATTTCTAATAATTTTAAATAACGAGGAGGATTAAAGAAGTGCGTTCCTAAAAAATGCTTTTGAAAATCTTCACTTCTTCCTTCTAACATCATGTTAATTGGAATTCCTGAAGTATTTGATGTAATTAACGTTCCTGGTGTTCTATATTTTTCTACATTTTCGAAAACAATTTTCTTAATGTCTAAACGTTCGACAACAACTTCAATAATCCAATCATAATCTGCAATTTTTTTCATATCGTCGGTCATATTACCTGTGGTGATACGTTTTGCAAAACTTTGAATATAAATTGGAGAAGGCTTAGATTTTAATGCTGCTTTTAAAGCTCCATTAACAATACTGTTTCTAGCCATTTTATTTGTTGAATCTTCCGCTTCTTTTGGAACAATATCCAACAACAACACTTCGCAACCTACGTTGGCGAAATGACATGCTATTGCAGAACCCATTACACCTGAGCCTAATACTGCAACTTTCCTGATGTTTCGTTTCATTTGTTTACTTTTTTAGTTATAAGTCAAATCTTGTTTTGGCTTAATTATTATTAAATATATTATTTTTATCTATTATTTGATTCAGTTTTCCAAGTACTTCAAAAGTTTTATCTAAATCTTCCTGAGGTATTTCATTTTGAATTTTCTCATTAAAATTATGCACTGTTAGAATTGCCTGATTCCTCATGTCTTTACCTAATTCAGTTAAGAAAAGACGAACCATTCTTCGATCAACTTCATCTACTTTTTTATAGATCATTCCTTTTTCTTCTAAGGACTTAATCATTCGAGTTAAACTCCTAGACTCCAGCCCCATTTTTGGAGCTAATTTAGTAGAAGGTGTACCTTCTTTGGTGTCTATATTCAATAATGTATATCCAATTGCCATAGAACCACCATATCTTGCAGCTTCTAAGTTGTACATTCTTGATATATTAAACCAAGCCCATCTGATGTGAAAATCTATTGTTTCTTCAGGTTTCATTCCCCTCTTATCTATTTTTAATTGTTACGAATATAATAAAATATGTTATGCATGCATAATAAACTAACAAAAAGTTATGCACGCATACTAAATTTAACAATTCTTAAGAAAGAAGAAATACCAATCACTAAACAAAAACTTATTTTTGCTAAAAACAAACAATAGAAGTTATGTTAGATTTTTGGAATGCACGATATAAAGAAGATATATATGCTTACGGAAAAGAGCCAAATGTTTTTTTTAAAGAGCAGCTAGCTAATTTACCAAAGAATTTAACCCTACTTTTTCCTGCCGAAGGCGAAGGCAGGAATGCTGTTTATGCTGCTAAGAAAGGACATAAAGTTGTAGCTTTTGACATAAGTAAAGAAGGAAAAAACAAAGCTTTAGCTTTAGCAAAACTCAATAATGTAGAACTTGATTATAAAGTTGGCCAACTAAATGGCTTGGACTTAAAAGAACAGTCTTTCGATGGAGTTGTTCTTATTTATGCGCATTTACCTCCTTCAATTAAAAGTAACTTTTACCAACACCTCATTACTTTAATAAAACCAAATGGCTATATCATTTTAGAAGGTTTTAGTAAAAAACATATTGTATTTAACTCTCAAAACCCAAAGGCAGGTGGGCCTAAAGATATTGAAATGCTATTTTCAAAAGACGAAATGATTGAGAACTTTCCAGGTTTTGAAACGGTTTTATTGGAAGAAATAGAAACAACACTAAACGAAGGAGAATTCCACATTGGGAAAAGCGCCGTTATTAGATATGTGGGTAAAAAAAGTAATGGGTGATTATCTATTTCAATTCTAAAAATTAATTAACTAAACAAATCAATTGAACGCTGAACCTCATCTTTGTTTTTTAATTTAGCTAATGCATATTGTTTAGTAGCTTCTTGATATTGGATATATTCTGAATTATCCATATTTATAAATCTTTTAATTTCATTTGTAAATAATTCAGTCTCTAAATCTAAATTAGCACCAACCCCTAATTCTTTTAAGTTTTTCCAAGGAGTGTTGTTGCTAACAATTATTGGGCGACCATGTGTTAGCGCTTCTGCTATTGAATGTCCGTAGTTTTCGTTTAGACTGGTACTCACCAATATATGATGCTGACTGTATAATTTAGCCACTTCTAATGGAGGCAAAGATCCAATAAAATGAACTTGGATATTTTGAGATAATTCTTTTAAAAGGTTTAAACAAATAGTATAATAAGTTTCATCTTCTATTGGACCCACTATAGACACCTTAATAGTTGATGCTAGGCTTAATCCTTTTAGCTCAGACAAAAAGAAATGAATATTCTTAATTGGCACTACTCTTCCTACCATTAATATAGAAAGTTGTCCTACTTCTTTATTCAACAAAGTAAACTCTTCGGGAACTAAAGCCAAATTACTAGCAACTTTAACTGTAGCCTTTTCTCCAAACGTTTGTTTCACTTCGTTTGCTTCGATCTTGGAACTCGCATGCCAAGTCACATTTTTATATAAGCTCAACACTTTAGAAATCATTAAAAACACTTTCTTCTTCGTTGACTTGATTGCCAAAGACTCTGTTCCTAACATTCCTCTTGGAGCAACGACAATCTCATAATTCTTTTTAAAAGTTAATAGTGGTAATAAGGTGAACTTTGTAGAAAACAAACTATTTAAATAAACCTTAGAAGGTTTAACCTCATTTACTTCCTGCTGATAACGACTTTTAGTTTGTTGATCTTTAGTCAAATATAAAACCATTGCTTTTCCTTGCTTTATCCAATGATTAGCAGTTATATCATCTAAGGCAACTCCGTCTATGTCGGAATTGGAAGTTATAACATAGAAGTCGTAATTAGCATATAGCGTTTCAATTAAATTATAAACTGACCGAATAGGCCCTCCTGCTTTATATGCAGGCACGTACCAATCTATAAAAACTACTATTTTAGGTTTGATAATCACTTGGCTAAGGTAGGTAATAATATTTTTATTAAAAAAATCAAAATTCACAGAAGTCCCCCTTTCTACTTCCTTTCTCCGAGATCGAAATAAAGCCTTAAAATTAAAGCCCTTTTTGCGTTAAGGATGATAGCTATGTTTGAGCTCCTTTTTATTTCAAAAAGAGCGAGTGCGGACAGCCTGACCGAAGGGAACGCCCAAACCACTTTCTTTTGAACATTAAAAATTACGTTGTTACCTAAGTTTTAGTTAAGATTTATTATCTTAGTGGCAGAAAATTATTAATAATTAAATATAAAAATAAGTTTATGAAAGTAACAGTTGTTGGTGCAGGTGCAGTAGGTGCAAGTTGTGCAGAGTATATTGCTATTAAAGATTTTGCTTCTGAAGTGGTAATCTTAGATATTAAAGAAGGTTTTGCTGAAGGTAAAGCGATGGATTTAATGCAAACTGCTTCTTTAAACGGTTTTGATACAAAGATTGTTGGAAGTACTAATGATTATTCTAAAACTGCAGGCAGTGATGTATGTGTCATTACTTCTGGAATCCCTAGAAAACCGGGAATGACAAGAGAAGAGTTAATTGGAATTAATGCTGGAATTGTAAAAATGGTTTCTGCTAGCTTAATTGAGCACTCTCCTGAAACTATTATTATTGTTGTTTCTAATCCAATGGATACAATGACTTATTTAGTTCACAAAACAACTAGTATTCCTAAGAACAGAATTATTGGAATGGGTGGTGCTTTAGATAGCGCTCGTTTTAAGTATCGTTTAGCTGAAGCTGTAGGATGTCCAATTTCTGATATTGACGGAATGGTAATTGGCGGTCACTCTGACAAAGGGATGGTTCCTCTAACTGCTAAAGCAACTAGAAATGGGGTTCCTGTTTCTGAGTTCCTTTCTCCAGAACGCTTAGAAAAAGTTGCTGCTGACACGAAAGTTGGCGGAGCTACATTAACTGGTTTATTAGGGACTTCTGCTTGGTATGCTCCAGGTGCAGCTGTCTCTGAATTGGTAAAAGCAATTGCTTTAGATTCTAAAAAAATGTTCCCTTCTTCTACATTATTAGATGGAGAATATGGTTTAAGTGACCTTTGTATTGGAGTTCCTGTTATTTTAGGAAAAAACGGTATTGAAGAAGTTGTTACAATAAGTTTAACTGATGCAGAGAAAGCTAAAATGCAAGAAAGTGCTGAAGGTGTTAAGAAAACAAATGGTTTATTAGAATTATAATATCTAATAAATTTAATTTACTTTTGAAAGGAGGATGCAGTTGCATCCTCCTTTTTTTATATAACAAATTTCGCCCCAATGAAAGAAGACTACCTTCACTATATCTGGAAATTTCAGAAACTGAACCCCGCTCTATTAAAAACAGTTGACAATGAGAGTGTTTTGATTAAGAGAGTTGGTCTGCATAATCAGAATGCTGGCCCA
Source organism: Flavobacteriales bacterium (assembly GCA_024635865.1). GTDB lineage: Bacteria > Bacteroidota > Bacteroidia > Flavobacteriales_D > Parvicellaceae > S010-51. The sequence continues at coordinate 19,123 of JAGXIB010000053.1, forward strand.
GACTTTTTAGAGAGTAAAGTTTTTATCGGAGATACAGAATGGTTTGGCAGCGTAGAAATTCATGTTAAGTCATCTGATTGGAATAAACATAAGCATCAATATGACAAAGCGTACAATAATGTAATGCTTCATGTTGTTTTTGAAGACGATGAGCCTGTTAAAAATCAGAATGGAGAACTAATACCTACATTAGTTTTAAAACCTTTATTAGACAACAATAAGTTTAAGCAGTATAAACACTTTATTAACAACGGCCTAACTATTCCTTGTCAGCGACATTTAGAACCTATTGATAGCTTTATTATAAATAACTGGTTAGAACGTTTGGTTTTAGAACGCTTAGAAAGAAAAACAACACTCATAACAAAAACACTTGAGGAGTACAAAGGGGATTGGAGTCAAACATTTACACATTATATCATGCGTTATTTTGGCATGAAAGTCAATGGTGATGCCATGGCTGAACTTTCTAGAAAAACACCGCTAATTTACATTCAAAAAGAGCGTAACCATTTACCCACATTAGAAGCTTTACTTTTTGGCCAGGCTGGGTTAATCAACACAACAGTAATAGAAGATGATTATTTTCTAGCTTTGAGAAAGGAATACTTATTTTTAAAACAGAAGTATGACTTAACAGCAATGAAGGTGGTCAATTGGAAATACTCCAAGCTACGTCCTCCTAATTTTCCGACGATTAGGATTGCTCAAATCGCTCAGCTATTTCATTCTACTGATCAGCTCTTTGAAAACATAAGGGCGCTTTCTACTGTTACTGACTATCAAAAACTACTAACCGTTTCTACAAGTGATTACTGGAATACACATTATACTTTTGGTAAGGAATGTAAACAAACCAAAAATTCGGTTGGTAAAATAATGATTAACAATATTATTATTAATGTTGTTAGCCCAATGAGTTTTGCTTATGGGAAATCGATAAACGATGAACGTTATTGCAATTATGCAACAGAATTAATCACTTCTCTACCCTCTGAGTCTAATTCGATCATTGACAATTGGAAAACAATTGGATTAAAATCTAAGTCGGCTATGCAATCACAGAGTTTAATTGAATTGTATTCTAATTATTGTACGAATAAGAAGTGTTTAAGCTGTGCTATTGGTGTTCAGGTATTGAAGTAGTTCTATCTATTTATAGTGTAAGCTATAATAGGTGTACTATCAAAAAAATGTTGTAAACATTAGTGTTAGCCTAATAAGATTTTGCATTCCGTTTTCAAACACCTCTTGACCTCCTTTTTCTAAGTTACTTAGAATATCTTCGTTTTATATCGTTCTTCAAAACCTGCAATACCTTGCAACCCTCCTGTATGAACGACTATTATTTTAGAACCTTTCGGGAAATAATCTGTTTTAATTAAATCGATGAAGCCATAGAATAGTTTACCTGTATAAATAGGATCTGTTTTAATTCCAGTCTGCTTATAAAAAGCTCGCATAAACCCAATTAAGGCTGGTTTGTGCTTAGCATATCCTCCAAAATGATACTTAGTAGCTAATTCAATATTCTTTATTTTAGATACGTCTTCTTTTAGTGCTTCATAATAGTTCTTCACCTCATCTAAAATAAAATCACCGCCTTTTAGAACTGGTATTCCAATTGTTTTCTGATTTTCTTTTAATGCTAAACTAATACCTGCTAAAGTAGCTCCCGTTCCACAATCTGTTAGAATATAATCGAAATCTACATTAATCTCTTTTACAATATCCTTACAACCAAAAACTCCTTCATTGTTCCCTCCTCCTTCTGGAATAATATAAACATTACCATACTGCTCTTTTACTTTTTCTAAAAAGGATGCTGTCTGTTTTTGTCTATATTCGATTCTAGAAATGTAATGTATTTCCATGCCTAGATCTACCGAACGTTTTAAAGTTGGATTTAAAGGCAACTGCTCCTCTCCTCTTATAATGGCTATGGTTGGTATTTTATTATCTGCCCCTACTTTTGCTGTTGCTAAAATATGATTCGAATACGCTCCGCCAAAAGTCAAAATAGCTTCGTAACTTCCCTTTTGAAAAGCTTCGACGTTGTATTTTAGTTTCCGCCATTTATTACCCGAAACCTCATCATGAATTAAATCATCCCTCTTAATCCAAACTTTAACCTGTTTTTCTTCAAACAGTGGCATTTTAAGTTCGTCTAGAGGAGAAGGTGTTTTCATCTACTTTTTAAAGGTTAAAAAAAAAAGAAAAGAAGGAGTCATTAAGAACTCTATACTCTTTTATTTAATCAATTGTATATTTCCATTGAACTCTTTCGTAGAGTCATCTAAGAATTTAACTTGAATAATATAATAATAAGTTCCACTGTTATTATTTCCACCATCCCAAGATGCATTTAGTCCATTTAACTCTTGAACTTTTCTTCCCCATCGATTAAAGATTGTTCCTGTTAACTCTGTTCCATTAATTGTTTGAATAGAAAAGGCATCATTTTTCCCGTCTCCATTTGGAGTAAATATATTTGGAATAATTGCTTCAGTCGGCAATGCTCCATTTACAATTATTGTTTGGTAAGCTGTTGCTGTACAACCTTGTTCCGAAACTGTTAAAATTACATCATATTCTCCTGGCAAGGTATAAACCTGAGTAGGATTTTCTAATGCACCTGTATTTCCGTTATCAAAATCCCAGGAATAAGAAGATCCTTGACTTACAGAATTAAAAGAAACAGTAAAAGGAGAAGCTCCTATTGAATCTTGAACTACAATAGTTGCATCTAATGTTATAACAGTATAATTATAGTTTACTACCTCTGTCCCACAATAGTTTTGAATAGAAACAGAAAAATTAGGCTCATTCCCACTATAAATTTGGCCAACTGTACCATCACTCCATGTATAGCTACAGCTTTGACAAACATTCCCTGTTAAATCAACCTCATGTAATTCGTTACTATCACAACTATACATTGGAGAAGGTACGACAATAGGTAATGGTGGAGCTATTTCATCTATTGTTATTGTTTCAGTATCTGTTCCACAACTAGAAGTACCAACTACCGTATAAGTTCCTCCAGCAGTTACCGTAAATGGATTAGCTGAAGAAACTCCTCCATTCCAAACATAAGAATTTGCTCCACTTGCAGTTAAAACGACATCTTGCCCGGTACATAGCGTATTATCAGAAGCATTTATGGTAACAGTTGGACTACCACTAATTGTAATCAGCAGACTGTCGTAAATTGTGTCATTACAATTAGATACTACACCTCCATAAATATAAAACGAATTAGAAATGGTACTATTAACAGTCATTGTAGTTGTTAAGTTTCCTGGGGAAGAAAATGATCCTTCTGTTGAACTCCATACAAGACTCTCATAAGCACCTTCAATAACTGCCGTCAAGTCAATTTCTTCACCTCCGCATACAGCATTTACACTACTTGTAATATCAATGGATAGTATTCCTCCTGGAACCTGACAGCCCAAATTATCATAAGATGCAATTCCACCTGGAGTAAAACGAACAAATGCTCCATCCCTATTAGCAGAACTACCACCTGTCGTTCCATTCTGATTGACTAACTGATCTCTTTCATAAGATACAACATCAGAACATCCTGAAGGATTGGAAAACGACATAGTTAAAGTTCTTGTTCCACCACCACTATCATAATTGGCAAAATGTCCACCAGTAGATGTCGAGTTTTGAAAAATAACAACAAGTGTATCATTCAAATTCACGAAAGAGTGAGCTGTAGGATCAAAATTATAACTTGTAATTAATAAAACTTCACTACCTCCAGGTAAAACTCCTCCTACTGGTTCCAATAAATATCCACACCCTCCAATTGTAGAGTTTACAGAGGCTACTTGCTGAGCCGTTTGTGTATTTTGAATAATACCTCCGTAAGAATTACTTGGCCAAGTAACATTCAAATCTGCTACGTTTAAATCTTGGCTTCCAACTCTAAAAGTAACCATTTCATTTTGTCCTTCTGGAGTTCCACATGCATCGACTAAAACCTTTTCAATTTCGAAGCAAGTCGCTTCTCTAACACTAACATCTTCTATGTAATAATAGGCATGATCTCCTCCAGTAGCAATATTAGATGCTACCCCCGTAGTTCCAGAAGTTGTATTATTTGGGTCATTAAAATTTCCTATAATCATGTATTCTTCACCTCCTACTGCTGTAAAACTTTGACGGAATTGAACCCAAGTAGCAGTATCATTTAATGGCGTTCCACTAATAGATACCTGAGGAACAAAACTTAAGGCAGTACTTTGCTGTAAATTTGTAACAGTGTTAGAAAAATAAGCCCCAAACTCTTCTACATAATGTGTTGACGCATTTGACAAACTAAAGTAAAATTCCACTTCATACTCTTCTCCAGCAACTAAAGGACTATTCAATTGTACTTGAATATATTCTCTATAATCATCTACAATAGAAGGAAAAGGAGGGAAATTAATAACTTCGTTACAAATAATACCTGCATAACCATTGCCAGATCTAGCTTGTTGGTACCCCATAATATTTGAAGGAACACTTAAAGAAGGCAAAGGAAAACTTCCACTATTACATTGATTAAAATAATCTGCAGTAGCTGTATCTGGATTTGACCAACCTGTTACATTTGTAATTTCTCCTGGACCAATTGGACAGTTAGTAAAAGTTTCAAAGTCTGAATTAGAAACTAAATTTTGACTCCAACAGGTATTCACTAAAAGTAACACACTTAATACTATTAATAATCTCATTCTATTTTTTTATTTTTGAGACTGCAAAAGTACCTAAAAGGTTGCACAAAAAAAAGCTGAGATTATTAAACAATGGCTTTTAATCAAATAATAACATTATCTTAATACTACGACTTTATCTTGAGATAAAATGGCTCCATTTTCAGCTCTTACGACACAAATGTAATTCCCTTTAGAAAAAGCCGACGTATTTACTATTACTTTATTTCCCAATATAAAATCAGTATATAACTGCCTTCCAGATAAATCATAAATCTCGACTGTCCCATCAATAGCGAAAGGCAGTTCTAATGTAAAGTTAGAAGAAGTAGGATTAGGGTAAATTTTAGTCTCAATATTAGTCAAAGCATCTTTTTCTTCTATGGATAAAAAGCAATCATGAGAAGACTTAAAAACAGGACGCATCATTAGAGAACCTTCAAAACTAGTGTTGGACCAACTAGTTCCTAAATTATAAAATATTTTAGCTTGTTGGTTAATGTTTTTATCAAAACCTATATTTAATCGATTAGAAGCTGACTGCCTCCAACCAACGTAATAAGTACCGGAAACTTCTATTTCGTTAGGTAATACGTATTCATAAAAGGCATTATTTCCTAAATCATAATAAGGTTTATAAGTTACCGGAAGATTAGGATCATCTGTAGAGTAAATTAAATTACCAGGCTGCCCACCGTTATCGTCCCATACTTGCAAAAAAAACAAATTATCACTAACATCATTAACAGACGAAACAAAATGAATATCAATTGCTTTTAATGTATCTGTAACACCATTTGGTAAAGCAAATTTATAAGCCAGTTCTGCTCCTGTAGTAACTAGTCCATATGCAGCTTCAGCTGTTCCATCGTCATAAGCATAATAATCGTGAAAAATTTGATCTACAATTATTGTATCATTTTCAGACAAACGCTCAGGAGTCGTATTCGTACTTAAAGAATACTGAAGATTAAAAATCAAACAGGTATCTGATTGTGCTAAAGTTGTATCGAAGTAAAATGAAGAAGGTAACGTATAATCCATATCAAAATTGCTAAAAGCACTAACATTTCCTGCTGAATTAACATAAGGAACATTATCTACTGTAACAGACTCATAAAGTAAGTCCATACTACTAGGCTGTATAATTTTTGCTTGATTTAAAGAATTAAAAGTCTCAACTGAAATTGAAGACTTTAACAACCCATAAGGGTCTGTTTTATAATGCTCCCAAGGCATCGAAGTATAATTTTCTAACAAAGATGGAGCTGGAAATTGAAAAGCCCAATCATTCATGAAGTTGTCATCAATTGTTCTAAAATCATCTAAAACCACATAGTCTACATGCCAATGATCGAGACTTCCTGTCAAGGTTCCATAATTCTTAAATCTAAATTTAAACCCGTCTTGTAAATACCTTGAAGCTGTTATTGGAATCATAACAACCTTAAAGTCTGACTGAGCAACTCCTGGTGAATTCCAAACTGATTTCCATTCAGCAAAGACTGGAGACCAAAACTCTAGCACTAAAGAATCTTCTAATTCTGGAGTTTCTCCTAGTCCTGTTGTCTGAAAAGCAAAACTCATGTAAATAGAATCAGCTGCAGTGTAGTTCCCTCCTCCAGTTTTTGTACCTAAATTTATGGGTTTTGACGTTAAGTAATCTGCAATACCTTGTGCTGATGGAGAAGACCAATCATAAGGATATCCGTTTTCATTTAAACCATCAAAAGTTGCGACTCCAATAGTTAAAGGATTAATAGGGAAGTCATTATTTCTATAGACAAAGTTATCGACCCAAATTTTAGCAGAATCTTCAGGTAAAGAAGCGACAAAATAAACGGTAGACGAATCCTGGAATAAATCAGGATCTTGCTCAAACAAAATTAAATCAGGATTAGTCCCTGTCCATAAGGAATCATAATGATTTTTTGATGGCCACACTTCGGTATTTTGAGTTGAAACGGGGTAATTATCTAAATCAGACACATCAACTGTAGAAGAAGGAAAAGCTGTTTTAGAAACTAAAATAATGGAATCAAAACCTCTTCCAGGAACCGTATCATAAACATAAACAAATGTTGTGTCAGTCATGTACGATGCTCCTAAAGGCTCTGGAACACCTCCTGTTGACAACCGATACCATGTCGTATCTGAAACATTTGAATCTAAAGTATCTGCGTCATAACTAGTAAACTTATCTTTTGAGAAATCATCAATTATAGGTAATGATAAAGTATCTAAAGCATAAACAAAACTATTATGGATGCTTCCTGTCTTTAGTTCATTGTTTTGTGTTAATACTGTATTATATCTCAATGCACTTAGCATTTCTTGGCCTAAACCAACCACAGAAAAAAGCAGCAAGCATAAAACAATAAGTAAGTTATTAATCCCTTTCATCAATCTATTTTTATAAAAGTTAAACGAACTTTTAAAGCTTTTATTTCCCTTTTCCAGTTGTATCTACAACTGTAGCACTTTTTCCTGCAATCAAGTAAATTGTAGCTCCAGTCTCAATCAACCCTTGTTGCAAGTTTCTAGGATGAGGGTTTTGAATCGTTACATAATAGTTTAATGAATCTTCAGCGGATAAATCTTCACCGACGAAATCTACCGCTGTGTTAAGTCCTGCTAAAGACAAAATCTGACTCGCTTCTGAAACGGTTTTATTCACTACATTTGGCAATGTAATCGGGACTCCCCCACCACCATTTCCATGAACAACCTCAATTACTTCTCCTTTTAGTACTTTATCTCCTTTTTTTACAACTTTACCATTATATCTTAATTCAAGCACATAGTCATCTTGACTTGGCTTAGCAGTAAACTGCGGATTAAATCCTAACATTTCTAATCTAACTTTTGCAATTTTCTTAGAAACTCTAAAGTCTCCTGTCAAGTCAGGAATTTCTTTATACTCACCAGATTGTTTAACTATAGTTACATAAATCTTTCTTTGTGGCTTTACATAGGACGGGTAAGATTCTGAATTAGGTAATGGGTCTTGCCTAATAACTGTTCCTCTTGGAAATTCGTCAGAGAAAACAGAATCATTAATCACTACTTCAACTTTATACTCTGTTGCTAATTGATTTATTCCATTTACTGAAGTTCCAACAAAATTAGGAACAGGTAATTTAACTCCATGGTTAGTGTATGAGTCTAAATACTTTAACGTATAATAGGGAATGAAAAATAAGACGAGTAATGCTAATATTAAATTAATAATAAACACTCTACTGAATAGAAATCTAAAGAAAGGCTTAATGCTCTTTCTAGAAAGTACGATTAAAAGTACTATTACTATTATTACTCCAATGGATAAAAACTTCAACATCTCTTCTATTTAATTTCTAAGCTAATAAACAAAGATATTTAATTTTAAACAAGGGGCAAGCTTTCATAAATCAATATATGGGATATGGAAATAACTTTTAACTGTTCATAATTTAAATGCCATTCTAAAAGTTAGTCAGAAATAAGAATTATTTTTGATTTTGATGCTTAACACAGAAAAATGAAAACAGTAGCTATAATAGAAGGGGGACACAGTCACGAAGAAGTAATTTCTAGAAAAAGTGCTAAAACTATTTTTAACAACATTAGCAGGGAGCTATACCAACCAGTTAGAGTATCAATTGATAAATCAGGTTGGTTTGCTTTAGTTAACGACGAACAGTTAACCATAGATAAGAACGACTTTTCTTATCAATACAAAAATAAAAAGCAAACAATTGATTTTGCTTTTATTATGATTCATGGAACACCAGGTGAAGATGGGAAGCTTCAAGCTTACTTTGATTTAATAAACATTCCATACAGTACTCCTTCGCAATTGATCACTGCATTAACTTTTAATAAGTTTATTTGTAATCAATTTCTGGAGAGATACGACATAAATGTTGCAAAAGCAAAATTAGTTAGAAAAGGAGATATTATTGATCATTCTGAAATTATAGCTTATTTAGGCTTACCTTGTTTTGTAAAACCTGCCGATGGAGGAAGTAGTTTTGGGATAACAAAAGTAACTGAAAGTGACCAGTTACCATCAGCCATTGAGAAAGGCATGATACATGGAACGCAAGTAATTATAGAATCCTTTTTGAAAGGTAGGGAAGTTACTAATGGTATTTTTAAATCTAAGAAAGGTTTTCAACCCTTGCCAATTACTGAGATAGTCACAACAAATGATTTTTTTGACTTTGACGCCAAGTACAAGGGAGAGTCAAAAGAAATAACTCCAGCACCAATTCCTGAAGAGTTAACCTTAAAAATAAAAGCAATAACAAAGTCGGTTGCCGAAATTCTAAATTTGAGAGGAATAGCAAGAGCAGACTATATTATAGTGGAGAATCGACCTTTTCTTATTGAAGTGAATACCGTTCCAGGAATGTCAGATCAGAGTCTAATTCCACAAATGGTTGCTCTTGAAGGCATTGAATTGCATGAGCTAATTACCCATGTAATTGAGGAATGTTCTTTATAAAAAAGAATTACTAGTGATAAGTAATGAAATATAGTGTATTCTACTTGTCTATTTTTTATGTATTATTGCTGACTATTTTCGAACTAAAAATAACATTTTGAGCGAATTATTAAAAAGATTAATCACAGGAGTTCTATTTGTCGTAGTGTTATTATTAGCAATTACTACAAATAAATATACGTTAGCTGGACTATTCTATATTGTCTCTATGGCTGGGCTTTATGAGTTTTTTATCTTAATGGAAAGAGTTGGGTTTAAACCTAAAAAAAGTGTTGCTATGATTGTTGGGACCATTATATATGGATTAATCGCCATGTATAGCTTTGGAGAGTCGAACTTTGCATACTTATTATTTATTTTTCCTTTATTAGTAACTTTAGTAGCCCTAGAACTCTTTAGAAAAAGTGAAAGCCCAGTTACAAACTTTGCTTTTTCGGTTATGGGAATTCTATATGTGGTTATACCACTGTCCACATTAAATTTCTTTGCATATGACAAGACATTTTATAGTGGAATGGACATAAACACCAATAACTACTCTAGTTTATTATTAGTTGGTTTTTTTGTCATTCAATGGGCTAACGATTCAGGAGCTTACCTTGTTGGCTCTATGATTGGCAAGCATAAACTATTTGAAAGAATATCACCGAATAAAACATGGGAAGGTTTTTATGGTGGAGCTATACTTGCGGTTATAACCGGACTTATTTTTGGAATGTTTGACGGGAGCACCATTCATTGGATTATTGTTGCATTAATTATTGTGATTTTTGGGACACTAGGAGATTTAACAGAATCTCAAATAAAACGAAGCTGCGGAGTAAAGGACTCTGGGAACTTATTACCAGGACATGGAGGGATTTTGGACCGTTTTGATGGCGTTTTATTTTCGGCTCCTTTTGTACTCGCCTATTTACAGTTAGTTTATTTACAACTTATTAATAATTAAGTTTCAAGAAAAAAAATAATATGACAATACACAAAGAAGGATTCAAAATAATTGCGATAGCTTTTGTTATTTTAACAGCATTAAACTTAATTTTCGTATGGGCTTTTGCTTCTTTACCTCTTCTCTATTCAATTTTAGGACTAGCTTCACTCATCTTTTTTATTTTGGTTGTTTCCTTTTTTAGAATTCCCAAAAGAACTGTAACAATAAACGACAATCATATCTTAGCTCCTTCAGACGGCAAAGTAGTTGTAATTGAAGAGGTGGAAGAAACAGAGTTTCTAAAAGAAAAATGCACTCAAATAAGTATCTTCATGTCCCCATTGAATGTCCATTGCCAATGGTTCCCCGTAAATGGAGAGGTAACTTACACAAAATACCATAAAGGAACTTATTTAGTTGCTTGGCACCCAAAGTCAAGTACTGAAAACGAAAGAAATACAATAGCTGTTAAAGCAAAAAATGGCCAATCGATCGTTTTTAGACAAATTGCCGGAGCGGTAGCTCGTAGAATCGTTTGTTTTACTAAAGCAGGAGAAACAGCTAAACAAGATAAACAAGCTGGTTTTATAAAGTTTGGATCAAGAATTGATGTCTTCATTCCATTATCTGCAACTATAAAAGTAAATTTAGAAGAAAAGGTACAAGGAAATCAAACTATTTTAGCAGAATTTAATTAATTAGAAAAAATTAACATTTTTATCTGTAACTTTTTACTATTTTAGCAGTATACTATTTATACTTTAGAAATTAATCAAACAAAAAATAATCATTATGAAAAAGTTCTTATTAGCATTTGGAATCATTTTAGCTTTAGCGTTTACAGTTACAGCTGCTACTTCAAATTTTAACCCTACACATGAAACTTCTGTTTCTTCTGAAAAAGATGGAGACTGTGACAAATGTGACAAAAAAGGTTGTAAAGGAGATTGCACAGCTGCAAAAAAAGGAGAAGCTAAATCTTGTTGTAAAAAAGACGGTTCTAAAAAAGCTTGTACTGGAAAAACAGAATGTAAAAAAGGTGAAGCAAAAAAAGCTTGTGCTCATAAAGAAGCGCACTAAAAGTTTACAAAAAATTAACTTACTTAAAGGCAATCATAGAATCTATGATTGCCTTTTTTTATTTACTTTTATAGCGTGAACAAAACAATACCAAATACAAAACAAGAGCGTTTCGACAAAGCCTATTTGAGAATAGCTTTGGAATGGTCTAAATTATCACATTGTGAGAGAAAAAAAGTAGGGGCTCTTATCGTTAGCGGACGTCGGATTATTTCTGATGGTTTTAATGGATCTCCAACTGGGATGGAAAACTGTTGTGAAGACGAAGACGGAGAAACAAAATGGTCTGTTCTTCATGCAGAAGCAAATGCAATTCTAAAAGTAGCATCTAGTACAAATAGTTGTGAAGGCGCGACACTATACCTCACACTATCTCCCTGTAAAGACTGTTCAAAATTAGTTCATCAATCTGGAATAAAGCGCTTAGTCTACATGAAAAAGTACAAAAACACGGAAGGAATTGACTTTTTAGCTAAAGTAGGAGTTGAATTAGTTCAAATAGAATCACCAGAAGAAGATTAATCTTTTATTTATGAAAATATACATAGTTCTTACTCCTCTTTTAATAGCTATCTGCTCTGCCTCTGCATACTATATTGGAGCAGGGGAGTTTATGTCTAAACATCAAACTAATCAAAGAGAAGAAGTTTCTAAACTTAACCATGTTATAGACATCATAGAAAGTAGATATGTTGATTCTGTTGACAGAGAAAACCTAATTGAATTATCAATTAAGAATATGTTATCAGAATTAGACCCTCACTCGGCTTATATTTCTGCTGTTAATACAGAGAGTGAAAACGAACGTTTACAGGGACATTTTGGTGGAGTAGGAATTCGTTTTATCGTTTTAAGAGACACCTTAATGGTTACCAACATTATAAATGGCGGACCATCAGACAGAGCAGGCCTTTTAGCTTCAGATCGAATTATAGCTGTAGACGATTCAACGATAGCAGGTGTTGGATTAGCTATAGAAGATGTTCACTCTAAATTAAAGGGAGAAAGTGGAACTCCAGTTCATTTGAAAATAATTAGAAAAGGAAAGGAAAAAGAAATTGACATTATTAGAGGACAAATTCCCTTACCTTCTATTAATGCAACTTACAAACTTTCAAATAACATTGGTTATATAAAAGTCGATAATTTTTCTGATAAAACTGGTGTTGAATTTGCTCAAGCATTAGGAAACTTAAAAAGAAAAGGAGTAACTAAGTTAATTTTAGATTTAAGATACAATGGAGGCGGTTACATGCACACTGCAGTTAGCGTTGCCGATGAATTCTTAAAAGATGGTCAACTAATTGTCTATACCAAAGGTTTACACCAAGAGAAAAAAGAAACGTGGGCAAGCGCTTATGGAAACTTTGAGGAAAACGATGTAGTAGTCCTCATTAACAGCTCTTCAGCCTCTGCAAGCGAAATTGTGAGCGGAGCCTTACAAGACAACGACAGAGCAACCATTATAGGTAGAAGGTCATTTGGAAAAGGATTAGTTCAACAACCGATGACATTGGAAGACGGTTCTGAAATGAGACTGACAGTTTCTAGGTACTACACTCCAACTGGTAGATGTATTCAAAAAGCATATGGAGAAGGAATTGATTACTACTCTGACCTTATGGAGCGATACGAAAATGGAGAATTACAAGTGCTAGATAGTTCCCATTTCGACAACCTTGAACAGTTTAAAACGCCTAAAGGTAAAATCGTTTATGGTGGAGGTGGAATTATGCCAGACCTATTTGTACCAATCGACACTTCAGGTTCTTCTCTCTACTACTCTAGTTTAGTTTACTCCTCAGCCTTTAGAGATTTTTGTTTTGATTATATTGATAAAAAGAGAAATGACTTTAATTACAAAGATGTGGAAGACTTTAATACTAATTATATGGTTTCACAAGAATTACTAGATGATTTCACAAGTTATGCTGAAAAAAAATTGTCTATTATTAAAATCGAGAATGAATATCAGCATTCAAAAGCAAGGATTAAAAATCAACTGAAATCTGAAATTGGAACCTACTTATATGATGTAAGTGCTCGTTCATTAATAAACATGCCATTTGATAAAGACGTCCAAGAAGCTTTAAACTTTTTTAATAACAATAAAGAATAAGTTGAATACTGCTTTCTACATAGCTAGGAGATATATATTCTCTAAAAAATCACATAGTGCAATAAATATTATTTCTTTTATTTCTGTATTTGGAATATTTATTAGTACAACTGCTATGATTATAGTATTAAGTGCTTTTAATGGAATAGAAGGATTGGTTGAAAATTTGTTTAGCTCGTTTGATCCGTCGATAAAAATCACAATTAAAGAGGGGAAAACTTTCAATGAAGACAAGGTAGATTTGAAGGAGATAGAGTCTATTGAAGGAGTTTATTCTATTGCAAAAGTAATTGAAGAAATCACGATGTTGAAACACGGTGACCAATGGATTACCGCTTCAATAAAAGGAGTAGATTCTAATTTTTTTAAAGTTTGCAATCTTTCTAGTGCTATTATTGAAGGAGAAACAGATTTAATTTCTCATGGATTTCCAAAAGCAATCATTGGGTTAGGAATCCAAAACAAGCTTCAAGTTTCCAGCGACCCTAGGTACAGCAATACCATTACTACTTATGGATTATTGAGAAATGAAAAACTATCTAAAAATAACAAGAAAGCTTTTAAACCTTTAATGATTAATGTTGGAGGAGTCTTTTCCATTAACCCTGAATTCGACAACCAATACATTATCACTTCTATTGACTATGCAAGAAACTTACTTGAGTATAAAAACACAATAACTGCGATAGAAATTGGATTAACTGAAGAGTCAGATGTTAACACCATAAAAGATCAAATCGCTCAGTTAGTTGGAGACAAGTTCAATGTTAAAACCAGGTATGAACAAAACGAACTAATTTTTAAGACCAATCAAACAGAGAAATGGATGGTTTTCTTAATCTTAGGATTCATTTTAATTTTATCTACCTTTAACATCATAGCTTCTATTAGCATGTTGCTCTTTGACAAGCAGAAGGATATAAAGACTTTAATTAGCATGGGTGCTACTAAGCAATTTATTCAGCGTATCTTCTTCTTAGAAGGCTTATTTATTAACCTTTTGGGTGGTTTAATTGGACTAGCCTTTGGCTTAGGAGTTTGCTTTTTACAAATAAAATTTCATTTAGTTAAACTTCAAAACTCTGTAATAGACTATTGGCCTGTAGAAGTAGAAATTAATGATTTATTTTTGGTTTTCGGAACCGTTATTATTATTGGAGTTCTTTCCTCGTACCTGCCAGTAAAGTATTTGATTAGAAAGCAGTTTAGTAATAGCTTTTAGTTTCTATTTCCATTCAAAGGTATTGATCATGTGTTCAATATCTTCTACTACATAATCTAAAACAGGCTGAAGTGAATCGTAATTTGGCACCGTTTCAAAATAAAGAGAACCTGCAAAATAATTCGAAGTACTATCTGTTAAATAAAACAAGTAATTACAAGCAACATCTCCTTTAATCTCAAAACTAGTCCCATAAACATTATTGTCTTTGTTTACTAAATTTAATTCCTGAATTCCACTTGCTTTAATCGTATGTTCGTAAGCTAACTTTCTAGAATATTCGGTGTATTCGAACAAGTTAGAATCTAATGTTACATAGGTGCAATATAGAGAAGCCTTGTATTCAGGGTAAATTATGTTTTTAAAGCACGCTTGATCACCATTACTAGGCTTATTTAAAACCTTAGCCATAGAAGGAACTTCAAAGGTATAATTACAACTATCATCAAGCTTCTGATATTCATGTGCAGGAAACTCTACCCTCAAAAAACTCTTAGGTTTTGGATAAGGATCATCATGCCTACAACTCAGGATAAGTAGGACAGAAGATAATAACACAAAATACACTGACCTACTCATTCTCGAGTTTATTAATGATTAATTTAACTTGTTTTATTCTTCTTTTATCAGCTGCTTCAATTACAAAGACATAATTTTTAAAATGAATTTTTTCATTTTTTAATAAAATTTTACCTGCCTGCTCAATACAAAACCCTGCAATTGTGTCTGCCTCTCCTTTCTCCTCTTCAAAATCCTCCCCTTCAATGTCTAAAACTCTATACATATCCATTAAAGAGGTTTTACCTTCAAAGATATAAGTTTTATCATCCAGCTTAGAGAAAATAATATCATCATCATCAAATTCATCTGTAATTTCACCTACGATCTCCTCTAAAATATCTTCTAAAGTAACTATTCCAGAGGAACCTCCGTATTCATCTACAACAATTGCAATGTGCCTTTTTTGCTCTTGAAAATCCTTTAATAAATCATCTATTTTTTTATTTTCTGGAACAAACTTAGCTTCTCTAATTAACTTAGTCCAATCAAAATCTTCTTTTTCAGTTAAGTAGGGCAGTAAATCTTTTGTATACAACACTCCTTTTATCGTATCAAAGGTATCTTCATAAACAGGTATCCTAGAATACCTCCCTTCCCTTACAGACAAAAGTACTTCATCATACTTCAGGTCTGATTCTATAGCAATGACATCCATTCTTGGCTTCATTATTTGCTTAACATCTGTTTGACCAAACTTAACGATTCCCTTTAATATTTTTTCTTCTTCTTTATTAGTAGATAAATCTTCTGTTAAATCTAAAGCATATCCTAAATCATCTACTGAAATATTTGCTCTTTTCTTTTTTATTTTTCGATCTATAACTAAGGTACTTGCCACAAGTAATTTACTCAAACCTCCAACCATCATCTGAATGACAGACAAAGCAGAAGACATGAATTTTGCTAACTTTATTTTGTAACGAGTAGCATATACCTTGGGTGAAACTTCTCCTAAAAGCAAAATGATAAAAGTGACTAAAACAACTTGTATTATGAACCTCCAAGTAGGTGAAACAGCCTCCGGATTCAATAACTCATTCATTACGTAAGTTGAGAACATTACAATTGCTACATTTATAAAGTTATTAGCAATTAAAATAGTAGCTAATAATTTTTTTGGCTTTTCTAGTAATAGTAAGATTCTTTGACTTTGCTTATCATCAGTTTCTTCTTCTAATTCAACTTTATCTTTAGTTGTAATCGAGAAAAAAGCGATCTCCGAACCAGAAATCAATGCTGACATAACTATAAAAACAAGCATTAAAATCAAAACAGAAAGCACTTCTCCAGACATTGGATTAAGTACTGTAAGAATTAAATCAAATGAGAACTGTTGGACTCCTTCCACAAATAAATAGTTTTAAAAAGGTAAATCATCCTCCTCTTCATCCAAAGGCAAATCAGGGGCTTTGGTTGCAGGCGGAGTAGCCTGAGGACTTGGGTTTGTCGAGTCACTAGAAGGCCTGTTTCCAAGCATCACCATATCATCAACGACAACTTCTGTTATGTACTTAGTAACTCCTTGTGGATCTTGATAGCTTCTACTCCTTAACTTACCTTCTAAGTATACTTTGTCTCCCTTTTTTAAATACTTTTCAGCCACATCAGCTAAACCTCTCCAAACAACAACATTGTGCCAATCGGTATTCGAGATAACCTCTCCTGAGTTCTTGTCTTTGTAGCTTTCAGAAGTTGCAATTGAAAAGTTTGCAACAGCAGTTCCGTTTTCTAAGTGTCGTACTTCAGGATCTTTACCTAAATTACCAATTAACATAACCTTATTTAAACTTCTTGCCATAATTTCTAATAGATGTGAAAATCAAAGATAAAACATTATCTCTACTTTTCTAATTTACGTATGTAATTTTCAATAACTTTTGGAACTGGTTTCGTCTCTATTTTGTCAAGTGTTATTCTTTGCCAGCTTTTATCAGGTATAAAAGAATCAGGGTTAACCTCATACTCCCAAAACTTAACATAAATAATTTGATGAGATAAAATATGTTTTACAGTCAAAGATACCTTTTTAAAAATTAAACCTTCAGCCTCTTTATCAAGAGCAAACAACTCTTTACTAGTTTCCAAAAGAGGGAACTGATACATGTTTTCCCATATTCCTTTGCCAACTCTTTGCTCTAAAAATGTACTACCATCATATTCAATAACCAAATAGTTAAAATATTTAACTTTTTGTTTTAGTTTTTTAGCCTTTACAGGAAAAGCTAACATCTTTTGAGCTGCATAACTCATACAGGATTCGTTTATTGGACACTCAAAACAGTTCGGTTTCTTAGGAGTACAAATAGTAGCTCCAAGTTCCATAACTCCTTGGTTAAAACGATTAGGATCATTCCCTTTAATCAATTCCATTGCCACAGACTTAAACTCTTTATTACCTTTTGAAGTATCTATTGGTGTATCAATCATTAAAAACCTTGATAAAACCCGATAAACATTTCCGTCCACTACTGCAACCTCTTCACCGAAACAAATAGAAGCAATAGCCGAAGCAGTATAATCGCCTACCCCTTTTAAAGTTAAAATACCTTTATATGTCTTTGGGAAAATCCCACCAAAATCATTGACAATTTGTTTTGCTGCAAAATGCAAATTTCTAGCTCTAGAATAATAGCCTAATCCTTGCCATAAATTTAAAACATCTTCTTCAGCAGCTTTTGCTAAGTCTTGAACAGTTGGGTATGACTCAATGAAACGAAGGTAATAGCTCATTCCTTGATCTACCCTAGTCTGTTGTAGCAGCACTTCAGACAACCATATTTTATAAGGATCTTTTGTTTTACGCCAAGGTAAATCTCTCTTGTTTAAATCATACCAAGCTATTATGCTAACACCAAAACTCATTCCAACTTACTTTTTTACAAATATATTGATTATTAAAGTAGTCTTTTTATCAAAAATTTATAAAATATTCTTTCTTTCTTTTAAAAAGAATTCTTAACTTCGCATCCCCTAAGGAAGAAAGATACAACAGGAAAGATAAAATATAAAATCGAATGACAAAAGCAGATATTGTAGGTAGCATAGCGGAGAAGACAGGAGTTGAGAAGATTGCTGTTCAAGCTACTGTGGAAGCCTTTATGGAGGAGATTAAAGATGCACTAGAGGGTGGAGATAACGTTTATTTAAGGGGGTTTGGAAGCTTTATCGTTAAAGAAAGGGCAGAAAAAACAGGAAGAAATATATCTAAAAATACTACGATTATTATTCCCGCACACAACATTCCTTCTTTCAAGCCTGCTAAGACATTTGTTGAAGGGGTAAAAAGTAAAGTAAAAATCAAATAATTAAACAGTAATAAAACTATATTATTATGCCAAGTGGTAAAAAAAGAAAAAGACATAAGATTTCAACTCACAAACGTAAAAAACGTTTAAGAAAAAACCGTCATAAGAAAAAGAAATAATAGCTAGTTAGCTATTATTTCAGACCAATTAACAGACACAAGCTATTGATTATTCAATAGCTTGTTCTTTTGTGCTTTATTGTTTCAATAAAGTACAATTTATACAAATCATATATATAAAACATCTAACGTGAGTTTTGAATTAATCATTAATTCCAAACCTAATGAAGTCGATATTGCTCTACTTAAGGACAAAAAATTAATTGAACTTCACAAGGAAAAGCACAACAAAGATTTTAGTGTAGGAGATATTTATCTTGGTAAAGTCCGAAAGGTTGTTCCAAGCTTAAATGCTGCATTCGTAGATGTAGGGTACGAAAAAGACGCGTTCCTTCATTATTTAGATCTAGGTCCTCAGTACCTATCAATGAAAAAGTTTTTTAATGGCACCATTAAAGGTACTCAAAAAGCTGCAAACCTATCTTATAACAAGATAGAAAAAGACATTGAAAAAAACGGAAAAATTACGGATGTAATTTCATCTAATCAATTAATTACAGTACAAATAGCAAAAGAGCCTATCTCTACGAAAGGCCCTAGACTAAGTGCTGAAGTAACATTAGCTGGTAGATATATCGTATTAGTTCCATTTTCTGATAAAATATCAATTTCTCAAAAAATTAAAGAACCTGCAGAAAAAGAACGTTTAAAACGTTTAATTTCTAGTATTAAACCAAAAAACTTTGGCGTAATTATTAGAACTGTTGCTCAAGACAGAAAAGTTGCTGAGCTAGACCAGGACATGAGTGACTTGATGTCTAAGTGGGAAGAGATGTATCAATCTCTAAAAAATGCTTCTCCAGTAAAAAGAGTTTTGGGAGAAATGAACAGAACCTCTACAGTTCTAAGAGATTTACTAACAGAAGAGTTTACAAGTATTCAAGTAAATGATCAAGAGTTATTTGAAGAAGTAAAAACTTATGTTCAAACAATAGCGCCTAAAAAAGTTGACATTGTAAAACATTACAATGGAAAGGTTAATATTTTTGAACAGTTAGGAATAACCAAACAAATCAAAGCTTCTTTTGGCAAAAAAGTTATGTTATCTTCTGGTGCATATTTAATTATTGAGCATACAGAAGCAATGCATGTAATAGATGTTAACTCTGGAAACAGAAAAGCATCGATACAAAATCAAGAACAGAACGCTTTTGAAACAAACATCGAAGTAGCCCATGAAATCGCAAGAGTTTTACGACTAAGAGATATGGGTGGAATTGTTGCTATCGATTTTATTGACATGCACAAAAAAGAAAATAATCATAAACTTTTTGATACCTTGAAGGAAGCAATGCGACCTGATAGAGCTAAGCATAACATTATTCCTCCTACTAAATTTGGTGTAATAGAATTAACTAGACAAAGAGTTCGTCCTGTTACAGATATAAAAACATCTGAATCTTGCCCGACATGTAAAGGAACCGGAGAAGTAGAATCTACAACATTGATTATAGATGAAATCGAGAACAGTTTACGCTACTACTTAGAAGAGTATAAAGGGACAGACTTAACATTAAACGTTCATCCATTTATTGAAGCATTTTTAAAAAGAGGCTTTAAAAGTTTACAAAGAACTTGGTTTTTAAATTATAAAAAGTGGGTTCCTGTCAAAGGCATAGAAGATTTTACACTTTTACAATATCAATTTGTAAATGCTAAAAATGAAGTGATAGAACTTTAAGCTGAACTTTATCCTTTCTTCAAATATGGCACAACTAATTGTAGATATAGGAAACACAAGAATCAAAGCAGTAATTTTCGAAAAAGAGAAAAATACAGAGGTAGTAATATTTGATACAAATCAACAGTTTATTGAGTTTGTAAAAATAAGAAAACTGCAAAACTTACCTACAATTCTTAGCTCTGTGAGAACTGAGAGTTCAACAAACAGCTTAGTAAGAATATTTAATAATGCCATCTTACTAAACTACAAAACTAAAATACCTATCATAAACTCTTATACTTCTCCTCAAACATTAGGAAACGATAGGTTAGCGAATGTAGTATATGCAAACCACCTATTTCCAAATGAGAATAACTTGGTTATAGACATTGGAACTTGTATGAAACTTGACTTTGTAAATAAAGAAAATGAATATATTGGAGGAAGTATTTCTTTAGGTTTTTCTATGCGATACAAAGCATTGCATAATTTTACTGATAATTTACCGTTACTGGATAATGAAACAACAAATCAGTTAATCGGAATAGATACAAAATCATCAATGATTTCGGGAGTATACAACGGTATGTTAGCCGAACTAAAGCATTTCATTTATGAATATGAAAAAAATTATTCTAAAGTCAATGTTTTTTTAACTGGAGGAGACTTATCTTATTTCGAAAACAAGGAATTATCACAAAAAAATAGCATCTTTGTAGACCCATTACTAACACTAAAAGGCCTAAAAGTAATTTTAGATTACAATGAATAAAACAAATCAAATAGTACTACTTATTATTATCGTTTTAACTAGTTTTGTTGGGCTTGGACAAAAGTTAAACAATTCACCGTACACTAGATATGGTATAGGAGAAATAACTGAACAAACCTCAGCAACTTACTTTGGCATGAGTAGTACTTCGGTTGCTCTTTCAGAGTTTAATCACCTGAATATTTCGAACCCTGCATCTTACAGTGGCTTAATTAAATACAAGCCTATTTTTGATGTTGGAGTTTATGGTAAAATTCAAAACTTAAGAACTTCAGCTTCTTCTTCAAATCGAACTAATTTTGCACTTAGAAATTTCACATTGGGACTTCCGATTGGAACAAAAACAGGAATTGCTTTTGGTTTAATGCCCTACTCTACTGTTGGATACGACATCAATTCGTATGACGTTATTGAAGGAGACTCTCTTCGCTATAATTATGAAGGACAAGGAGGTATAAACAGAGTATTTCTTGGGGCTGGAAGAGAAATAATTAATAAAAGTGATAGCATAAAGCTATCTATTGGAGCTAATTTATCTTACCTATTTGGAACGATTGATAATTCTAGAGCTATTATTTATGATAACTCAACTTTCTACAATTCTAAAGTCAATGACTTTAAAACAGTAAGCGGTGTAAATGTAGATTTAGGTCTTCAGTATAGTCAATTGTTAAAAAATAATTTAAAATTACAAGTTGGACTAAACTATACGTTAAACAGCCAGCTAAATGTTACCAAAGATTTTTATGCTTACAACTTTAAGTATACTACATTTAGTGTCGTAGAAACTTCAAAAGACACAATTGAATCTAATGAGGGACA
Organism: Flavobacteriales bacterium; assembly: GCA_024635865.1. Lineage (GTDB taxonomy): Bacteria > Bacteroidota > Bacteroidia > Flavobacteriales_D > Parvicellaceae > S010-51. Next base: position 40,918 of record JAGXIB010000053.1, read on the forward strand.
GAAAGGGAAATTAAGCATTCCTAATGGCTTAAAACTTGGAGCAGCATTAACTTTTAACAATAAGCTAACTCTTGCACTACAATATGAGCAAAAAAGTTGGAATAACTACAGTGAAATTTATGATGGAGAAAACAATACTGCAACGGCGTTAAACAAATCATCTAAAATAGCAGTAGGACTCAGCTATACACCTACTCCAATGAAGGACTGGAATAGCAAAAGCCGTTCTATTTTTCAAAAGTCAACCTATAGGTTTGGCTTGAAGTTTGCCAACACCAATATATCTGTCAATGACGAACAAATAAAAGATTATGGCATAAGTTTTGGTATATCTACACCGTTGTTGAGCTCTAGGTCTTTTTCTTCAATTGATTTAGGTCTTGATTTGGGCAGACTAGGAACAAGAGAAAATAATTTGATAGAAGATAATTACTTAAAAATATATTTAGGTTTTTCTTTATCACCTTCTAATTATGATAGATGGTTTAGAAAACGTAAATACGATTAAACAAAATAATAAGATGAAAAATTTAATTACAATATTTGGACTTTTAATAGGAGGCGCAGCATTTGGACAAGAATGTAACGAACCTGCAGAAGCAAACTATGGCGAAGATATAAATGCAGGAAAAGCAGCTATTTCTTTATATGCAGAACCTTTTAAACAAAAGAACTATACTGATGCTAAAAGATTTTGGTGGCCTGCACAAAAAGCAGCTCCAAAGTACAAGCCAGTTTTGTATTCTCATGGAGTTTATATTTATGAAAAAGAATATAAAAAGACAAAAGACGAAGCTAAAAAAGAAGCAATTACCGACACTATCTTTATGATTTATGATTTATGGATAGAAAACTTTGGAGATTGTAGAGAGTTGCAAGTAGATAGAGGTTCAGATTTAATAAAGTATAAATCAACAAACAGATATGAAGAAGGTTACAATCTTTTAAATAAAGGTATTGACCAGTACGAAGCAAAAGAAGTTAAATCTGACTGGATAAATAAATCAATCTTATCGGCTTATTTAATGGTTGGAAATAAGAAAGGAGAATGTGATTTGCTTTTAGACCAATACGATAAGTTATCACAAATTTGTGAAGTACAATTAGAACACTATAAAAACAACGAGAAGAAAAAAGGTTATTACCTTAGTTCACAAGAGTACTTAGATCAAAAAGTTTCTCCTTGTGCTAGTTGTGATAAATTAGAAGAACTATTTCAGCCAAAAGTTGCTGCAGCTCCTAACGACACAGCTTTAATTAAAAAAGCTGTTAAAATGTTAGATAGTAAAGATTGTAATGCAAGTGATTTTTATACAGAATTAGCCACTAAAATTCATACATGGGAACCAACTGCAGAATCTGCAATAAGTCTAGGTAATGGAGCTTATGCTAACAAAGATTACAAAAAAGCTGCTGATTTTTATGAAGAAGGTTTATCTCTTACTTCAGACGAAGAAGAAAAAGCTAAATTATATGAAAAATTAGCTGGAATAGAGTTGTCTAGAGGAAGTTACAAATCGGCTGCGTCATATGCACGTAAAATGGAAGATAGATGTAAAGCTAATGGTATTATTGCTAGAGCAGTTGCAATGTCTGCACCTTCTTGTGGTAGCACAAAGATCGAAGCTAGTTATGTTTATTGTTTAGCCATTGACTATGCTGAAAAAGCAAGTGGATGTGTGAGCTCTTCTACAGTTGCCGCATGGAAAAACAGATTGGCAGGAAAAGCTGAGTTATTCCTAGTAGAAGTTAAAGTAGGACAGTCAGTTAGTGTTCCTTGTTGGGGAGAGTCTACTATAGTGAGAGCTATTGACTAATATTAAATGATATTTACTTACCATATTTTATTTAGAAGCATTCTTGTTATTTTTACAGGAGTGCTTTTTTCTTGTAGCAGTAATTTAGAAGAGGCAAACAAAATAGTTGATGACAACAATCAACTTGGAGAAGTCTCTGAAAATGTTACTCTATATTTTTCTGATAACGGAAAAAGCAAAATAAAGTTAGAAGCTCCAATTCTTAAAAAAATAACTATACTTGAAGAAGGGGAAAAAAATACTAAAACTTCAAGTCTTACTTGCCCAAATGGGATGTTAGTAACTTTTTTTGACTCGTTAGGAAACATAGAGTCAAAACTTTACTCTAACTTTGGTAGATTAATGTCCGAGGATCAGTTTTTATTAGTAAGAGATAGTGTAGTTTTTACTAATCCTAAAAATGAAAAATTAGAAACAGAACTATTAAATATTTATTTTAACAAAGACAGTATTACAACGCCAGAAAAAGTAAAGATAACAACAGAAGAAGGAGTGATTATAGGAGAAGGATTGACTTCTAACACCGCTTTCTCTAAATATACATTACATAAAATATCAGACAGTCATTATAACTTTAAAGACCCTGAAAAAGAAGAATAAAAATGAAAATTCATATTATACTTGAAAAATTTTGGTTTGTTATTGCTATTCTTACGACGCTTTTAACAATTTATCTTATTTTCAAAGATGGTTTAACAGCTGCAAAATATTATTTACTAATTACAGGTCTTGTTTGGGGAATGTACTTAATTAGAAGAGGAATAAGAAAAAGATTGGATAAATTTGAAAACGAACAAAAACCAGATTCCAAAAAATAATTTATATTTGTCTCTATTATAAAATAAACCATGGACGAAGATCCCGTCATTAACCTTATTCTGATTATTACAACCCTTGCTTTTTCGGCGTTTTTTTCTGGGATTGAAATTGCATTCATTTCTGCTAACAGATTAAAAATTGCTTTAGACCAAAACCAAGGAGGAATAAGGGCTAACATTCTGTCAAAATTTGCTAAAAACCCATCTCAATTTATTGGGACAATGCTTTTGGGAAACAATGTAGCCATTGTCATATACGGTATGTTAATGGCCTTTTCTTTGGAACCTTTTATTGGGAGGTTTACAAGTAATGATATTCTTATTCTATTCATTCAGACAATAATCTCTACGCTATTGGTTTTATTCTTTGCAGAATTTTTACCTAAAGCTATTTTCAGAATTAACCCAAATAGGATCATTTCTTTTTTTGCAATACCTCTAAGAATAATAACAATAATTTTATATCCTCTTACTTTTATTACTGTTGGTTTAGCTAATTTGATCTTAAAGGTTTTTATTAAAGGAGATAGTAATGTTAATGAAATCATAGCTTTTGAAAAAACAGACTTAGACTCCTATTTAGAGGAAAGCTTAAATAAAACAGAAAACAAAGAGGAGCTAGATCATGAAGTTAAAATCTTTCATAACGCACTAAATTTTTCAGAAGTAATTGCCAGGGACTGTATGATTCCAAGAAATGAAGTTATTGCCTTCGAACTGGAAGATGAAATTAATGATTTGTTAAACACCTTTATTGAAACTGGTTTATCTAAAATATTAATTTATAGAAACAATATCGATAACATCATTGGATATATCCATTCATACGACATGTTTAAAAACCCGGAAAACATTAAAACAGCTTTACTTCCAGTTAGTATCGTCCCTGAATCAATTACTGCAAACAATATTTTAGAAGAATTAATTCAAAAAAACAGAAGTATTGCCATTGTTGTTGATGAGTATGGAGGAACTGCAGGCATGGTGACCATGGAAGATGTAATAGAAGAAATATTTGGGGAGATTATCGACGAACATGATTTAGGAGATGTCTCTCATCGACAATTAACTGAAAGTAAGTTTGAGTTTTCTGGAAGGACTGAAATTGACTTTATCAATGATAACTACAATTTAAGTATTCCAGAAAATGAAGAATATGAGACCTTAGCAGGTTATATTATTAAACAAACAGCAGAAATCCCAAAACAAGGAGACATAATATATGTTGATGGTTTTGAAATTATTATTCTAGAGGTTTCTCAAGCTAAAATCGAACATGTTTCTTTAGAAGTGAAAAAAGAGTTTTAATTAACACTCTAATTGAACGTCAGCTAATAATAAAGCTTTGTCATATAGTTCACTCAATAATTGCTAAAACCTAATTTTATTAATAAATTAGATATTCTTTTGTTATTTAATAATGCGCTATGAAGTTATTTTTCGTTTTGTTTTTATCTTTTATTTTTACTAATGCTAACCTTTTTTCACAAGGAGAAGGAAACAATTGGTATTTTGGAAATTATGCAGGGTTAACTTTTAATACCTCTCCTCCATCTGTATTAACTAACGGACTCTTGAGAACTTCTGAAGGCTGTGCATCGGTTAGTTCTAAAGATGGAGCTTTAGTATTCTATACAGATGGATCTACCGTTTATGACGCAAACCATAATATAATGCCAAATGGAACAGGATTGTATGGGAATAATAGTTCTACTCAATCATCAGTTGTATGTCCTAAGCCAGGAACATTTAATTACGGCTTAAGGAGATTTGACAGTTATTACATTGTTACAATAGATGTAGCAGGAGGCTCTCGAGGAGTTGGCTATACAGAAGTTGATATGACACTAAATGGTGGACTTGGAGATATTGTCACAACAAAAAAAAATGTACATTTATTTGGAACTACAACAATTGAAGGAGCTAATGTGGTAAAGCATTCAAACGGATGTGATTATTGGATTATTGGAAAAGAAGTAGGAAATAACACTTTTAAAGTTTATCTAATAACAAGTTCAGGAGTCTCTACAACACCTGTCATTTCAAATCAAGGAGCAGTTTCTACTGCTACTTGGGGAAGCATAAAGGTTTCTCCAAATAACAAGTTAGTTTCTTTTAATTCTAACGCTATTGGAACACAGGTATTTGACTTTGATAATTCGACAGGTGCATTAACCCTAAAGTTTTCAGACCCTCAGCTAAGTTACTCTTCAGAATTTTCTCCTGATAACAACGTACTATATGTGACTCATTTACCGTTACCTAATATATGGCAGTATGATTTAACAGCTGCAAACAACACCGGGTTTTTAGCGTCTAAGTTACTAGTAGGAGTTACTGCTAATACGGCCGGCGGATATAAAATGTGCGGAGTGCAATTAGCTCCGGATGGGAAAATATATTGTTCGCTAACTGGTCAAACAAGACTTGGCGCAATAGAGAATCCTAATGTTTTAGGAATGGGATGTACATATAATGATAACGCAGTATCAATTGCTGGAATTAATAGTTCTAACGGAGCTAGTATGTTTACAATATTAGGGTTGCCAGCGTTTCCAGCATTTTTCATCTTCCCAAATGAAGTACAATATGAAAGTGCTAACTATAGTGTTAATCAGTATTTCTGTAATTCTGACTCTATTACTTTTAGAATATCTGACACTAATTCTGTTC
>JAGXIB010000054.1 GCA_024635865.1 Flavobacteriales bacterium
CGGCAGCGTCAGATGTGTATAAGAGACAGACCAGACTGATCATCAGTTTCCGAAAGGTGTCCATGCCATGTATGAAAGCCTTGCAAAGTATTCTCCCAATTATCAATACTATACTTACCTGCTGTTTCGGACAGAGAACTAAGGGTGTAATATCCTGCAATAATAATTGTTAAAAATAATAAGGGCGTAACAAGTACTTTTATAAAATCACTGTTGATTTTCGCTTTAATATTGGATTGAAACCAAATAAATAAAGCAGGCAGTAGCAAGTAAACCAAATAAGGTTTTAAAATAAAAATTATATAAACACTAAGAATAAAGTATAATATATTTAGAAGCTTCTTTTCATTAAAAACAAAAATATTTGCAGCCGAACATACTGCATACCCTATAAACCCAATAGTTATTGTATCTTTTAGTATTCCAGAACTCCATAACAACATTGTTGGCATAGTAAACATCGCATAAAAAATAATTTTTTCTGTACCAATAGTTATTTTGTTAAAAAGAAGATATAATTTCCACAAACCTAAAAAAGAAATGATAGAAAATAAAACTGTGGTGATGTAATAAGACTTAAGCCCTAAAAATCCTACTAAACTTACAATTTTAACAAAAAATAAAACATCTTTACCTGCCAAAAAGTTTTGATATTTTGTAAAACTAAAATAATCTAAGTCGTAACTATTAAAATAAACTAACCAAGTATTAGAATCAAATAAACTCACATATTCTTGAACCTCAATAGCAGCTTCAAAAAAAGCAAAAGTATCTCCCCCTTTATAAACATAAACATGATAAAAAGCATAGACTAAGCCTCCTGCTATTTTTAAAGAAAGTGCAGGAATAAAATAGCTATAAATAGGGTTTTCCTTCTTTTTTTTCTGAACAAATAAAATTGCACTCAAATAAATCACAAAGAGGTATATTACTAGTAAGCAAACATCATATAACTCTAATTGTGGGATCATATTATTTACTTGCTTTTTCTTTAGCTTTCCGTATTATACTTAACTTTAGTGCAAAATAACCACAACATCAATATTATGCAACTAGTTTTTGCCACAAATAACGAGAACAAAATAAAAGAAATTAAGTCAGCTTTGGGTAATGAATTTGAAATTTTATCACTTAAAGACATTAATTGTTTGGAAGAGCTGCCTGAAACACAAGAAACACTTGCTGGTAATGCTCTACAAAAAGCTAAATACGTTTCTGAGAACTATGGCGTAAATTGCTTTGCTGATGACACAGGGCTTATAATAGAAGCTTTGAATGGTGAACCTGGTGTTTATAGTGCTCGTTATGCTGGAGAAGACCGAAGCGCAACTAAAAACATGGAGAAAGTATTAGACAAACTACAAAAATCTAAAAACAGATCAGCTTACTTTGAAACATCGATTGCCCTAATCATAAATAAAGAAGAATTTCTATTTTCTGGAGTAGCAAAAGGAGAAATAACCAAAGAGTTATCTGGAAAAGATGGATTTGGTTATGATCCTATTTTTAAGCCAAATGGTTACAACAAGACATTTGCTGAACTGTCTATAGAAGAAAAAAACACCATTAGTCATAGAGGTAAAGCATTTAAAAAAATGTGTGCTTTTCTTCTCAATAAAAGCTAATACTGCCGTAAATTTCTACTACTTGATGTGAATACTATTATTTAACTTCATTTTCTAAAACTCGCCTTCTTAATGTAGCTCTAAGTATAGAAAAAAAGCCGTTAGCCTATTACAAAATAAAACTCCCTATTTAAACTAATAAATAAGGAGTTGTTAATCTATTTTATTCAACTATAATTATGAAGCATGCGATCCATCGCAATTTCCTTCTACATTTTTTGTTTTTCCACAAGCACACTTTCTTGGTTCGTCCGCTTTAGCTAATGTTATTTCGTTTTTCATAATCTGTTTTTTTATATGTTTAGTGTTGAGTTAATGACACAAGTTTACAATCAAAATAAAGAAAAGTTCTTAATCTATATTAAGAAGTTAAATCACAAGATTATAAAGAGTAATTATAAATAGAACTATGCTTCATTTATTCATTATCTTTAACTGTAAATTAAAATTCTTCTTTCATTGAAAATTACCAACACATTTACCGAACAACTCCCTGGAGACGAAAACACAATAAATCAAGCAAGACAAGTTCATAAGTCTTGTTATTCTTTTGTATTTCCTAAACCTCCTAGCAATCCTCAATTAATTCATTCTAATAAAGAGTTATTAGAAATTGTTGGTTTAGCAGACATTAGCAAACAAGAGTTAACCAAATTTGTAAGTGGAGCTACTTCACTAGCCGGAACAAAACCTTTTGCCATGTGTTATGGTGGTCATCAGTTTGGTCAATGGGCGGGACAGTTGGGAGATGGCAGAGCTATAAATGTTGCAGAAATTGAACATAAAGGAGTGAAAACTGCCATTCAGTTAAAAGGTTCTGGTCCTACACCATACTCAAGAGGAGCTGATGGTTTTGCTGTTTTACGCTCCTCTATAAGAGAGTATTTATGTAGTGAAGCAATGCATCATTTGGGAGTGCCAACTACTAGAGCTTTATCATTAGCCTTAACAGGCGATAAAGTTGTTCGAGATATATTGTATGACGGAAATCCAAAAGAAGAATTGGGAGCTGTAGTTGCTAGAACTGCTCCATCATTTATTCGTTTTGGAAGTTTCGAAATATTTGCTTCACGAAGAGATACAGAATCTTTAAAGACATTAACAGATTTTACTATAAAAGAACACTATAGTCATTTAGGAACTCCATCTAAGGAAACTTACCTTGCTTTTTTTCAAGAAGTCGTTAACCGAACAAAAAAAATGATTTTGCATTGGCAAAGAGTTGGTTTTGTACATGGAGTAATGAACACAGATAATCTCTCTATTTTAGGGTTGACAATAGATTATGGTCCCTACGGATGGTTAGAAGATTTTAACCCCAATTGGACTCCCAACACTACGGACAGCCAACATAAACGGTATCGTTTTGGAAATCAATACCCAATCGCATTATGGAATTTAACCCAATTAGCCAATGCATTGTTTCCATTAATAGAAGATGTAGAAGCATTAAAATCTATTCTTAGAAACTTTAAACAAGAATTTAATCAAGAATTCGTAGTGATGATGCTTTCTAAATTAGGTATTAACGATCTAAATGACACTGACGGTTCTCTTATAGAAGAGTTACAACAGTTGTTAGAAAAAAGCAGCATTGATATGACACTTTTCTTTAGAAATTTAAATCAATTTTCTAATTCTGCTATTCAAAATCACATTGAAATCGTTGCAAAAGATAGTTATTTAACAACCGAACAATTTAACTTTCATAAAAAAGGCTGGGAAGATTGGTTAACAAAATATGCTGACCGAATCTCGAAAATAAACAATGAAGACCGAGTAGAAGTAATCAATTCTGTAAATCCAAAATATGTCTTAAGAAACTACATGGCTCAGTTAGCTATAGAAGATGCCGAAAAAGGTAACTATGATTTAATTAATGAACTTTACGAACTTTTAAAAGAGCCCTACGCCGAACAACCAACTAAAGAAAAATGGTTTGCTAAACGACCAGAATGGGCAAATGAAAAAGTAGGTTGCTCTATGTTATCTTGTAGCTCTTAATCTGTCAGGAAACTTGACAAAACTTAACTAACCATAAAAAAAGTATTATGAAAGCAATTTGGAACAACACAGTTATAGCAGAAAGTAATAAAACTATTAACATAGAAGGAAATCAATATTTTCCTGCTAACTCTATAAAGAAAGAATTCTTTACCGCTAGCGATTTACATTCTACTTGTCCTTGGAAAGGTGAAGCGTCTTATTATAATGTAGTAATTGATGGAAAAATAAATAAAAATGCTGCTTGGTATTATCCAGAAACATCTCAGTTAGCAGAATCAATAAAAGGCTATGTTGCTTTTTGGAAAGGTGTAGAAGTAGAATAAAAGTTTCAACAATCATAAGTTTTTAACATTTTGATTCGACAAGTGACACCAATTAGAAAATACAATACATTTGTATAATGGATTTTAAATCGAAGTTATTAAACAATGCAGTAGACCAAATGTCGTCTCTTCCAGGAGTAGGTAAAAGAACTGCGCTTCGATTGGTTTTACATTTATTAAGCGAAAGTAAAGAAGAGGTTCAACAGTTTTCTGATGCTTTTACTAACCTTCGTAACGAAATTAATTTTTGTAAGAACTGTTTTAATATTTCTGATGCTGAAATCTGTCATATTTGCGTCAATGAAACAAGAGACAAATCTTTAATCTGTGTGGTACAGGACATTAGAGACATATTAGCCATAGAGTCCACCCAACAATTTAGAGGGTATTATCATGTGTTAGGAGGTATTATTTCTCCAATGGATGGAATAGGTCCAGATGATTTAAATATCGATGAATTGATTGTTCGAGCACAAAAAGAACCTGTAAAGGAAATAATATTAGCTCTAAGCGCTACAATGGAAGGCGACACAACCAATTTTTACTTGTTTAGAAAACTAGCAGAAGCTAGTGTAAAAGTAAGTGTGATAGCACGAGGTATTGGAATAGGAAACGAGCTAGAATTCACTGATGAAATTACATTGGGTCGTTCTATTTTACACCGTTCTTTATTTGAAAGCAGTTTGTCTAAATAATTTTATTTTCAATTTTTTGTAACAAAAAGACCTCTTCTGCGTCTTACTTTCAAATCGTACGAAAATTAAAATTACTTATTTATAAAACAAACGATATGAAAACCAATTACTTATTAATAATACTATTCCATTTCATTCTACTTTCCTCTGTTGCACAGACAGACTCTATACCAACAGTCAAAAACACTCAACCTTCAGATACCTCAAAAATAATGTTGGGTAAAACTCAAATTATTATCATCTCTAATAATGAAGAAGAAACTAACACCTCAGACTCTTTGACAATAGATGATGTTAATGAGGAAGACGATAGCGACTGGGCAATGGTTGGAATATTTAATTTAGGGGCAAATGGATACCTCTACAACAACCAAACACAAATACCTAAACAATACCAACAAATGGAGTTAGATTATAGCCGTTCTCAATCTATTGGTTTCGACTTTATGTTAAGAGGAGTTGATTTGTTTAAAAAGAGAATGTACATTTCTCCTGGAATTGGTTTCGATTGGAACAAGTATCATTTTAAAGATAAGCAGCAATCTATTTCAACTCAAAACGACACCCTTTTGTTTCTCTCTGACAGTTCTATCACTTTCGAGAAATATAAACTAAGAACAACTTATATTCAAGTCCCTCTTTTAGTTGGCTTTCGTTTAGGAAACCTAGATAAAAAAGTAGTAAATATTCAGTTTGGAGCAATCGCTGGTTATAATATTGGAGCCTTAACTAAAGAAAAGTATGTTGTAGATGGTACTAAATTTAAAAATAAAATAAGAGACGATTATAATGTTAACCCTTTTAAACTAGATGCTATAGCAAGAGTTTCTTTTGGGAGTTTTGGGTTATTTGGCCGTTATTCTTTTACTTCTTTGTTTGAAGAAAGTAAAGCTGCATCAGTAACTCCATTCTCTGTAGGCTTAACTTTTGGAAGTTTATAAAACAAAATTCCCATTACTATCGACTATAGTAATGGGAATTTTTCATCTATCTATAAACAATAATAACTACTTCATTCCTAAGTATTTCTTAACATTACTATCTGTTTCGTTTTCTTTTAAAGTATTGATGATCTTTGTTAATTCTGCTTCTTTAGATTTACAAAAATTAACTTTCTTTTCTATTTCAGCAGCTTTCATTGTATTTCCCTCTTCTTCTAAACTCGCAATTTTAGTTGTTAAAGAAGAAGCCTCACTATCATAATAGCTTTGCAACCCATAAAGCAACTGGTAACCAGACAGTTTAACAAACCACATACTTTCATTTTCAGCTATCTCTTTATAAACAGGTATTCCTTTGGCTATTTCCTTGTTGTCTTGGTTCATTAAATAAGTGTTATAACTTTGTAAAAAGCCATACTTATTCATTGAACTTAACTCAGTGATGTTCTTTTTAAAGAAATCATGTTCTGCTGGAGTTCCATTTTCTGCGTAAATTTCAGCAATAATATTATTAATTTTTGCGCTTTCTACATTTTCGTTTGCTTTTGCTAACTCCATTCCTTTTTTAGTATCAATTTTTGACAATGCTTTTATTGAGTTCCCTAACACATTGTAAGACTGGTCTTTTGTTCCTTTCTCGTAAGTACTTACTAATGATTGATCTTCTTTAAAGTACTTACTCAAATACTTAATTGCTGCAGCTCTTTCTTTAGGATGTTTTCCATATTCAGCAATAGAAATCAACTTCTTTTTAACTTCAGTTGGGTAAACCTCTATCGCTTTCTTTAGTTTAGCCATCGCCATTGTTTTTACATCCCAAAACGGATGATCCAATGCTTTCATTACTGCCTTGATTGCTTTATCATCACTGCTGTTTCCTATTTTTGCTAATGCTTCTTTTTTATCTAACCATAATGGAGCCTCGTTTAATTGATATATCCATTGTTCAGTAGATTTCTTATCTACTTTTTTTGCTAATAGCGTTTTAGTTGCATCAATGTTTACTAACGAAGGTGCTTCTTCTATTCCTTTGAAAATAGTTTTCTCTACCTCTTCATCGGCCCAAACTAGTTCTCTTTGAACCCCTTTAGAAGTATAAATATCTACCATAATTGGCAGTTTATATAGTGGCCATTTTTCAAAATCTTGATTTTGTGTGATTGTTACCTCTAACTCTTTTGTAACGGCATTATAGTTTTGTTCAAAACGAACAATAGGATGTCCACTTGCTAAAAACCATTGATTAAAAAACCAATTTAGGTCTTCTCCTATTACTTTTTCGAAAGACAATCTTAAATGTGCTATCTCTGTATTTTGATAAGCATTTGTAGATAAATATTCTTTTAATGCCGCAAAAAAAGCTTCATCGCCAACATAAGTTCGAAGCATGTGTAGAATTCTACCCCCTTTATTATATGAGTGTCCATCGAACATGTCTTCTTTGTTCTCGTAATCGTAACGAATCATATCTACATGACCTCCTTGCTGAGCAGAAAGAAAATACCCTTCCATTTCACTATACGCATTCATATCAGCTTCCATTTTCCCGTATTTATGTTCATCCCATAAAAACTGACTATAGTTTGCAAATGATTCGTTTAATGGCAAATTCGCCCAACTTTCGCAAGTCACTAAATCTCCAAACCAATGGTGAAATAGCTCATGTGCAATAATAGATTCATTTCCACCATCTATAATTTCTCTTTTAGTTTGATAAAGAAAATCACCATGAATTGTTGCCGTTGTATTTTCCATAGCTCCAGAAACATAATCTCTAACAACCACTTGGCTGTATTTTGCCCAAGGGTATTCTACTCCTAATAATTCTGAAAAGTGAGCAATCATTCTTGGCGTTTCTCCAAAAATAGCTTTAGCATGTTTTTCATATTCCTTTTCAACGTAATAGTTAACTTCCATTTCTGTTCCATCTTTTCTAACCCATTTATCGCTAACAATAGAGAACTCTCCAACTGTCATCATAAACAAATAAGTTGAATGAGGTTTATCCATAACCCAGTGGTCTATCCTTAAACCTCCTTCTAACCCTTTACTATCAGCTAAATATCCATTAGATAAAGTTTGAAACTTATCTTGAACAGTCATATAAATTTCATGTGTTGTTTTTTCTATTGGATTATCTATTGTTGGAAACCAAACAGAGCTAGCTTCTGTTTCTCCTTGTGTCCATATTTCTTGATGTTTATTTGGGTTAGATCCATCGTGATTAATAAAATATAATCCCTTAGCATCTGTAATTGCAGAACTTCCTTCCTGACTAACCTTTTCTGGGTTAGCTGTGTATTCAATAACTACCTTATACTCTTCTTTAGAAGTATACTTTTTAGGTAGTTTAATTCGTAAGAATGCTCCGTCATTTTTAAAATTAACTTTACTGCTGTCGCCTTCAATACTGACACTATGAACATCCATCGCTTTTGCATCTAGAATCAAACTATCTGTAGCATAAAAATAAGGCTTAGCAGTAATAATCGCTTTTCCATTCATTTGTTGATTCATCCAATCGAAACTAACATGTAAAACGGTATGTAAAATATCAGTCTTTCTAGTTTCTGAAGGGTTATAGTGAGTCCTTTCAACTGGTTCTTTTTCTACCTCAACATTCTCTATAGGAATTGAAGTTGTTTCTTGTATTTGCTTTTTGGGAGAGCAAGAAAGTAATAAAGTACTTAAACCTATGGTTGATAACAATAATGAGTTTTTCATTTTATTCAATTTTTTTATAATCACTGCAAAGATGAAAAAAAAGAAAAGATAACCAAAGAACCTTGTTATGTTTGGTAGATTTCGTAATTTTAACGTAATTAATCCTAATTAAGCGGTATGCAAGCTAAAATAAACAATAAAGATACTGTTACATTTCATCCAGATGAGAAGAACACTCTTATTGGAGAAGATTTTCAGATTGAAATCATTGACCAATCGAATAATGAAATTAGAGTTTCTTTAGACGGCAAAAAATATAATGGACGATTACTTCAAATAAACAAAGAAGAGAAAAAAGTCGTCTTAAAAGTAAATGGGAACCGTTTTTCTGTGACTTTAGCCAATGAGTATGATGAATTACTAAAGTCTTTGGGTATGGGAGTAGGAGCATTGCAAAAGGTAAATGAATTAAAAGCCCCTATGCCAGGTGTTGTTTTTGAAATCAAAATTAAAGTGGGAGACTCGATAAAAAAAGGTGATCCCGTTTTAGTGCTGGAAGCCATGAAGATGGAAAACATCTTAAAATCTCCTGTTGATGCAATAATTAAGTCTATTTTAGTTGAAAAAGGAAATACTGTAGAAAAAAATAAAATATTAGTTGAATTTGAATAAAAAAAAATAAAAACATGAAAAAAATAATTTTAAGTTTAGTATTAGGAGGTTCAGTTGCTTTCTTTTCTTCTTGCGGGAATGAAGAAACAAAAACAGAAGAAGTCAAAACAGAAGAAAAATCAACAACGGAGAGTTGCTTGTACAATGTAGACCCTAGTTCTGTGAAAGTAGAGTGGACTTCTTTTAAATATACTGAAAAAGCAGCTGTGGGTGGAATTTTTGAAATGGTTGAATTAAATAATACTGTTGAAGCAGAATCTGCTGCAGCCTCTTTTAAGGAAGCGACACTTTCAATTAACACTAGAACTGTTAACTCTAACAATGATGATCGAGACAAAAAAATTAAAAACACCTTTTTTGGAACTATGGAAAAAACAGACTTCTTAACAGGTAAAATAAAATCTTTAGAGGGTATTGAAAATGGAAATGGAACTGCTATCATCTCAATTACGATGAATGGCATTGAAAAAGATCAAGAATTTACTTGGATGAGTGATAATGAAACAGTAGAGTTTAATACATCTCTTACCATAGAAGATTGGAACGCTAAACCGTCATTAGACTCTTTAAACACTGTTTGTGAAGATTTACATAAAGGTGAAGATGGAGTAAGTATTTTATGGCCTAATGTAGATGTTAAAATTTCTGCCAACTTAACTAAAAACTGTAAATAAGCTGAGTTCTATTTAATTTAATATAATAAAAAAGGGATAACATTAAATGTTATCCCTTTTTTTTGTTTCTATTTTCTTATTAAAACTGATAAGAAAAGCCTACCGTTAAAGCTTCTTTAAACTGAACTCTTGGACCTTTTATATAGAGTGTTTTTCCATCAGCTCCCTTCATTACATCTCCATTCTCATCTAATCTTTCTTCATTTGTAGTAATAGTAATGTCATGATCATAAATTAGGTTAGTACTTACAGTTGCTGTAATTAACTTATTTACTTTTAGACCGATAATAGTGTTCCAATAGATGTCAATATTTTCTGGGTTTCTGAGGTAATTACTAAACAAAGCTAGGTCAGTTTTAAAGTTAACATTTTTAATTCCTAACGGCTCATCCTTAACATAGTTCATTTTTATATATGCTCCCAACTCACTTAATAAAGCTTTTCCTGGCATAGCTACTCCTAATGCATCTAAGATTGGGTCTCCATTAGAGTCTACAGCATTTTCAATACCAAAGCTATTTCTTAAGCTAGCTCTACTAACATACAACATTCTGTAAGCTATTGGACTAATAAAAACAGAAAAGCTCTTATTAGGTTTATAGTCCATTCCTAAAGCAAACGTAGTGTATGCTGGAGATGCAATATCTGAGATCACGTTAGCTCCGCCACCATCGTAACCTGGAGCCATTTGAGACCTGAAATTTAATAACATAGTATAATACCAGTGTCCTCCTGCCTCATACCCTAATTTAGAATTAAGTTCTATCCGATCTGAATTCTTAAACCAGTTTTTAGCAGAGTCTGGTGTTGTAGAGGTAAATTGTAAAATTGATCCATATTCTAAATCTAATGAATTATCCCAAGCTAGCTTTCCTTTGGAATGGTTAGCATATAAGCTTAATAACCCATTGAAGCTATAACTATTCATTCCTCCTGCTGCCCAATTAGACAAATGAGACTGACCAAAACCTAAATTTATTATTGCTCCTTTGGCCCAAGTTTTTGTACTATCTTGTACTCCTTTAGCTTTGGTTCTTAAATCCTTCTCCTTAGCATCAAGCTGAGCAGTTAATCCCCCTCCTAACAATAGTGCTAAACTAATTGTAAGTAAATTTTTCATTCGTATTACTTTTTATGAGTTGTGTACATGAACATCCATCTGTGGGAATGGAATATTTAATCCTTCTTTGCTAAAAGTTGTATAAACATTTTCGTTCATTGCAAAGAAAACACCCCAATAATCTTCTTGTTTTACCCAAGCTCTTACTGCAAAGTTAACAGAGCTATCTGCTAACTCTTTTACCGCAACGAAAGGCGCAGGGTCTAATAATATTTTAGAATCAGCTTGTATTAAATTATTGATAACCTCTTTTGCTTTAACAACATCATCTCCGTAGCCGATTCCTATAGTCCAATCAACTCTTCTAAGTGGCTCTGTGGAGTAATTTATCAAGGCTCCATTAGAAAGCGGACCATTAGGAATAATTACCGTTTTATTGTCTGGCGTATTCAGAACTGTTGTAAACAGAGAAATTTCTTTTACTGTTCCATTATACCCCTGTGCTTCAATAAAGTTTCCTTTTAAAAAGGGTTTGAACAAAAGAATTATTACTCCTCCAGCAAAATTTTGTAACGTTCCAGAAAGAGCTAATCCTACAGCTAATCCTGCAGCTGCTAAAATTGCAGCAAAAGAAGTTGTTTCAATTCCAAGGACACCAATTACAGTGATATATAAAATTGCTTGAAGTCCAAAGCTTAGCATAGACTTAAAGAAAGGACGTAAGGTCTCATCCGTATTCCTTTTTTCCATTTGCTTTCCTACGATCTTAACAATCTTATTAATAATAATTTTACCAACCCACATTACAACAAGAGCTAAAACAATTGCCTTTACCAAAGGAAGTATTGTTCCTGTAAAAAACTCACTACTTAATATTTTTTCAAAATCCATTTTTTTATTTTTAAAATCTTCGAATGCAAATGTATTTTTTATTCTTCGAATTAGTAAATTATTTTCTAAAAAACTGAGCTGAATAAAGTGTTAAGCTGAAGCTACGGCTACAACACTAATTTTAATTCCTTTTATCGTTCCTAATGAATGGCAGCACCCTTCAATTGTAGAACCTGTAGTGATGACATCATCGACTAATAAAACATGTTTGTTTTCTAAAGAAGTTTTGTTTTCTATACCAAAAATATCTTTCACATTTTCCCACCTTTCAAACTTTGTCTTTCGTGTTTGCGTATCAGTATTTACTTTTCTTAACAAAACTTCATTATTCAGCTGACAATTTAACACCTCCTGAATTCCTAAAGCGATAGATAAGCTTTGGTTGTATCCTCTTTTTTGAAGCTTTGCTGGATGAAGGGGGACTGGAATAATAACATCGATTTTAATATTAGACAAAAGCACCTCCTTACCCACTTCTTTACCCAAGACTTCTCCAACTTTTTGATTTCCTCTATATTTTAAGTCGTAAATCATGTTTTGTAAGCTATTCCCTCTGTAATACAAAAAAGTAGAGAATGCATTTTCCAAGGGATACCTTCCCCAAAACAACTTCGCAGTATGGTTTGTTAAGTTTTTGTATTCATATGATTTTGGTAGGTTAGACCAACAGCTCACACAAATAGTTTGTTCTTTAGAACTAAGACCCTTACTGCAACCCGAACAAATATTAGGGTAAAAAAGTCCTATAAAGCTTTGAAGTAAGTTCATTATTTACACCCTTTGTGAAACGAGTCTATATTTTGGTAAATAGTAATCAATTCTTTATCTGTAATTTGTTTGCCTTTACTCTTGTTAAAATCAGAAAAAATTCTTTCAATTAATTCTTTCTCAACTCCAGACTTTAAATGAATTTTATCAATTACATCACCTCCCACATTACTAAACTCAATATAATAACGCTGTTTAATAAACGATATAAAATTTTGGTAAATGTGCTTTAAAATTTTGTCGTGGCGGTTTTGCTTTTGATATAATTTTGCTATCACCTCTATAAACTCTAAACTTGAATTCTTGTCGCTTTCTATCGGGGGAATAATGCGTTGTTTTCTTTTACTTTTAATCAACATATATAACAGTAACCCTATCATACTTAAGACTAATG
Source organism: Flavobacteriales bacterium (assembly GCA_024635865.1). Taxonomy (GTDB): domain Bacteria; phylum Bacteroidota; class Bacteroidia; order Flavobacteriales_D; family Parvicellaceae; genus S010-51. The sequence continues at coordinate 12,715 of JAGXIB010000054.1, forward strand.
CAATGGTTAGCGAAGGCACTTTTAAAATATATTGCAAGGGGCTAGAACGAGAAAATTCTTTAGGTTTCTGTAGTTGATCTGGATTGCTTTCTCCTCGATAAGTAGAATACTTTCCAAAATTTTCGTGCCAGTAATAATTACCTTTAGGAAAGTGAGAAAAAATGATTTCGGCATGCTTTTTACCTTCTTTTCTTGCGACAAAAGCATTAGAAAAAGCATCGGGAAGTGAATGAAAAATAAAGCTTCCTTTTCCATACTTCACCATAACACAAATAGTATTTAAGTCTTCTAAATAAGCAATTTCAACAGCTTCTTGAATCAAGGCTTCTTCATTTATAATCAACCAACTTTTATACTTTGGTAAATGATGGTAATTTAGTGATGGGTTTTTAATTATTAGTTGTTCTTCTTGTTTGTAAAAAGGGTGAAAAAAGTTTATTCCTACAGCTGTATCAGTTTCTATATAAAAAGGAGTTCCTGAGTTCGGAAGTAGATAGTTTACAAAGTCTTTATGCAAACTTTCAAATGAAATAAAAGCGTGGTTTCCGTTTTTAACAAACTCAAAAAGATAGTCATTATCTTCTTTTTCTAAATTAAACGACTCAGCTATTGATAGGTAGATATTTGGAACTTCATTCTCTTGAATTAACGGTAATTTTTCACTCAATGGAGAATAATAACTTGTTTGTATTCGTCTTATGGAAGCTGACTTTTCATACTTTTCTAACAGCTTATAAATCAAATGTGCTCCTGTAGGATTAACTTTTCTCTGAGGTATTTTTTCGAATTCCTCTTGCTCTTGAGAGGTGTTTTCTTGCTTGTCTTCTATAGCTGAACTTCTTTTAGAAAAAGAGTTAACAAGAAAAAGCACCCCAATAACAACAGTTATTGCAATACCTAAAATGATATATTTTCTCTTGTTCTCCAATTTAACTAGTCGCCAACTCTTTCAGTAAAACTTTAAATTTTGATTCTATACTAGAATAATCTTGTTGATTAATTTTATAGTCCCCATACCAAACCAACTCAAATACGGAAACGCTTTCGTCGAACAGCTCATATTGCTTTTTGCCTCTCATCTCTAATAAATAAGAAAGGTTTGTTTTTTCCTTTTTCCATTTGATCCACTTCTTTTCAGAAAGGTCTTTTAGGGTGAAAATAAAATATATTCTAACTGCCAGTCGAAAGTCCTCATTTGCTAACGCCTGCTCTAACATTGCCTCTAGTTCAGACTTCGATATCTCCACAGGGGCTCTTTCTAACTCTAGCTCCTCGATTTTTTTTCCTGTATCAGAAATTTGTGTATTGATAAACAGGTAATAAATAATAAAACCTAGAAATAAAGCGAGTAAAGTATATAAAACAATAGAGCCAAAAGTTCCTATGCCTTCTCCGCTATAATTGTTATTATTTGATGTTCTTGAACTTTCTTGTTCTCTTTTTTTGGAATAGTACTCTACTTTGTCTTCGTTATGATCTTTTCTTTCAAACCCAGAGGAGCCCTCTCCTTGCTTATACTCTTGATTTTGTTCTTTGTAATCGTAATCATTTTCTCGCTCCCCATTATTCTTTGCATATTCTCCAGAAAAAGATTCTTCTTCATACTCATAGTAACTGGCATCTTGTGTGTTATCTTCAAAGTCCGACCGGTTAAACTCTTTTCCTTTAGACTTAGCATTACCGCGCGCTTCTCTAATCATTGTTTTCTTTATTTTTCTCCAATGATTAGTACTAAACTCTTGTTGTGAAGGTTTAGATTTTAGGTATTCGTCGTTAGGGCTGTTTTGTGCTAAAACAAAGTAATGAGAAAAAAATAAAAGTAATATGTAAGTTATTTTATCGCTCATTTACACCATTAATAAGCTCCCTCTTCTTCAGACTCATAAGTTTTACTTTTTGTACCAAACATGCTTAATTCTTTTTTTAAACTTATTGCTTCCTCCCTTTCTTTAACTGAAAAGTAAGTTAAACTATAAGCAACAAAAATAACATTTAAAAGAAGAGAGACAAAAGCATAATAGACAACTGCCCAGATACAATTTTTAATTAAAAAGTAATCTTCTGCTAGAGGTAGTAAAAACCAATCTAAAACCATACCTACAAGCCACTCTAAAGGGGTTATTCCTAAAAGCAAAATTGGTATTAATAAGATTAACATTACAGCAGTTATACCGATAGAAACTCCCCATGAGTTTTTAGCAAACGTTAACCCAGAACCCAAACTTTTAAAAATCGTTTTATTTTCCAGAATACTAAAAGTAAGTGGCATAATTAAAAAAGGGAGTATCAGTATACATACAAAAGACAATAACCCTGGCATTAAGCCAAGACCTAAGTTTAAAACGATCAATACTGGTAACACTATACTGGTGTTTTTTAAATAAAAAAGAACTTTTTCCTTAGTCGAAATTTCTACAATAATCTTTTTATAAACCTGAAAATAAGAGTTCGTTATGCTTAATCCTATTGTTAGTATTAACAAAGAAAAATATAGTATAGAAAAATTATTATAGTCAAAAGAAAAGGCCATTTCCATATTTTGTGACCAGTCTAACTCAGCATTTCCATATAAATTAGAGTTATAATAGTATACTGTCCCAACGATAAAAAGAGGAACTGTAATAACTAACATTTTAACACTTGAACTAATTCCCTTACTGAATAATAAGATAGAATCTGAGAATAATTCCCCAAAATCTCTTATTTTAAAAAACTGCATTTTTGAGTGAGTAATATAAGTCGGCTTGTCTACTAATGTTTCGTCAAAGTTTGTTCGCTTGGCAACAATAAAAGGATAAACAACAAAATAGCTAATCATTATAAAAAAAGACCCTAAAATAATCATCCATTTCAATGATTCTGGCCACTCTGTGCTAGCCGTACCTGCTGTTATTTTCACCACTGTATGCCCTGTCTCTTATACACATCT
>JAGXIB010000055.1 GCA_024635865.1 Flavobacteriales bacterium
GTGGGCTCGGAGATGTGTATAAGAGACAGGCGTCACTCATTACAGCTAATTTTTCGGGATCATTTAATATTGATGCTGGTAAAGTAACTTTTAATAGTTCATTTACTTCAACTTCAGAAAAAATCAGGTAACAAACACCACCTAATTCTCCCCTTATATTAGTGGTAAGAATAGTCAAATCTGTATCTTCTTCTTTATTCAATAATTCTCCAATAGAAGACAATGGTTGAATTTGGACATCTGTACTTTGTATTGTTACTTCTTCCTTAGTGAAAAAGGCCATAGATTGAGCAGCCTTTTCCAACCCTGCATTAATCATCTCTTTGGTTAGTTCAAGCTCTATTTTGTCAAATTTCATATCTTTATTTTTTATCCTTAAATAATGTCCCTATTATATTTGCTATATCTAACACTAGACATACATTTCCATTACCCAGAATAGTCGCACCACTGATTATTCCAATCTCATTTAATGGTGCAGAAAGTGTCTTCTCTACTATTTCTTTTTGTTGTAACAATTTATCCACAACAAAACCTACGTATTTATTTGCATATGAAGTAACCAGGACATCCAGCTTTTCATTTTCGTCTATGTTATCATACGTTTTGTGAAGAGAGTTTTTGTCATTTAAATCTGATAGACTACTAATGTCATATAAATCATTTAAGAATATGATAGATATTGTTTTTCCTAAATAATTTGCCATTAAACCATTACTTACCTTATGGATAACATCTTTTTTTAATGATACAACAGCTTCAGTGTATGATAAAGCAACAGCATATTCTTGTTGATTTAATTCAAAAAGAAGTGCGCCTTTAACTGCCATTGAAGAGGGTAGTGATAAAGATATGATGGAGCCCTTTCCTAGAACAGTTTTTACTTTAATGTTTCCTCCAATAGATTCAGTTGCTTTTTTAACAACATCCATTCCTACACCTCTACCTGATACTTCTGTAACCTGATCCGCATTCGAAAATCCAGGTTCAAAAATCAACATTATTAATTCATCTTTTGAGGCAAAGTCTACATATTCTTGAGAAACGATCCCCATTTTAACAGCTTTTTTAGCTATTGCTTTATGGTCGATACCGTTTCCGTCATCAGTAATTTCTATTACAACTATATCTTTTTCATTTCGAGCACTTAAAGTTACAATACCCTTTTCTGGTTTACCTTTTTTAAGTCTATCTTCAGGAGGTTCAATACCATGACTAACAGAATTACGTATTAAGTGGATTAATGAGTCAGACATTATTTTTAAAACGTTTCTGTCTATTTCAATTTCGGTACCTTCTAATACCAAATCAACTTTTTTATTCTCAATAGCAGCTACATCTCTAATTACTCTATGAAATTTGTTAAACAAAAATCCAATTTGAATTAGCCTAACATCCATGACTCCGTATTGTAAATCAGATGTTATTCTTTGAAGTCTAGAGTACATGTTTGAATTAAAACCATGTACTGCACTTTTAGATACTAAACTATCACGTTCAATTATTAGTTCTCCAACCAAATTCATTAAACTATCCAGTTTCCTAACAGGAACCTGAACCATATCAGAGAATACAATTTTGTTTTCATCTAAATCTTCTTCTTCTTCCTCTGCTTCAACTTCTATTATTTCAGTTATTTCTACTTTTACTTCAGCTTCAGCTATTTCTGTTTTTACTTCTTCTAGTTTTTCTTCAGTTTCTTTGATGTCGTTAGCTGCTTGACTCGATTTTTCTGGTGGTTTAGTTGTTTCTATTGCAACACTTCCCTCTGTATCTTGAGTATCTTCTAGATTTTCCAACGCATTTTTAAGAAATACAGATAGTTTAGTTCTTATTCCCTTGTAACCAACAGATTTCCCTGAAGTAATAGCCTCTATTAGTAAACCTAGTTTATCATTAGCCTTATAAAGGTTATTGAATATTTCCTCATCCAATTCAATTACACCATCTTTTACGTTAATAAAAACGTCCTCCATGATATGGGCTAAGTCGGCAATGGCTTCATAACCCATTCCCATTGCATTCCCTTTAAGGGTATGTGTAATTCTAAATATATGGTTTATTGTTTTTTTATTCTTTATATCTTTTTCTAAAGATGTAAACAATTTATTCAACTCTTCATAATTCTCGAGAGCTTCTGCAATAAACATTTCTTTATAATCTTCTTCTTTTGTTCCCATAATTATTTTATGATAAGCAACTAACTATAAAACCTCCAATTTCGTAAATAGAAACTGCTTTGTGAATCACTCCACGCTCAGCAACCTCTTTAGGCATTCCATATACAACTGAAGTTTCTTTGTCTTGCCCGATAGTATATCCACCAGATTTATAAATTGATTCCATTCCGTTTGCACCATCTTTACCCATTCCTGTCAATATTATGCCAATTGTTTTTTCCCCATATACTTCATTCACGGAAAGCATCAATGCATTTATTGAAGGATTATTAAATTCAGTATACTTCATAGTTGTAAAATCTATGAACGGTATTCCTACAGCATTTTTTTCAATGATCATATTTGAATCACCCGGAGCGACATAAATTGTTCCTGCTTTTAACATTTCTCCTTTTTCACCAACTTTTACATTCAAAGGCGTAAGTCCATTAATCCTTTTCACAAATGAGGGGATAAAGTTAGATGGCATATGTTGCGCAACTAGGACAGGTATTGGCAAGTTTGAAGGCAGTTTTGAAATCACCCTTTCCACAGCAGTAGGTCCTCCAGTTGAAGCACCTATAACTAATACTTTGTATTTGTTGGTGTTGTCAAACGTGTGTAAATTAGAGTTTACTTTAATTTCAGCGTTACTTGTTGTAAAAAGTTTGCTATTTGATTGAACTGCAAGTCTTATTTTTTCAATAATTTTTGCTTCTATTAACCTGATTTTAGCCTTATTCTCTATTGGTTTTGTTATATAATCAAAAGCACCAAGGTTTAAAGCTTCAAGTACAGGTTCAAGATTGGTATGGCCAATAGCACTTAAAATAATAATAGGGACACTAACTTTTTTTAGAATGTTTTTGACACCATAAATACCATCATATTCACCCATAATCATATCCATAAGAACAACATCTGGTTTTTCCTTAAGAACCACGTCTACGGCATCTTTACCATTTTCTGCTGTTCCAACAACCGTCATCCCAACCTCACTGTTTACAATGTCGGAAAGAATCAGCCTCATTAAACCTGAGTCCTCAACAATAACTACTTTTATGTCTCTTCTTTCCATTTATGAACTCAATTAAACACTTTATTTACAGAATCAACCAATTGCTCAGCTGTAAATGGTTTAACAATATAGTCTTCAGCTCCTATTTCCATACCTTGTTGAATAACTGATTCTTGCCCTACAGCACTAATCATAATTACTTTTGACCTTAAGTTTTCCTCTCCTTTTACAACTTTAAGAATATCTATTCCTATCATGTCTGGAAGTATATTATCTAAAGTGATAAGATCTGGATTTAATTCCATTGCAAGATCAATTGCAGCCTCTCCATTAGCAGCTTCTCCTACAACATCATAGCCTGCTTCAAGTAAAGCATCTTTTATGAGAGTTCTCATATACATTGAGTCGTCAACAATTAAAACTGTTTTTTTCATATTATTTATTATTAATTAATTTATTCATTCCTTCTGTTTCCATCATTTTTATCATATCAACTAAAATTATCATTCTGTCATTAGATGTTACAATTCCCATGATGCATTCTTGATCTAAATTTGAATACTGAAGTACTGTAGATGACTTATCTATATCTTTTTCAGCTACAGTTAAAGTATTAGGGACTTCTTTAACTAATATTCCAATTTTAAAATCTTCACTTTCAACAACCAAAGTGTAATTACAGAATTCGTTATCTTTATCTCCCATGTTAAACTTCTTCTTCAAGTCAACAATAGCAATAATATTTCCTCTAATGTTAGCTACTCCCATAATGTATTCAGGAGTTTGTGGAATTTTTGCAATTCCGGGTGTTAAAACAACTTCTTTAATCTGGTCAATATTAAGTGCGTATTCTTCATCACCTAATTTAAATATAATCAGTTGAACAAGTGCACCAACATTTTTGTCTTTTTGTTCTAAACTAGCTTGAAGCTTAACCTCATCAATTGTCAATTCATTGTTTTCATTAGTCATAATTAATTTGTTTTAATATTTATTTAGCTAATGTAAATTTATCTAAACCACTTTGAAGTTGATTAGCAACATCAGCCAATTGTTGACTTGTAGATGATACTTCTTCCATTCCTTGACTCAATTCTTTTGATGAGGTTGCTATTTGTTCTGTTCCCGCTGCGGTTTCTTCTGACACAACAACAATTTGCTCAACATTTTTAACTGTACCATTAATACCTATTTTCTGAACACTTGTAGCAGATTGAATATCTATAGATAACGTTAATGATTCAGATGTTGATCTTTCAATAACAGTAAACACTACTTCAGCTTCATTAGAGGCTTCATTACCATTTTTCACACTTACCCCCATGGTATCAATAGCTTTTCCTGCAGTAGTAATATCCTTTTGAACAGCTGTAATAACTTTTTGAATCTCAACAGCAGAACTTCTTGAATCTTCAGCTAATTTTCTAATCTCCTCTGCAACAACGGCAAATCCACGGCCTGCATCACCAGCTCTTGCTGCTTCAATAGCGGCATTTAATGCTAATAGATTTGTTTGAGCAGCAATGTCAGTAATTACATTCAATGTTCTTGCAATTTCTTCTGATCGTTCATTTAAAACATCAATTGATTCAGAAGTAGAATCTGCAGACTCTTGAATTTCAACCATATTTTTCACAACTTTTTGAACAATATTTAATCCCTCATTCGAGCTTTTTTGTCCTTCTTCTGCAGCCTTGTTTATTAAATCAGCTTTGTCTCCCATATCGTTGGCAGATTTTAAAACACCTTCCATTGATTTTGAAACCTCATCTGTTTGAGAAGCTTGCATTTGTGCACCTTCTGCCATTTGTTGAATTGCAGAAGCTACTTCTTGCGTTGTTCCTTGCATTTGATCAGACTTAGTTAAAAGTTCTTCAGATGAAGAAGCAACTAAGTTGGCAACCTCTGTAATGTCACTTAATATTAAGTTTAAGTTTTTTGTAGCTGTTGAAAGTGAGGTAGCCATTTCATGAACATAACCAGTAGACTGTAATGTTATTACTTTAGTCAAGTCACCTTGTGCCATGGCTTCTAATATACTACTTACTTCTAAAATCGGAAATTTAACTGCTGAAATGTCAGTAGCAATTTTTATTACTTTATATACTACGCCTTGTGCATTAGTAATAGGAGAATATGAAGCATTTAGCCATACTTCTGTCCCATCCTTTTTTACACGTTTAATTTCGCCAGACTGTACTTCTCCGTTATTAAGTGCTTGCCAAAATTCACGATATGCAGTTGAACTGGTGTATTCTGAGGTACAAAAAATTTGATGATGTTTACCAAGAATTTCATTTTCTTGCATGTAACCTAAACCTTGTAAAAAATTGTTATTTGCTTTTATTACATTTCCTTCTGGATTAAATTCAATTGAAGCCCATCCAGCATTAACTGCAGATTGTAAAGCTTCAGCTTCACGCAAAGCAAGAACCTGTTCCGTTTTTTCATACCTAATTCCAATATACCCCTCAGGTTTTCCATTGTCACCTATAATAGGGCTAATTAATGCATCCACAAAGTATGACGATCCATCTTTACACATGTTCTCTACGTCACCTCTCCATACATTACCTCTACCTATAGTTGCCCATAAATCTTTAAAGGCTGCTTTAGGCATGTTTGGGTGTCGTACCATATTTTGATTTTGACCAATACACTCTTCTCTAGTATAGCCGGCTACTTCACAAAATAGATCATTCACATAGGTAATAATACCTTTTTTATCTGTCATTGATACAATACAAGCTTTATCAACAACATTGTTTCTAACTAAATCTATTTTTCTTTCGTTAGTTAGGTTTTTTATTTCTAATTCTAACTCTGATATTATTTTCTCTGTATTCGAATCCATATTCTTTAATTTTATTTCGTTTTCAGTATTAACTTTAGGTTCTGTTTTTTGAACCGGTATTTCTTTCGGTTCAATTATTTTCTCTACTACTTTTTCCTTTTCTATTTCTAAGTCATTTGAGTCAATTATATTATCAGGTGACTTATTGTTGGTGTCAACTAATATCATAATCTCATTGACGACCTTTTGTTTTACATCTAACTCTTTAAAGGATTCAGAAAAATGATTGGTTATTATTTCTATTTGCGAATCATTTATCCCTTTTTCTACAAACCCCGTTGGAATTAAATCAACATCTTTCCCAGCATATTTAGTAGGACCGCCAAAGAGGTGAATTAAAAAAGCCCTTTGCCGATTGATTTGTTTCTGAATATCCAACTCTTCATAAAAGTGTTTTACTTCACTATCTGATAAAACTTTTTTATAAAATTCTTCAATAGCTTTAGCAATAACATCTCTTCCAACTTTGTCAAATAAGGTTTCACCTGTGTTTTTACTCATAATCTCTTTTTTTCTAAAATATAAGATGGGTTAGTTTTCACTTACACTAATTAACAATTCATTTGTAACACTCATATAGTCTTTTGCGCTATTGCTTTTTGGTGCATAATCCAAAACACTTACTCCTTTAGAAGGCGCTTCAGCTGCTTTTACATTTTGTCTTACGTAATTATTAAAAATATCAATTCCATAATTATTTTGAATTACAGATAAAATTTCTTTTGTTAGGTGTCTTCTTTCGTCAACAATTACCCCAAGTGCACCAATAATCCATAGTTTCGAATTATACTTGTTTTTAATATCATATACTAAATCAACCATTTGTTCAAACCCTTGTAAACTTAAAACATCCATCATCATAGGGATGAGTACTGTGTCGCATGCCACTAAAGCACTTTTAGTTAAAAATGATGCTGCAGGAGGACAATCAATTAAAATAAAATCATACTGTTCTTTGATAGGTTCTAAGGTTTCTTTTAAAATATTGTAGCTGTAATTCTTTTTAATGAATTCAGTTTCATATTCCTGCAATTCGTTTGTTGATGGTACAATGTCTATTCCATCTTTGTAAAAAATAGAACCACTGTCAATACTGCTTTCCAAGAGGGCTTCTCCTAGTAGGCATCCTTCTGTAGCTACACCAAATGAATAACTAAGATTGGCTTGTGGATCTAAATCAATTAACAGCACTTGTTTCCCTTTCATAGCCAAGGCTCTCCCTATGTTAACAACTGACGTTGTTTTACCAGTCCCTCCTTTTCTGTTACCTATGGCTATAATCATGTCCTATTTTCTAAATTACCTTATAAGACCATAAATATAAAAGCTTGTAATTGTATTAACTACAAGCTTAAAGCCTTAAAAAAACTAAGTGCAAAACGAGAGAGACTGAGTATAAATACCTAGAAACAAAAGTAAAGGATGAGATAGAAGATGATTGTAGAAGGGGTTATTGTTTTCTTGAAAATGGAACTAAATTATTAACGAATGCTAATCTAACTATATCCGCAGTGTTTTTAGCTCCAATTTTTCTCATTAAATTAACCCTATGATTGTCAACGGTCCTTTTACTAAGTATTAATTTGTCGGCTATTTCTTTATTACTTAAACCGCCAACAATTAACTTTAGCACTTCAATTTCTCGAATGGTAATTTTTACGATTTTGATGTTTTCTTCTCTTTTGGTTTTTCGAATAATTTGTCTCGCCAATATATCGGTTAAAGAACTAGAATAATACATTTTACCTATAGACAAATTGTTGATCGCTTCAAGAATTTCTTCAGGGGGAATGTCTTTTGTTAAGTACCCCATAGCTCCAGCGTTAAGCGCATCCATAATGTAGTCTTCATCATTATGCATTGATAATACTAATACACTAATTTCGGGATAAATATTTCTGACTTCATTTATCAAATTAATTCCAGACATACCAGACATAGATAAATCTGTAACAATAATATCGGGGAGGCTTTTTGTTAATAATTCCAATGCTTCTTCTGCGCTATCAGCTTCAATGATTGATATAAATTTATTTGCTTTTTTAATCAATGATTTTATTCCTTTTCTTACCAACTTATGATCATCAACCAGCATTACCTTTAGTTCATTTTTCATAGGGGGATTCTAATTTTAACAATTGTACCAATATTAATTCTTGAATTTAAATTGAAAGCTCCATTCAGTAAAAATGCTCTATGTTTCATATTCAATATTCCTTGACCAATTTCTCTAACATTATCAAGCTCATCATTCTCAAACCCATCTCCATCATCTTCAATCTCTAAAGCAATGAAATTATTTTCATAAACTAATCTAACAGTAATGGATTTAGCATTTGAATGATTTATGCAATTACTAATGGCTTCCTGAGTAATTCTAAACAAGGCTAATTCTATATCTTCTTTGAATCGTTTTGTTTCATTTGGGTGTAAAAAATTAATTGTTAAATATGAGCTTTTTTCTAATATCATTGTAGACTTATTGAGTGCAGATACTAGTCCATAATCTTTTAAAATACTAGGCATTAAATTATATGCGATTTCTCGAATAACTTTAGTTAGATCATCTACTTGTGTGCTAACGTTGTTATTTATTGCTTGATCTTGGTTATTGTTGATAACTGCATTAAGTCCCAGTTTAATCGCAGTTATTGATTGACCAATGCTGTCATGTAATTCTTTAGAAATCCTTCCTCTTTCTTCTTCTTGAATATCGATTAATTTTTTTTCAAATTCCTTTTCCTTTGTGCAGTCTCTCCCTATTGATGCTAGGTGAGTAATTTCACCATGTTTATTTTTTAGAGGTATAACTTTCATGTCAGAAGCATATAAATCTCCATTCTTTTTTTTATTTATGACTTTATCATTGAAATCATTTTCGCCTAAAGCTTGAGACCACATATAAGCGAAATAATTTGACCCATAAATACCCGAATTTAGTATTCTTGGGTTACTTCCAATAAGTTCATCATTAGTAAACCCACAAAATTTCATAATAGCAGGATTTACGTATTCAATAATACCCTTAGTGTCTGTTATTATAACGTGATCGCTTGTTTGCTCAATAATATCGAAAAAACGTTGTTGTTCGTTTTCCGCCTGAAGTTTTTTATTAGTTTCCAAAAGTAATTTTTCTTTCCGCTCTTCAACTAATCGATCTAAATTATCATTTAATTGCTCAAGTTCTTGTTGCTTCTTTAAAAACTTAGACTCCATGTCATGTTTGTAAAGCGCAATAGCAATATTTATCTCTAATTCTCTTTCGTCAAAAGGTTTTATTATATAGGCATAAGGTTCTGTTATGGATGCTCTTTTATATATTTCTTGAGACGAGTAGGCCGTTAAAAAAACAATTGGAATATTAAACTCTGATCTTATTATACCAGCAGTTTCAATACCATCCATTTCTCCAGCCAACATAATGTCCATCAAAACTAAGTCTGGTTGCTCTTTTCTGATCTTTTCAACTGCTAACTCTCCTGAAGAAGCTATCCCAATAACATCATAACCAAAAGCGATTAATTTACCTTCTAAATTTTTAGAGACAATAAATTCATCTTCAGCAATAAAAATCTTTTTTTTATTTTTCATATGCCACTCTTTTCTTATCCTTAAAGAGGATTTTAACAGATGTACCTTTTGTTGAACTTTTAACTTCAACTTTACCATCGATTTGAGACGTTAAACCGAAAACTAATTGCATTCCAAGCGAATCAGATTTGTCAATATCAAAACCTTCTGGCAAGCCTATTCCATTGTCTTCAATTTTTAAACAATATGTTCCATCTTTTGACTGGTCAAAGTTAAGAAATATCTCTCCAATTCCTTCATTAGGAAATGCGTATTTAATAGAGTTTGTAATTAACTCCATTAAAATCATTCCACAACTAGTAGCGACTTCTATTGATAAAGCTCCCTCAGTAAATTCTAAATTCAGCTTGATGTGTCGCATTTCAAAAGAACTGGAGATATAGCGGACAAGAGACTCCAGGTAGGTCTTAAAATTAATTTCACTAAAATTCCCTCCTTTATAAAGGGTTTCATGAATTAACGCCATAGATTTAATTCTGTGACCTGTTCCTACAAGTAAGTTAATGGTTTCTTTATTTTCTATGTTATTTTGTTGTAGGCTTAATAAACTTGAAATGACTTGTAAGTTATTTTTTACCCTGTGAGTTATTTCATTTAAAAGAACTTCTTTTTCTGACAATGAGCGCTTAATTTCATCTTCAGCCTTTTGTCTCTCTATAATTTCAGTGTTTAGTTTATTTACCGTAATTTTTAATTCTTTTGTTCTTATATCTACTAATCTCTCTAAATCAAGCGTTAATTCGAAATGAGCTGCTTTTGAATTTTCCAAAGCGGTAATGTCAGTTCCATATAAGTTTATATAACCGTGCTCTTTAATGTTAACCGCATAAAATATATAATATTTCTTGTCAATTCTGATTTCAATATTTGATTGATTTTTGTCCTCCGCAACTATGTTTGTTATGAACTGAGCCAGTCTTTTTTGTTTGAACATAGAAATTTTTAAAAGATTTTTACTGGCATCATTTTCATATATGATATTAAGGTCATAATCTAATCTTAAAACAGGATTTGGATTTTCAGCAGGAATGACTTCAATCATTCTCTTCTCTTTTTCTATTTCATATAGTGAGGTAGTGTCAAATATTGAGCCTTCATAAAATATTACATTGTTTGAATCATCATAAAATAATTTTGCATTTTCTAATAGCCTAACTTCTTTACCGTTTTTTAATTTAATTGTGCTTGAGTATGATTTTAATTCACCATTAGATTCTTTCAGTAAATTTATCATGTCAACTGAACTTTTAAATATATCATTGACAAATAAATTAATCACTTTTTCTCGTGTTTCATATTCAATAATATTTGCAAAGGCGTCATTGCATTCAATTATTTTTCCTTCAATATCAATTCTGAAAAGACCCGATAAATTATTATTATAAAGCATTCTAAATCTTTCTTCATTTTTAATAAGCTCACATTCAATTCTCTTTTTTTCGGTTATGTCAACAGAGTACCCTGCCATTTTAATAATCTCTCCATTTTCAAAAATTGGAAATGCGCTTTCATGTACCCATTTTATCCTTTCGTCCTTCATAACAATTCTAAATTCTATGTCGTATTTACTGTGAATGCTTCTCGTTCTATATAATTCAGTTACTTTTTCACTGTCATCTGGATGAATTTTTAACTTCCATGATTTAGGATTATTATACATGCTTTCACAAGGCTCTTCATATAAATCTTCATAAGCAGGACTTATGTATAAAAGTTTTTTAGTTTCCCAGTCTAGAAGCCAGAATACTTCTTTTATAGTCTCCGTTAACTCCCTAAATTTGTTTTCACTAGCTAGTAGTTCACTATGGTCTTTCATTCTAACTATTAAAAGGCCAATAGTTTTCCCTATAGTTTCAAGAATGTCCATATAGTTTATATTCTTCTGTTTTAAATTATCAGTGTATAAACTATATACGCCTTGAACCTCATTGTTATGAATGATGGGAATATTGTAATTAGATAACCCTTCCATCTCAGGTGATAATTTTTCTTCTGTACCTATTTCACAAGAAGAAAACTGACTTTTTTTAGTGGCCAGTGTTGTTCCACATGAACAAATACCGGACTTCACTAATGCGCATGTATTTCTAGTAATGTCACTTATATTTTCACCTACTTTTAATTCTAAATCTCCATTTTTATTGGTAATAAATAATGTTCCTTTCTTATTATCTCCTAAAAAAGGCAATTCTAAGACTTTATTTAGTATAGCTGAATAGAATTTGTTTAAATCGTTGAACGTTTGTCTTATAGAAAGTAAATCATTAGTTATTTCTCTTACCTGAAATTGCTCTTTTCTTTCTGTTTCTAATAGTTTGGCGTGTGATGTGTCAGATGCCAAAACTAAATAAACGATACTGTTATTGTATCTAATCTTTTTTATTTTAATATTTACTGGGTACTCACATCCAATTTTTGTTTTATGAAAAGTATCGGTCTCAACTTCGACACCAACTCTTTCTTTCAATAATCTTGAAATAACTTCTTTAATGTCATCAGAATTTCCTATTATGTCAAAGACTGATTTTTCAATAAATTCACTGGAACTATATCCTATTTTTTTTTGTGCAGTTTTATTAACTTCAATAAAACTTAAAGATTTCATGTCAATTATGTATACTTCATCAATAGAATTTGAAAAGATTTCTCTAAAATTTGATTCACTTTGCTTAAGCAGGCTTGTTGTTAAGTAAGTGGAAGTTATATCTTGAACAGTTCCGATTGAAATATCTGGGTTTCCTTTTTTAGAATAGAATGTTTTACCTTTTTCTATAACATATCTAATTTCATTTTCAATAATTATTCTGTGTTCAAATTCATAAGTAGTTTTATTAATGACAGAATTTGAAAAGTTTTTTTTAAGCAACTCTGTATCTTCAGGATGCAAGATTTTTAAAAAATCGTCATAAGTAGGAGTAAACAAGTTTTTGTTTTTACGAAATATATTATACGTTTCATCCGACCAGCTTAATTCACCTGTTTGATGAATTAATTTCCAATGCCCGATATTAGCAATTTTTTGAGCTTCCGTTAAGAAGTATTTATCGTATTTTGTTTTTTGAACTTCCTTGAATTTATGTAACGCTATTTTTAAAGAAAAATTAATTTCTTCAAAACTTTCCTGTTTTGAAATGTAGCCATATACCCCATTTACCAAAAGATCCTCAATGGATAATTCTTTACTTTTACCAGATAAAAAAATTATGGGTAATTCATTGTTTTTTAGAATGATTTTTGCTGCTTCAATACCAGTCATTTCTCCATCTAAAATAACATCCATTAAAATAATGTCAGGATTTAATTTATCTATTTGTTTAACAACTTCTTCGCCACTTTCTATAACTGCTGTAATTTTATATCCTGCGCTAGTAAATTGATTAACCAAGGGTGTTGAGATTATTTTTTGATCTTCTACAATTAAAACATTTATCTTTTTGTTCATTAGGGGAATATTTTATAAAAAAAAATAGATATAAAATTGATGTGAACAAAACATTTATTAACTCATATTTAAGCGTCTATTTATAGGTATTTATACCTAGTTAATAATGTAGAAATCTATAATTGAAACATTAAAAAATATTATTAGGACCTTTGTTAGAAGTGTTGTATTGCTATTTGGCATAAAGTAAGTCCTATGAACAAAAGCTAAAATAATCGACGTTTTACCTTGATTTATTATCCGATGCCATAATTATTGGGGATTAAGATCAGTTGTTGGGGACTAGGCATAAATTTGAGTAAGTCTGAACAGGAAAAACTCTTTATTTCTAACACCTATTAGTTGTGCTCTTAAAGCTTATATTTTAACATTAATGGTATTCTGCAGAAGCATTTGTGCTCCTGTTATCAAAATAATTTAGGATTTCTCTATAATTCAAACTTATTGTATTCATTACTGTTCTAAAACTCTTAAATTCTGAATTTTCTACTGCGTTATACCATTGAATTGCTATCGATTAATTTCTTTTAAAAAAATCCCTCTGTCATTCGAGTTCCTTTTGCAATAGTATTCAAATCTCTTTGAAGTATTTCTTGTGTATCAAGATCTGTCCATCTGCGCCTTTTTATATAAAGATACACTAGTTTACCTCTTAATAGAAAATCTTCACTAATTATCTCTTTGTGATAACCTTTGGACTCAAATTCACTGTCTTTGAATAGAGTCTCATCATTCTTTTCTTCAAAGTGTAGATGGAGACACTCTTCACTTGAATTACTTCTAATAAATGTAAAATGATTAACTATAAAACTTGGAAGCAATAGTTCCAATAAATCTTTTGAAATCTCCATGAAAAAATACTCTTTTCACAAAGTAAACTATTTTTTATCCCCCAACTTTATAGGACTGATCCTACAAACATTACCCCAATACGTTACTCCTAACAAAAAAAGCCTTTCATCTCTGAAAGGCTTTTTCTTTGCATCTAAACTAAATAAGAGTCTATGTAGCGAGAAGGAGATTTGAACTCCTGACCTCCGGGTTATGAA
>JAGXIB010000056.1 GCA_024635865.1 Flavobacteriales bacterium
ACTACTTGTTTAGGTTATGGGGACAATACGGTAACTCAAACAGGGTTAGCAGCTGGTACTTATTACATCGTTGTGGATGGTTATACAGGAAATGGACAAACTCCAGAGGGTACTTATACGATAGAAGTTACTTGTACCCCGGTCGTTATTCCTACTTCACCTTGTTCAGAATTATTTATCTCTGAATACCTAGAAGGTTCAAGTAATAATAAGGCAATAGAAATTTATAATCCTACGTCTGGACCAATAAATTTAGGAGTGTATAGTTTGTTAATTTATTCAAATGGAGGTTCTACCTCTAACCCTCCTATTACATTATCAGGGTCAATAGCAGCTAACTCAACTTATGTTATTGTTAATAATAATGCGAGTAATAACCTTCTAGCTCTAGCTACAATTGGATCTAACGCTTTATCATTTAATGGAGATGATGCGGTTGTTCTATTAAAAAACACAACTGATACAGTAGATATTGTTGGTAAAGTTGGACAGGATCCGGGGACAAGTTGGACAGGAGGTTCTGTTTCTACTGCAAATATGACAATTGTAAGAAAAGCATCTGTTCAATTTGGAGTAAGCTCAAGTCCAAGTGTATTTGACCCTTCTGTAGAATGGGATGCTTTACCGCTAGATGATATTTCTAACCTTGGAAGTCATACTTCTGGATGTTCAGTTAACCCTTGTGTTGATCAAATATCGCTAGTAGAGTCAATTTGTGAAGGAAGCTCTTATGTCTTTAATGGTCAAACGTTAAGTACTTCAGGGACTTACACAGAAACGTTAACGAATGTTGCTGGATGTGATAGTATAACTACGTTACAATTAACGGTAATTCCAAATCTATTTGTTGTCGAAGACACTATATGTTCAGGTAGTTCATATACGTTAGGAAGTCAGGTCTTAACTGTTTCTGGCACTTACAATGAAACTTTCCAAAACTCTTTAGGTTGTGATAGTACTATTTTATTAGGTTTAACAGTTTTAAATCCTTTTGATACAACTTATTCTCAAACAGTTTGTACCTCTCCTTACCAGTTTGGAAATCAAACAATAACTCAAGCAGGTCAATATACTGAGGTCTTTCAAACAGTTGCAGGTTGTGATAGCTCTGTTACATTGAATATTACTTTTGGTAATTCGGGTGATACAACTATTGTTGTTGAGATATGTCAAGGAGAAACATATGTTTTAGGAACACAGTCATTAACAACAACAGGAGCTTACACAGAAGTGTTCAGTACTTCAGGAGGATGTGATAGTACAGTTAATTTAACTCTTTCTGTAAAAGCAGCTCCATTGATTACAATTACAGAAGGTAATGGTGACTTAATTTCTTCAAATGGAATTAGTTATCAATGGTATATTGATGGTGTCTTAATACCTGGTGCAACGCTTCAAAACTTAACTCCAGATCAGAATGGATTATATACTGTAGAAACTACAGCATTTAATGGGTGTGTTGGAACTGGAACTTATGACTTAACTAATGTTTCTATTAAAGAAGCATTATCAACTACTAATGTTTCTATTGTTCCTAATCCTACGAGTGGAAGGTTAACTATTACCGCTAGTGAAAATGTAAGTGTTATTGTCTTTAACCTTATTGGAGAGGTGATTTATTCAAATTCTCCAATTGCTAAGACACATTTACTTGATTTAACTCAGCATGAAAGAGGTGTTTATATGATAAAAGTTACAGATACTGATAATAATAAATCAATTGTAAAAAGAATTGTATTGAATTAAAAAATAAAAGTAATAAAGTTAAAAGCTCGATACAGTTAACTGTATCGAGCTTTTTTTTTACCTTATATTTGCAAAATAAATAAAACAATAGATATGTTAACAATAGATACTTCAGTTACAAAAAATCCAAAATTACATCACTATTTATTAGGCGCAGTAGGTCCTCGTCCTATCTGTTTTGCTAGTACGGTAGATAAAGATGGAAATAGAAATGTAGCACCATTTAGTTTTTTTAATGTTTTTAGTTCAAACCCTCCAATCGCGGTTTTTTCACCTGCAAAAAGTGGAAGGACTGGAGAAAGTAAGGATACTTATAATAATATTAAAGAAGTGCCAGAAGTAGTAATTAATATTGTTGATTATGATATGGTACAGCAAATGTCTTTAGCTAGTTCTCCATATAAACCTGGAGAAGATGAGTTTGTCAAGAGTGGTTTAACTCCTGTTCCTTCAGATTTAATTAAACCTTTTAGGGTAGGAGAGTCTCCCGTACAAATGGAATGTAAAGTGAATGAAGTAATAGAATTGGGGCAAGAAGGTGGAGCAGGAAATTTAATTGTTTGTGAAATACTTAAAATTCATATTGATGAAAGTATTCTTGATGATAAACAGATGATTGATCAGCATAAGATTGATTTAGTTGCACGAATGGGAGGTAATTGGTATTGTAGAGCGGACAAAAATTCAATGTTTGAAATAAAAAAACCAATTACATCAAGAGGAATTGGCTTTGACAATATTCCTGAAGATATTTTAACTAGTAAAGTGCTATCTGGTAACGATTTAGGTATGTTGGGAGGTATTGAAGTTCTGCCAGATGAAACAGAGGTCAATGATTATAGGTTAATGGAATTAAGTGATCTTTTTATGAAGTATGAAGAAAACGCTGCAGCATTGGAGTTGGAATTGCATAAAATTGCTAAAAATCTTTTAAAAGATCAGAAGATTGAAGAAGCATGGAAAACGTTATTAACATTCAACAACTAGATATTCACACTTTTGAATATTTCATAAAAAATATTTTACTTTTGAGTACAGAAAAAATTAAAATTTTAAATACAATATGGCTGAATTAAAGATTAACGGAAAAGTGAAAATGCTAATGGATGCTCAAACATTTGATAGTGGATTTACCAAAAGAGAATTTGTTGTAACAACTCAAGAGCAATACCCTCAAGATGTAAAGTTAGAATGTACTCAACAAAGAGTAAATCTTTTAGATAGTTTAAAAGAAGGAGATAATGTTGATGTTTTCTTTAACATTAGAGGAAACGAGTATAACGGCAAATATTTTGTTAATTTACAGGCATGGAAAATTGAAGGAGCTACAGCAGCTTCAACACCTGCTCCTCAGCCAGTAGCTCCTGACACAGCTTTAAATTCAGCTGAAGACGATGGTGATTTGCCATTTTAATTAGTGAATTAATTACAAAGCAAAAAGGTCCGTTTTATTCAAATAAAACGGACCTTTTTGCTTTGTAAAATATTGAGGTCAAATGATTACACCATCTTTCATTGTTAGTTTTCGATCAGCCATTTCTGCTAGCTCTTCGTTATGAGTAACAATAATAAATGTTTGATTAAACTCTTTTCTTAGCTCAAAAAATAATTCATGCAATTCCTTTGCGTTTTTAGAGTCTAAGTTTCCACTTGGTTCATCAGCTAGTATAAGTAAAGGGTCGTTGATTAAAGCCCTTGCAACACTAACCCTTTGCTGTTCTCCACCAGACAACTGATTAGGTTTGTGGTCTTCTCTTTCTGACAGGCCTAATCTCTTTAAAAGCCCCTTGGCTTTATCGATTGTTTCTTTTTTGTTTCTTCCTCCTATAAAAGCTGGTAGGCAAACATTTTCGATTGCAGTAAACTCTGGAAGTAAATGATGAAACTGAAAGATAAAGCCTATGTTTTTATTACGAAAATGAGCTAACTCCTTCTTGTTAAAATCAGAAATTGATTTATCGTCAAACAAAATCTGGCCAGAACTTGGAGTGTCTAACGTCCCAAGTATTTGTAAAAATGTTGTTTTTCCTGCACCAGAAGAACCTACAATAGAGACTATTTCTCCTTTTTTAATTTCTAAATTTACTCCTTTTAGCACTTGTAAATCAGAGAATTCTTTTTTTATGTCTTTAGTTTTAATCATTTTAAATCTAACTATTCAACGAAGTTATAATAAATAATAGAATGTGTCTATACGATTATGTCGTCTAGTATAGTTTTTAACCTTTTAGTTAAAGTTACATTGGTTGTAAAAGGGAGTAAATTAAATTTTAAAGTATCTATTTTAGAATGCAATTTTTTTTGACTTGAAAAACCTATATTGTATTTTTTATTGTAATACTTTGCTAAGTACTCCTGTTCAGTTTGCCCGGGTGTTGGAATGAAGTAAACAGGCTTTTGTAAAACTGATAAGTCCATAATTGAAGAGTATCCAGGCCTACAGATTACTTGTTTAGAAACATTTAATAAGTTGTAAAATTGTTCTGAAGTTAAATGTGGATAATAGTCCACATTAGCATCACTAGTATTTCTGTTTTCTAGGGGTTCTCCCCCTAAAATAGCAGCTTTCTTTCCAGACTCTTGAAAAAAGTTACTGATTTGTTCTTTAAATATTGAACGTTGAGGTTCCGGTCCAGAGACAATGGCTAAATATTCATACTCAATATTAGAGGATAAACAAGGGGTGTTAAAACGTGATAATGGACCAATATATTGATAGTTTTCCTTTATGTTATCATGACTCAATTGACCAGCAAGAGATTCGGTTTTATTTTCATTATCTGGAATCCAACATTGGGTATAATTAGCTATGAATTGCTTGTGTAATTGGTGGAGTACTTTATCAATGCCTAAAGGAGCTTGTATGTTTATTTGATGAGTAATGTAAATAGAAGGTGTTTTATCTAAATATAGACCGAATCGATTATCAGAGATAATTAAATCAAAATTATATTTTTGATTTAATTTTTTTAGCTGTGTTTTTTCTTCTTTAATTTTAATTAAAATTTTAGGAATTTGCACAGCCATTTTAAATACCATTCCGCTTTTAGAAGGGTAAGAGATATTATAACCTACAAAATCAATGTATTTTACATTTGATAACTCACGTTTTAACAAAGATTGTTGTGTTTTATTTGCTCCAATGTATATTTCACCTCCAAGTTCTTGTAAGACTCTAATTATAGGTATACAACGAGTCGTATGACCAAGACCCCAATCTAGAGGGCTTATAAAAATTTTTTTCCCAAATACATTCATAATAAAAAAAGCCACAAAACTATTAGTCTAGAATCATGGCTTAAACTTAATAAAAAATATGTTTTAAAGTTCTTCTTTTATAGTGTAGTATAAAATTAACTGAGTTCCTCCTGTAGGATCTGTAACTTCAATTTGACCATCATCTTGATTTCCTTCTCTTGCTTTACCAATTGGATTAAACTGTCCGCTAGCAACAAAATCATCAGCAGTACCATTGTCTTCATCAACTAGCTCCCATTCGTAGTTTTTATTTAATAATTTTACAGCTTCGGGTGCTCCCCAAATTGCTGGAACATTATGAGCTTGATCTTCTTTTGTTGTGCTTTCAAATACTTGGATCGTATTGAAAAACCGTCTCGTTTCTTGATATCCCTGGATCCTGCGGTATTGAGAGC
>JAGXIB010000057.1 GCA_024635865.1 Flavobacteriales bacterium
GCAAAAAAACATTTTAACCTATAAAATAAACAGGGTGTAAATACTGATTTATTTTATTGATTTTAAACATAGTAAAGTTCTACTAACCGATTTGTAAATCTTTTTGGTATATTAATTGCCTAATTAGAGTTGATTACAACTAAAACTTAAGATTATGAAACGATTATTACTATTATTAAGTATTATTACCACAGGCTTTTTTGCTCAAAATATAGACGAACAAAGAGTTACCTTTAAGTACGAACAAAAACCATTAATTTCTATAGATAAGTCTATTCCTTATGCATTAGAACTAAATTTAGAAAAGTATAATCAAAAAAGTAAAGACTCTATTGTAAAGTACGATTATGTAATGAGTCAGTTTGAGGCGGAATATGCTGCATGGTACTTAAAAAAGCAAGAGATAGATAAAAACTACTTACTTCAAATGTCTACTTGGGAAAAGCAAAGAATTACAACTCCTACATTAGCCCAGCCCATTAAACAATTTTACCCGCTACAACCTTTTAAAGAAGACGTTGATTTTCCTATTATGTTAAATCCTATTAATGATGATGTAGCTTCAGGAGTAATACAGTTGGCTGGCTTTACTAAGGGACAAGGAGGAATGAAGGTTGTTTATGAACCACAAGGCATAGAAAATGTTCAGTTGGAAGAGAAGACAAAAGGGACTGGTGCTACGGCTTCAATATCCTATTCTTTAAAGTATTCTAGCCCATACACAATTAAGGTAATTGATCCAAGTGGGGGTGTTATTTTAAATCATTCTGGTGGCGAAAATGTTAAGTCTTATACCATTGGAAAGTTTGATAATAAATACGGGTATGAATACTGGAAGATTGATAATTATGATTTAATGTGGAAAACAGTTCAAGAGTCGGCAATCTCTGGTAACCTTGTTGAAGCAAATGATTTCTTGAACAGTCAAATTGGTTACCCTGTAAAAAGTATAACGATAGAAATCTACACCGTTAAAAAGTTCAAAGGCATGGATTACTCTGATTTGATTAAGGCTTATACTTTAGCTAAAAAAGGATATCTTTCAATAGAAACTGAATCTCCTAAAATGGTGAAAGCTCAGTTGAGTAAAGCAATAAAAATTTGGGAACAAGCAGAAAAAGAAAGCTATATTCAAGATAGAAAAGCAAGGATTAATAAAAAAGTGACTGCGTTACTGTATGTTAATTTAGCACGAGCTTACTTGTGGTCAGATAACTTTAGTAAAGCAGATTATTACATACAAAAAGCCATTGCTATAAGTGTCTATAAGTACAAAAATGATGCTACAAGACTTCAGAGGTTAGTTGATTACAAAAGAAAACGTTTTATAGCAAATAAATAGATTTGAATGAACTTTCGAACTAGAGTAGCTATTGAAGAGTCTGATGATAAAATAAATCATCATCAAAAAATAAGCTTAATAGGATCTTGTTTTACTCACAATATGGGGAATAAACTAAAGGCTGATAAGTTTGATGTTTCGATGAATCCTTTTGGAATTTTATTTAATCCAATTTCTATTGCTAGTGCTATAAAGTCTTGTGTTTTACAAGATCGGTTTGAAAATTCTCAAATATCAAATATTGCAGACCAATGGTTAAGTCTTAAACACCACAGTCAGTTCAATGGTTTATCTGCTAACGACTGTCTCAGTAAAATAAATAAAGCGATTGAAGCATCTTCAGAATATTACATGAATGCAGACTTCTTAATTATTACTTTTGGTACTGCTTGGGTTTATACCTACAACGAAACAGGTGAAATTGTAGCAAATTGTCATAAAATTCCCAACAATCAATTTACAAAACGATTACTGAGCATAGAAGAAATTGTTGAGGAGTATAAAGAGCTTATTAAACTTTTAAAAGAATATAATCCTAGATTAAAAATTATATTTACTATTAGCCCGGTTAGACATTGGAAAGATGGGGTAGTAGAGAATAATAGAAGTAAAGCAGTACTCCACCTAGCAATTAGTGAATTAATAAAAGAAATTAAAGAGGTTAATTATTTTCCTTCTTATGAAGTTGTAATGGACGAATTAAGAGATTATCGTTTTTACAAAGATGATTTGTTACATCCAAACCAAATGGCAGTTGACTATATTTATGAGCGCTTTAGTGAGGTGTTTTACGCTAAAGAAACAACTGCCTTAATTGATAAAATAAAAAAGATAAAACTAGCTTTATCGCATAGACCCTTTAATCCTGATTCTGAAAGTCATCAAAAATTTATTGAGAAAACGAATAAGAAGGTAGCCGATTTAATAAAGGAGAATCCCTTTTTAAATTTTAAACATATTTAAAATTAGCAATTGTTGCATTGTCTTTTATGGCTTTGCTAAATTCATAATAAATAATAGAAGCGGAAATAGCAACATTTAGACTTCCAATAGCATTTATTTGAGGAATTGTTATTGTTTTGTCGCACTGTATCAGTTCCTCTTTAGGGATTCCAGTTCGTTCATTTCCTAAGATTATATTACAGCCGTTAGGGAAATCATAATTTGTAGAACTTTCTGAGTTTTCATCAATTTCAACAGCTAAGTTTAAACCATTGCTGTGATTTTTATTCCAGTCTATAAATAGTTCAAAGTTCTCAAAAAAGATTAGTTTTTCTAACTCGTCTATTTTACGAGTATAGGTACTTGTTCCTCCTTTAAAGTTCCATTTGTTTTTATCTCCAATAATGATTAATAAGTCACCCCCAAATGCTAAATGCGAACGTGCTATCATTCCTATGTTTTTAGCACTTCTCAATTGGTTTAAAACAGTATTAAAAGTCATTTTTGTTTTAGTTATTTAGGAGATCGTACTATTAAAGAATTTTAAATTCTGTTCTTCTATTTTTAGCTCGATTTTTATCAGAATCATTAGGCACTTTAGGTTTTGTTTCTCCATACCCTTTAAATTTCATTCTGTTCAGCTTTAAGCCTTGTTCAGATAAGTACTCCATAACAGAATAGGCTCTATCTTGAGAAAGTGCTAAATTACTTGCGTCATTCCCCAAATCATCAGTATGTCCTTGAATTTCTATTTTCAATGCTTTATTTTCTAATAACCAAGCCGCAAACCCATCTAGTACTAATTTTGAGTCATCGGAAATTTTAGAAGAGTTTGTATTGTATTGAATATCATTTAAAGTATAGCTTCCTCCTTTTTTAAGGTCTTTTACTTCTAGCTCTTGTCCTTTTACGAAGGTATTATTTTTCTTGCTTGGTTAGTTTTTAATGAGTTTTGATTCAAATGCTTTCCCTTTTTGTTTTATTTGCATTAACACATCTTCTTTTTTTTTGCCCATATTAACAATAGTAACATAGTTACCATCTTTATCAGCGTTTAATTTTGCTTTTTTTGTTTCCCCATTTTTATATCGAAATTCTATTTCAGTATCTTTTAAATCTTCTAAATTTTCAGTATCAACTTTCCCTTTTATTAATTTTACCTCATCAGGTCTAGCTTTTTCTGGCATTGTAAAAGTAAAAATATCTTTACCTCCAATTCCTTCTTTAGATCGAGTAGAGGAGAAGTATGCAATTTTTCCATCTGTACTAACAATTATTCCATCTTCGTCTGCTTTTGTATTGATTGGGTAACCAATGTTATTTGGTTTACTCCATTTTCCTGTTTCATCGTTAAAACGGGTGTAAAATAGATCCAAACCGCCTGCGCCTAATCTAGTTTGCGAACATTCAGAAACAAAATACAATGTTTTACTATCGGTATGAATAAATGGAACTTTGTCTGAACCTTCAGTGTTTATAGGTCTTCCAATGTTCTGAGCTTGCCCCCAAGTTCCATCGTCTTGTCTCTCTGAAAAGTAAATGTCTGTTTTTCCAATTCCTCCTGGTCTAGCCGAAGAAAAGTAGAGCGTTTGGCCATCTGCAGAAAGAGAAGGTTGAGCTTCCCAAGTTTTATCTCCATTAATTAAAGGGCCTAAATTTTCTAATGGTGACCAAACATACTTCCTCTTTCCTTTTATTTCTACAACATCGTACTCTGTTACAAATAGGTCGCAGTTGAAGTAGTTAGCTTCTTTTTCGCAAGAACAGATATACAACTCTTTATTGTCTAGAGATAGGGTAGCTCCTCCATAACGAGGACCAATATTAAACGGTGACGGCATTTTTTCACCATCATCGAACGGAACATAAGCATCATTTCGCTTACTTTCTGTGAATTCCTGTATTTTTTGAGTTATGATATCTCCTTTTGCTTTATACTCATATTCTCTAGTATAAAACATGATTTCATTATCTGGAGAAATCATAGGTAAGAATTCATCTTTATTTTTTGAAGAAACATGATTAACAACAGTAGGATTAAATGAAACAGGTTTTTTGTAAAAATTACAGTAATAGTCTATCTCTGGCATAATACTTTCAACGTCTTCTAGTTGTTTTGGGTATTTTCGACTTAGCTTTGAATCGTCATCCGAAGGGAACTCTAAGAACTTTTGAAAAGTTTCATACGCTTTACAATCATTTTTTTGTTGGTAATAAATAACTCCGAGTTGATAGTAAACATCTGCATGATATTCTGGGCATACCGATAAAATCATGTTGTAGTACTTTTCAGGAATGGAATAATCATTATTTGCTTTAGCTCTTGGATAAGTCATCTTTGCAATTTCCCACATAATTGCTGCATTATCTTCATAGTCGGATAATAAATCTTTATAAAAACGCATGCGCTCTTTATAATCATATTTTTTTGTGTCTTGAGCTTTCTCCCATTTTTTTATCGCCGATTTTTCTGTTGGATGAATACAATTAGGGTCTATTTCTTCTTCATCGTCTTCTTGGGTAAATCCAAGAAAAGGAATAACAAGTAACAATAATAAATAGAGATATGATTTCATTTTATATTTTTTATTAGACAGTCCAAAATTTGTTCCATTTAATGGGCTAGAGTTGTTCTTTAGAATAAGTTGATACTTTAATTCATGAAAAAAGGTTCTACCAAATATTAAAATAGTAGAACCTTTTTTATTTTTAGTCTTAATTATTTTACAAAAGAGAAAATTCTATTCCAACGAATTCCACCATCGGTCATTGGCTTCTCTGGGTGGCGAGACATCCAAACAAAAGATGCTGTACCGACCACATGGGTATCTGGAACTAATCCCCAATAACGAGAATCTACTGAACCATGTCTGTTGTCTCCCATTAGCCAATAATAGTCGCTTTTGAAAGTATAACTAGTTACTTTTTCTCCATCAAGATAATAACCGTCTTTACGTTTTTCTATTTCATGCTTTTCATAGGCATGAATCGCTCTTTTGTAAAGGATATAATTTTTCTCGTTTAATTCAATTGTACTGCCTTTTTTAGGAATGTATAAAGGTCCAAAATTATCTCTAGACCAATTAAAATTAGGGTTGTGAGGATAAATAGGATAGTACTCCCCTCTATTTGCTGCATAATCGTATCCTTTTGGATGAATATCTATGGTAGCTTTTTCTAAATCAGGGTAAGACATCAATTTATTTGCAATACTAGGAACACAAGTAAAGTAAGCTACACCTTTATTTGTTGTTTGATCTATTCCCATTTGCACATCTTTTTGGTAAATGTCATACTCATCAATTAAGTATTGTATATTGAAAGTTGTTGTGTTTTTAAAATCAAAGCGATAAGAATATTGGGCAAACTCTGGGAAATCTTCAGGAACTCCATTGATATGAATGACTCCATTTACAACAGATAAAGAATCACCCGCTACACCAACACAACGCTTAATGTAATTTTCTTTTTTATCGTTTGGCAAACGCATTACACCTTTTGTTTTTTGTACAATATTTCCAATTCCTCCACCTTCTGCTAGTCGTTCTCTTTCTTTTTGAAATGCCTTTTCTTTTACTTTTTCAAAAGAGTTAATATCTAGTCCGCTTCTTTGGAAAGCTCCATTTCTAACAAAAGCATAGTAATCATGAGCAGCAACTTCAGGGTGCAACACTACTGAATCTCCTACGGGCCAATTAAACACCATAATATCTCCTCTAGTAATTTTTCCGTAACCAGGTA
Source organism: Flavobacteriales bacterium (assembly GCA_024635865.1). Taxonomy (GTDB): domain Bacteria; phylum Bacteroidota; class Bacteroidia; order Flavobacteriales_D; family Parvicellaceae; genus S010-51. Next base: position 6,026 of record JAGXIB010000057.1, read on the forward strand.
AACGATAATAGTCATAGGTTAACCATTCAACATAACTTGGAGTCATTGTTCCTGGCAACCTGTTATGAACAAAAGGAACAGAAATAGGAGTTTCAGGAATTTTTGGTCCATATTTTAGCTTATTTACAAATAAATAATCTCCAATTAGCATTGTTTTCTCCATAGATCCTGTAGGAATTGTAAATGCTTCAAATGTAAATGTTCTAATTATTGTAGCAGCCACAATAGCAAAACCAAGTGCATTAGTCCATTCAGCAGGCATAGTAGGCTTATTGACTTTATCTTTAGAACCAAATAATTTAAAAATTATGAGAATAGCATGTCCAATAAATGGAGCCATAAAAAATAACGTGATGTGATCATGGATGGTCCTTTTTTCTTTGTCTTTTTTCTTACTCCAATCGGTTGGAGCTTCTATTGTTGCTGTTTTGTCATAAGCTAAAGCAGGAATATAATACCAAGGTAAAACGATAGCTAGTAAAGTATCTTTTGGTTCATAACGACCAAAAAGACGAATCGTTTCTACATGCAATGCAACCGTAATAACAAGATTAACAAAAGGAATGACAAAAAAGAAAATCCACCACCATGGTTTACCAAGTACTTTTAACCAAATAAAGTAATTGTAAATAGGAACAAAACCTTCCCAAGTTGGTCTGCCTGCTTTTTCAAAGATTTTCCAAAGGGAAGCGAAGTGGATTACCACCATTAAGTAAATTAATATTTGTGCTATTTGCATAAAGTAATTATTTAATCATCTTGTTAATTGATGAGTGGCAAAAGTAGATAAAATTATTTTTCTTTTATTGGATTAAAAAGTAAATTATTCGAAGCAAAACAAGACATCTTTCATCGTGAGCAATCCTTTTCTTTTTAGAGTAAATTCAGCACCTAATACGGCACCTAATGCAAACCCTTCTCTACTTTTTGCGGTATGGGTAATTTCTATTGTATCAATTTTAGAATCATATTTTACAACATGTGTGCCTGGTACATTAGGAAGCCTTTTAGAAGTAATTAAAACTTCATTTTCTTTAACTTCTTTATTGTTTTTCCAACCTTTTTTTAAGTCTAATGTATTTACGACCTCTTCAGCTAGTGTAATGGCAGTTCCACTGGGAGCATCTAACTTCTCTGTATGATGAATTTCTTCTATATCAACATTGTATTGAGGGTAGGGATTCATTAATTCAGCTAAACGTTTATTCATTTCAAAAAATAAATTAACCCCCACACTAAAATTAGTGGCATGAAGTAAAGTTCTCTCTTCTTTAATACAACGTTCACTAATCATTTTAAAATCTTTATACCAACCTGTTGTCCCAACTACTACAGGAACATTGGCTTCAAAACAAGTCATAATGTTGTAAACAGCGTTTTTTGGAGTTGAGAACTCTATAGCAACATCTGTTTCATATAAATCATCGGGGCTAAATAGAGTAGAACTGTTTGTTTTTAAAACAATTTGATGACCTCTTTCAATTGCAATTTTTTCAATTGCTTTACCCATTTTTCCGTATCCTAAAAGTGCTATTTTCATTTTAAAAGAATGTTATCCTATTGCTTTCTCTGCTCTTATTTTATTAAATAACTCTACTACTGCCTGGTGACTCACTGTCTTCGTTTTAAACTCTTCAATAAAGAATTTCTTTTCCTCGTTAGTTGCTTCTAGTTGGTTTAATATATTTAGAAGGTGCATTTTCATGTGCCCTTTTTGTATTCCTGTCGTGACTAAAGATCGCAAAGCTCCAAAGTTTTGAGCTAGTCCTACTGTAGCTGTAATTTCCATTAACTCTGAGGCATTAGGGTTGCCAAGTAGTTTGTAAGCAAACTTAACCATTGGGTGAAGTTTTGTTAATCCTCCAACAGTTCCAAGCGCCATAGGAACCTCAATCCAAAATTTAAAAACACCATCTTTTACTTCTACATTTGTCAAGCTCCTATACTGTCCATCTCTAGCTGCGTATGTATGACCAGATGCCTCAACTGCTCTAAAATCATTTCCAGTCGCAATAACAACTGCATCTATACCATTATAAATTCCTTTATTGTGCGTTGTAGCTCTATAAGGTTCTATTTGCGCAATGTGCACAGCTTGTTTAAATTTTTCGATAAATAAATCAGAGGACATGTCAGTTCCTTCAGTCAGCTCTTCTACTTTACAGCTTACTTCTGAACGAACAATACATTCAGGTGTGTAATTTGAGAGAATACACATAATGATTTGGACTTCTTGTTCTTTTTCAGATAGAGACTGATCATTTAAAAGTTCGTTTTTTAGCGTTTGTGCAAACTGTTCTAAAAGACTATTGATAAAATTAGCTCCCATAGAGTCACAAGTATCAAACTTTGCCATTAATTGATAATAGTTAGGTTCTAAGTCAGATTTATTGATCAATTCGATCGATAAAATTCCTCCACCTCTTTTTCTCATGTTAGCTGTTAAGCTTTCTGTTTCCGTAAAGAACTTTTGTTTTATTTCCTCAAAAAAGACTCTTAATTTTTCATAGTCTCCATGCCAAGCAAAGTGAACATGTCCAACCTTAATCATCGAAACAACTTTAGCTTTAAAACCACCTCGATTTAACCAAAAACTAGCTGACTTTGCAGAAGCAGCAACTACAGAGCTTTCTTCTATAGCCATTGGCACACAATAGACCTTGTCATTGATTTTAAAATTAGGAGCTATTCCTAATGGAACATAAAAGTTTGAAATTGTATTTTCTATAAACTCATCGTGTAGTTGTTGTGTCTTACTATTTTGATGCCAATAAGATTTAAGAAATTCTTTTTGAGAGGTATCATTGTCTAAATAGTTTTCAATGATCCAGTCGATTTTCTCTTCTTTATTGAATTTGCTAAACCCTTTTATAATTTTATTTTCCATTTATTTTATTTCAAAATAATCAACTACAAATATACTTAATAAAGCATTTATATTCTTTGTTAAGATATTAACAACGAAGGTCTATTGAAGATATTTTTGTTGATACTATAAATTATGTTAATTAAGTATTGAAGTCCATTTAACATTTTTTAAAGAAAGAAAGGAAACAAAAAGAACAAAAAACGTTTCCTGTATGAAAAGTGTTTCTATATTTGCACTCAAAATGAAAATTTTATTTTTATGAACGGTAAAGAAATTCAATTGTTAGCTGCTGCTGGAGAGTTATTTATGACTAATGGGGTCAAAAGCATGACTATGGATGATATTGCCAGAGAGCTAACGATATCAAAAAAAACACTTTACAAGTACGTAAAGGATAAAAATGATTTGGTTTGTAAGTCAATGAATCTTGTCATGGACAAGAAAGAGTGTGAGTTTGATGATATCTGCAAATCTACGGTCAACCCAATAGAAGAGTTGTGGTTAATAACATTAAAAGCATCCGAACAATTAAAATCAGTTCACCCCTCAGTGATGTATGATATTCAGCGTTTTCACCCAGAAGCTTGGGGGTATTTTGAGAATCATAAAAATACCCACATCTATGAATGTGTCATTGACAATTTAAAGAGAGGTCAAGAAACAGGAGTCTATAGAAAAGATATCAATGCTGAAATCATCACTAAAGTCTATGTTGCTCGTTTCGATATTTTATTTGACCATAAAATATTCCCTCCTTCTGTATACACATTAGTCGATATTCATACAGAAATGATGCGCTATCATTTTTACGGTATTTTAACAGCTAAAGGAAGAAAGGAGTTTAACTTATACGATTTAAAAAAATAACTACAGAAATAAAATAAAATGAAAAAACATATTTACATAGTATTTATATTGTTGCTAGTCAAATCAACGATTGGTCAACAAAACTATACTTTAAAACAAGCACAAGATTATGCTATAGCAAATAATCAAAATGCAAAAAATGCAGATTTAGATATACAAATTGCTGAGAAAAAAGTTTGGGAAATGACTGCATCTGGATTACCCCAAATTTCTGCTAGCGGAGAGTTTAAAAACTTCATAGATATTCCTACTAGCGTTCTTCCTGCAAACACTTTTAACCCATCAGCTCCTGCAGATGAATTGGTAGGAATACAGTTTGGTACAAATTACAACGTAACAGGAACCATTCAAGTTAATCAATTGTTGTTTAGTGGTAATTATTTAGTAGGGTTGCAAGCTGCAAAAACTTATACAAGCTTAAGTCAACAACTTAAAGATAAGTCTGAGCAAGACATTAGGAGTAATGTTGCTAATGCTTATTATACCGTTTTAGTCTTAGAAAAAAATGTTCAAACGTTAGACTCGACTTTATTAAAGATTAAAGAATTGTATAAGACAACTCAAATTTTAGTAGATAATAAAGTAATGGAGTCTACCAATGCTTCTCAATTAAAATTATCTGTTTTACAGGTTGAAAACGGTATTTCAAGAGTTAAATCTCAATTAGAAGTTTCTAAGTCTTTACTTAAAATGGAGATGGGAATGGATTTGTCTAGTCCTATCACTTTAACAGATTTATATACAGATATTACTGCTTCTGCGGTAAATTATGGTGAAGAAAAATTTTCTACAGAAAATAACATTGATTATAAACTATTAGAAACTCAATATAAGTTAAATGAATTAAGTTATAAAAATACAAAAGCTAATTATTTACCTTCTTTAGCTGCTTTCTTTTCTCATCAACAGAATGCGCTTAGGAATGATTTTAGTTTTTTTGATGGAGAAAAAGATTGGTTTCCAACAACATTATGGGGGTTATCTTTAAATATCCCGATTTTTAGTAGTGGACAGAGAGCTGCTCAAGTAAGTCAGGCTAAATTAGAAATGGAAAAAACTCAAAATACACTAGATCAACTGAGTAAGGGGTTGACTTTACAAATGATTCAAGCAAGTTCTAGTTATAATAGTGCAAAAGGTGTTTATGAAACTCAAAAAACAGCAGTTACTGTTGCTAAAGAGATTTTAGAAAGTACATAAATAAAATATAAGGAAGGAGTTGTTTCTAGTATGGAATTGACACAAGTACAAAATCAACTATTACAAGCAGAAACAGATTTAACTAATGCTAGTTTTGAATTAATTAAATCAAAACTAGCAATAGATAAATTGCTAAATAAATTTAATCAATAAAATTAACACCCACATAAAACATTAAAAATGAATAATAATTATAAAATAGCCTTAATACCATTTGCAGCTGCCTCTTTGTGGTTGTCTAGTTGTGGAGAAGAAAGTACATTAGAACAACTAAAAACAAAACAAGCAACAATTGAAGATGATATTCAAGCAAAGCAGAAAGAATTATTTACTATTGGAGAGCAGATAAGTTTGTTAGATACGGCTAATGCTGAAGCTATTGTTTACCCAAGAGTTTCAGTGGTAGAATTAAAGACACAAGTATTTAATCATTTCTTTGAAATACAAGGTTCTCTAGAAGCTGAAAAGAACGTTATGGTTGTTCCTGAAGCTGGAGGGTTGATTAAAACCTTAACAGTAAAAGAAGGTCAATACATTTCTAAAGGTCATACGATAGCTTCTTTTGACTCAGAAGTCATTGCTTCAAACATAAAAGAACTTGAAGAGCAGTTAGAACTGTCTAAGTATATGTATGAGAAGCAAAAATCTTTAATGGATCAAGGAGTAGGAACAGAAATTAATTTTAAACAAGCAGAAGGGCAGTACCAATCTTTGCAAAAAACATTGAGCACACTAAAAACTCAAAAGGGAAAGTTTGTTTTAAAAGCTCCATTCTCTGGTTATGTAGAGAAAGTTTTTCCAGTATTAGGAGAGATGGCTGGACCTTCAAGTCCAATTATTCAATTAATTGACTTATCAAGTATGAAAGCTACTGCAAATATATCAGAAGTTTACTTAAGAAAGCTAAATACAAACAGTCTAGTCAATGTGTTTTTTCCAGCTTTAGAAATTGAGTTAGAGGAGTTGCCAGTTAAGAGAATTGGTAAGTTCGTTAACCCTGTTAATAGAACCGTAATGCTAGAGGTGAATATTCCTAAGCCAGGGGATAATATGGTTCCAAACTTAATGACAGTAATGAATGTTCGTGATTATAGAAACGAAAAAGCAATTGTTGTTCCTTCAAGTGTAATATTAAAAGATGCGAATCAAGAGTCTTATGTTTATGTCTTAAATAAAGATGATGTAGCGGTTCAAACTCCTATTAAAATTGGACAAAGTTATAGCGGAGAAACTGAAGTTTTAAAAGGACTATCAGCCGGAGATAAAGTAATAGATAAAGGAGCTAGAAAACTTGTAAATGGAGACATTGTAACTGTAGTTAAATAATTTATACTTTGTACAATTTACATTGTACCTAATACACAAATAAAATGGACAAAAAGTCTTCAAAAAATACTTTACAAAACTTAAAGGAGTTCGCTTTAACGACTCTTTCTGTTAATAATAGAAAAACGGTATATCTAATCATAGCAATTGTACTTATAGGAGGTGTTTCTTCTTATATGAATATGTCTAGAGAAAGTTTTCCTGAAATTCAAATCCCTGAGGTTTATGTTAATGTACCTTATCCTGGGAATTCACCAGATATTATTCAAGACAAAATCATTAAACCTTTAGAAAAGGAGTTAAATACCATAAAAGGGGTTGAGAAAATTGAATCTACTGCAATTCAAGATTTTGGAATTGTGAAAATTGAATTTGATTTTTCTGTAAACCCAGACGATGCTAAACGATTGGTTGAAGATGCCTTGACAGATGCAAAAGGAGATAAAGATTTTGCACAAGATCTACCTGTTAACCCTACGATTCAAAAAGTGGACATAAGTGATCTGCCTATTTTGAACATTAATATTTCAGGGAACTATCCTGTGCAATTCTTAAAAGAAAAAGCAGATTACTTGAAAGATAAGATAGAAGGGTTGGCAGAAATAAATGCTGCAGAAATAAGAGGAGTTCAAGAACAAAAATTAAAAGTAGAGATTCGTAAATATGATGCAGAGGCTAAACAAGTAAGCTTTCAAGATATTGAGACTGCGATTAAAAATGATCACTTAGCAATTGGAGCCGGAAATTTAAAAGTTGATGGGATAGACCACTTCGTTATTATTGATGGTAAGTTTAAGTCAGAAGAAGAACTAGGAAACCTAGTGGTTAAGCACGAAGAGTCTGATGACATAAGACTACGTGATGTTGCAGATGTTTCTTTTGGAGATGTCGATACAGTAAGTTATGCTCGTCAGTCTGGAAACCCTGTGGTAATGATTGACATTAAAAAGCGTGGAGGAGCTAACATTATAGAAGCGATAGATAAAGTAAAAGTTATTGTTGATGAAGCGTGGGGGACTGAAATACCTAAAAAGACCATTGAAATTTCTTTAACAAATGACCAATCTATACAGATTCGTTCACAAATTAGTAACCTAGAAAACTCAATTATTTTCGGAGTACTATTAGTAGTTGGAGTTTTACTATTCTTTTTAGGATTAAGAAACTCTTTGTTTGTAGGGATAGCAATTCCTCTTTCTATGTTTATGTCTTTTGCTTTTCTAAATATGGCAGGAGTTTCATTAAATATTATGGTTTTATTCTCATTAGTTCTAGCGTTAGGAATGTTAGTAGATAATGGTATTGTGGTGGTTGAAAATATTTATCGTTTGATGGATGAAGAAGGCATGGATAGTTTCGAAGCAGCAAAGAAAGGGGTAGGAGAGGTTGCTTGGCCAATTATAGCCTCTACAGCAACAACTTTAGCTGCCTTTGTTCCTCTCGCTTTATGGCCAGGGATTATGGGTGAGTTTATGAAGTACTTACCAATTACATTAATGATTGTATTAGGCTCTTCTTTGTTTATTGCTTTAGTCATTAACCCTGTATTAACGGCTGTTTTAATGAAAGTTGAACAGTCGGTGCCTAACAAGAAAAAGACATTAATTATAGGTTTGTCGACGTTGATACTAGCGATTATGTTTTATGTATTGTCTAATATTTTAATGGGAAATATCTTTATGACCATCGCATTATTAACTGTCATAAATGCATTTGTCTTTGTTCCATTATCTGCTAGATTTCAAGAGTCTTTCTTACCATACTTAGAAGACAGGTATAGAAGTTTGTTAAGTTGGGTAATGAAAGGAAAAAGACCAATTTGGATTTTCTTAGGAACATTTGGATTGTTATTTTTATCTTTCTTATTAATTGGTGCTTTTCCTCCTAAAGTTTTATTCTTTCCAGATAATCAGCCTAATTACTTAAATATATTTATTGAGCATCCTGCTGGAACAGAAATAGGTGTGACTAATAAAACAACAATTGAAGTTAAGCAAATAATAGAGAATACACTGAAAGAGAATACTATTGAAGTTAAAGGAGAGTCCGTTTCATATTATGATTTGGTAGACATTGTCAAAGTGAAAAATGAAAAAGGAAAAGTGATTGGCAAAAAATCAATTCCATTTGTAGAGTCTGTTATTGAACAAGTAGGAAAGGGAACAGCTGATCCAGCTGCAGGTCTTTCTTTTGGAGAAACTCCTCATAAGGCTAGAATTACAGTTGCTTTTTGTGAGTTTTCACACCGACAAGGAGCCAATACGGCTCTAGTAATGGAGAAAATACAAGGAGCGCTAAAAAATTGGTCTTATGCAGATGTTAAAATTACTGTCGGAAAAGAAGCAAATGGACCGCCGCAAGAACCACCTATTAATATTGAGGTTTCTGGATCAGAGAACTATAAACAATTAGTTCAAGCGGCAGATCAAATTCGTGTGTTTTTAGATAAGACACATACGAAAGGAGTTCAAAAATTAACGACCAATGTAGAGTTAAATAAAGCTGAAATCCGTATAGACCTAGATAGAGAGTACTTGAGAAGAAATGGGATGTCTACTGGTCAGATTGCTTCTACCATTCGTACAGCATTATTTGGTAAAGATATTGCGACGTATAATAAGCCTAATGATGATGAGTCTTATGATCTAAACTTACGTTTAGGGGCTGAATTTAGAGGAGATATTGATGCTTTACTGGATCAAAAAGTTATGTTTATGAATAACAGAGGTCAAAAGTTAAATATTCCAATTCGTTCAGTAGTTAAAGACGTTAGAGTAGAGTATACGAATAGCTCTATAGAAAGAATAAACTTAGAAAACGTAGTGACAGTGTTTTCAAATGTAGATCAGGGTGCAAACGCAAACGAAATAGTAGACATTTTAAAAGGTAAAATGAATAATTTTGACTTATCTGAAACAGGTAAGAAATTTAAAGATGCAGGTTTGCAGTATGCCTTCACGGGTCAGTTGGTAGAGCAAGAAAAAGAAATGGCTTTTTTGAGTTCTGCTTTATTGGTAGCCGTATTTTTAATCTTATTAATTATTGTAATGCAGTTTAATTCTTTCTCAACACCAATCATTATTTTATTCTCTGTAGTATTGAGTTTAGTAGGTGTATTTATGGGAATCTTTATCACTAGAGATGACTTTGTGATTATTATGACAATGATTGGAATTATATCATTAGCAGGTATTGTGGTAAACAATGCTATAGTCTTGGTCGATTACACTAATTTGTTGAGGTCCAGAATCAGAGCTGAAAGAGGTCTGAAAGAAACAGATTTGTTGACTAATGCTGAGATTCTTGACGCGATTATTCAAGGAGGAAAAACAAGGCTACGTCCAGTTTTATTAACAGCTATTACGACAATACTTGGATTAGTCCCATTGGCTATAGGAATGAACATTAACTTCTTTACACTTTATACAGATTTAGATCCACAAATCTTCTTTGGTGGAGATAACGCGATTTTCTTTGGTGCTATGAGTTGGACAATTATATATGGGTTAACCTTCTCAACTTTCTTAACGCTAGTAGTAGTACCAATTATGTATTACTTACTGTATCGTTTTAAACTTTGGGTGTATAGAATCTTTAAGTGGGAAATGAAAATAAATTTATAGACAATAAAACAAGGTCAATATAAAATATAAAAGCCATTAAGATCTTTTCTTAATGGCTTTTATTGTTAAAATATAAATAGCTTTAATTAAGCTTAATCATTTTCATAAAGTCTTAACCTATTTTTTAAAGTAGTTAACTGTTGTCGTAATTCTTCTTCTTTTCTCAATAAATTAAAGACAATATCTATTCCTTCTAGGTTAACATTTAACTCGTTATGGAGTCTAATTATTTTCTCTAAATCACTTATTTGGTCTTGGTGTATGTATTGAGATTGTTCGATTATTTCGATTTGAATAAGCCCCATTTGGCTTAAAGCATCTACAAAAGAGACTTCAATAGAATAGTGCGAACAAATTGTTTGTGCGAGTATTAAATCTTGTGCTTTCATTATGCTTTAATTTTTTGAAGTTCTTTGAATAGCTCTATTTCTTTTTCATTAAGGTTAGAAGGAATGTCTATGTAATAGGTGATAATTAAATAACCAAAAGAACCTTCTTTTTTATAGACTGGAAACCCTTTTCCATTTAATTTTACTTTTGTTTCGTTTTTAGTGCCAGGTTTTATTTTTAGTTTTACTTGTCCATCAAATGTGTCAACAGTTATTTCACCTCCCAATATTGCCGTATAAAGGTCTAAATTTACGTTATGATAAAGATTATCTCCTTCACGTTTGAATGTGGTGTGGTTTTCAATAATAAATTTAATGAATAAGTCTCCATTTGGTCCACCATTCATTCCTGGACCACCTTTTCCAGTAATCTTTATAACCTGACCATTGTCAACTCCTGCAGGAATGGTCAATCTAATTTTGTTGCCATTTACAGTAAGCACTTGTTTTTGGGAAGTGTATACGTCTTTTAAGTTTAAGTGCAATTCAGAATTAAAGTCCTGCCCCTTATATTTAGGGGTTGATCCGCGACCATAAGAAGCTCTTCCTCCTCCACCAAACATGGATTCAAAAAAGTCGGAGTATTCATCATTAGAGTAGCTTTGCTGTTGTCGACTAGATTGACGTTGTGATTGTTGTGCTTGTTGAGCTTTTTCAAACTCTTCTCCGTGTTTCCAGTCTTTTCCGTACTTGTCATACCTTTTTCTGTTTTCGGAGTCACTCAACACTTCGTTAGCTTCATTTATTTCTTTAAATTTTAACTCAGCCTCTTTACTGTCTGGGTTTAAATCTGGGTGATATTTTCGAGCAAGCTTTCTGTAAGCTGTTTTAATCTGCTTTTCTGTCGCAGTTTTCGAAATACCTAAAGTTTTATAATAATCTATAAATGCCATTAAATTAATTTTTATAGGGCTATAAAATTAGTTTGTAGTTAAATATAATACATTTTGTAGTACACAAATAACACTAATCAAATATAAGCATTTTGATTGTATATATTAACTAAACAAAGCTAATATCAACTGAAAGATTTATTTTTTCTTCTAGAAGATTTTATATAAAATTCTATTCTATCGTTTCTTTTTTAAGAAGGGCTTATCAGAGGTTTATTCGTCAACCTTAATGTTTAAGAATTAGATCATTTAGAGATAAAAAAAGAGATAAATTAAATACTCTTAATTCTAATCAGATGTAATTTATTTAAAACACGCATAATTAGGTAAGTAGGATCAATCTCATGCCATCTTACTCCTCCAAAATTAGCTTTATTACCATGTTTATGATGGTTGTTATGATAAGCTTCGCCCATCATAAGAAAGTCTACAGGAAGTAAATTCTTAGAAGTGTCTTTTTGTTTAAAGTTGACATAACCATAGATATGAGCAAACCAATTAATTATTACACCATGTATAGGAGCCATTAATACGATTATAGGTAAGAATAGCCAAAGCCACCAGACTGTAGCAAACTTTAGGAAAAATAAAAAGTATAAAACAGTCCACCCAATTCTTGAAAATTTTGAGCTTGCAATTTTATCAAAACTAGCCCATTGAGGAACGTTTTTAGTGAATTTATTTTCTATGATTACTCTTTTTTTGTTAATGTTTTGATAAATAGATTTTGTTCTCCACATCATTTTAAAGACGTTTTCGTCGTATTTTGGAGAATGTGGGTCTTTTTCTGTGTCTGCATAGGCATGGTGCATTCTATGCATAACTCCGTAGCCATAGGCACTTAAATAATTGGATCCTTGAAAAATCCAGGTTAAAAAATAAGTAACCTTTTCAACTCCTTTAGACATGGTAAAAGATTGGTGTGCTGCATATCTATGTAGGAAAAAAGTTTGAAAAAATAAACCTCCATACCATAAAACAATAAATAAAATAATAATTTCCATTTGAATCTGTATTTAGACTACAAATTTAAACAGAAGGTTTAGTTCCTACAATGAATCCAAGTTAAGTAATTCGTTTTCTAATTCGGCTTAAAGCTTGGGGGGTAACTCCTATATAAGAAGCAATATATTTTAAAGGAATTTGTTTAATCAAATTTGGGCGCTCTTTAAAAAGATTAATATATCTCTGATCAGGCGTTTCATTTAATAACGATTGTTCCCTTTTTGACTTCAATAAATAAAGCCTTTCAGCTATAAATCGACCTATTGTATTTCCAACTTTGGTTTGTTTGTATGTTTCTTGCAGGTCTTTATAGTCTATGCTCCATAAGACGGTAGGAGTTAATGTCTCTAGTTGATATAGACTAGGAGTTCGTGTTAAAAAAGAATCATAAGCACTAATAAATTCATCTTCGAAACTAAATCCAAATGTAATCTCTTTTTCTTCAATTTCTTTTGGTATGAGTAACCGAATTTGTCCTTTCTCTATAAAAGAAATATGGTTTTCTATTTCACCTACTTTTAATAGTAGATGCTTTTTAGGAAGTTCTCTTTTCTTTAGGAATGAAGAAAAAATGAGCCAATCTTCATTACTGATTTTAGAAATTGACTCAATATGCTGTCTAAATTTAATCATTACTTCATAGTTCCATTTGATAAAGTTCAGAGTCAAATCCCCAAAATAAACCTTTTTAATAAAGTACTAATTTAGCATATATTTTTTTAAAAATAAGTAAATAACCTAAGCTCTTAATTAGATTATGTATAAGAAAAACTAATGATTACTTTTCTTATCAGAATAAAGAAATATATTTCACTATTATTTTATTACTTTTACAACTATAACACAAACTACATTGACTAATGAATAAGTTTATTTTTATCGTATTAGCTTCCTTATTTTCTGCCACTATTCCAGCTCAGTCAGTTAATAAAGGACGAGTTCAGCTCAAACTTGGCTTAGGACCCTATTCTGGAAAAGTAACTTCTTCCCATGTTTTTAAAAATAATACTACTGCTTTAAACGGAGGGGAAGATGTGTTTGTTACCTTACAAAATGAATTATCGATACATTATAATACTCATAAAAATTTTTCTTTTGGTCTTTTTTTATCAGGTATAGATCAAGGCGATACTGATACAACTAGTTATAGTACTGGAAGTCTTGGGTTTTCTGTTCAATATTACATAATAAATAAACCTAAACTCAATTTCTATTTCGATGCTAGAGTAGGAGGGTTAGGTTATAATGAAAATTCTTCGAATGTAGAGTTTGGTAGAGTATATATAAACGGGAGAGGATCAACTAATGCTTTTAGTTTAGGAGTGAATAAATATTTTGGAAATGTTTTTGGTGTTTATTTAAAAGCAGGTTATATGCGACAAGCATTTGCTTTAACACATTATAATTTGGATAGTGAACCAGTAAAATCTATTGATTTAAATCAAATAGAGGACATTAAAACAATGTTTAATGGAGCTTTCGTTAATTTTGGATTGACTATAAAATTAAGAAATAAATCACCTAAAAGTGAATAATATACATTTAGCTCAAACATCTCAAACTCCCTTTGAAATAGATGTAGATTACGCAGAAGGAATTTATATTTATGACAAACAAGGTAATCGATTTGCAGACTTAATCTCTGGGATCTCAGTTAGTAATTTAGGGCATAATAACGAAAGAATTAAAAAAGCTATAAAAGATCAAGTAGATAAGTATTTGCACGTCATGGTTTATGGAGAATATACCCAAAACCCTCAACAAGAATTAGCAAACCTATTAGCTAAATTATTGCCAAAACAATTAAATTCTACTTTTTTTGTGAATTCTGGTACCGAAGCAAATGAAGCAGCATTAAAATTAGCCAAAAGAGTTACAGGGAGAACAGAATTGGTTTCTTGTCATAAGTCTTATCATGGAAGTACTCATGGATCGTTAAGTGTAACAGGTAATGAAAATAAGAAATATCACGTCAGACCGCTGCTACCAGGTGTTTCATTTATGGAGTTTAACAATGAAGCTGATTTAGGCTTAATTACTAAAAAAACAGCAGCAGTTATTATAGAACCAATTCAAGGTGATGCTGGAGTTAGAATTCCTTCAAAATCTTACATGGCAGCATTACGTCAAAAATGTAACGAAACAGGAGCTTTATTAATTTTTGATGAAATCCAGACAGGATTTGGACGTACAGGAGCATTGTTTGCTTTTGAACATTATAATGTTGTTCCGGATATACTAACAATAGCAAAAGCTATGGGAGGAGGCATGCCAATCGGCGCATTTATCTCTTCACATGACTATATGCATGAATTGACTTATAATCCTAATCTAGGACATATTACAACATTTGGAGGTCACCCTGTATGTTGTGCAGCTGCTTTAGAAAATTTAAAAATTTTGACAGAAGGAGACTTAATTAATAATGTAGAAAATAAAGGAAAATTATTTGAAGAGATCATCAGTCATCCTTCCATAGTTGAAATAAGAAGAAAAGGGTTGTTTTTCGCTATTGAAATGGAAAATTCAAATCTTGTTCAAGAAATCGTTCTTGGATGTAAAGCGCAAGGCGTTCTAAGTTATTGGTTTTTATCTAATGAAGAAAGTTTTAGAATTGCACCTCCTTTAATCATTACAGAAAAAGAAATTAAAGAAACGGCTACTATTATTTATGAGGTAATAAATTTGGTTACAAATAAATAAAACTAGTTCTATTTAAGAGTATCTTTACCTGTCAAATTTATAACAAATAAGCAAGTCGTTTTATAAGAAACAGTAACACATTTTATGATTGAAAACATAGAGAACATTGAGCTTGAATATTTAACTTTAGACGATTATAAAGAGTTAAAAGAAGCAATGATTGAGGCGTATTCTAGCATGCCTGATTCATACTGGAAGGAATCACATATTAAATCATTAATAGATAAGTTTCCCGATGGACAAGTTGTAATTAAAATAAATGGAGAATTAGCAGGCTGTGCATTGTCTATTATTCTTGATTACGGTAAGTTTGATGAGAGTCATACGTATAAAGATATTACCGAGAATTATACTTTTGAAACACACGATTCTGGTGGTGATGTATTATATGGCATAGATGTATTTATAAAATCTGAATACAGAGGGTTACGTTTAGGTCGAAGATTATATGATTATAGGAAAGAATTGACTGAAAAGTTAAATTTAAGAGGGATAGCATTTGGAGGTAGAATACCAAATTATCATAAATATTCGGCGACTTTGTCTCCTAAAGAATACATTGAAAAGGTAAAAAGAAAGGAAATTAATGATCCTGTTTTAAATTTTCAAATGTCTAATGATTTTCACCCATCGAAAATTCTTAAAGGCTATTTAGAAGGAGATGAAGCATCAAATGATTTTGCTGTTTTATTAGAATGGGATAATATATCTTACGAAAAGCCAACGAAAAAAGCCAATACCAATAAAACAGTAGTTCGTTTAGGACTAATACAGTGGCAAATGCGTTTGTACAAAGACTTAGAAGAGTTAATGCAGCAAGCAGAGTATTTCATAGATGCAGTATCTGCTTATCGTTCTGATTTTGCATTATTTCCAGAGTTTTTTAATGCACCCTTAATGGCAGATAATAATCATTTGCCAGAATCGCAAGCAATAAGAGAGTTAGCGAAATTTACTCCTAAAATAGTAGACAAGTTTTCTGAGTTAGCGATTTCATATAACATTAATGTGATTACTGGAAGTATGCCAGAAATGAGAGATGGGCTTTTATATAATGTTGGATATATCTGTAAGAGAGACGGAACAAAAGAACGTTACGAAAAACTACATGTTACTCCAGACGAAGCTAAAGTATGGGGAATGCAAGGAGGTAATGAGTTAAAAACGTTCGATACCGATTGTGGAAAAATAGGGGTGCTTATTTGTTACGATTCTGAGTTTCCAGAACTAAGTAGACTACTGGCAGATGAAGGAATGGATATTTTATTTGTCCCATTTTTAACCGATACTCAAAATGGTTATTCAAGAGTTAGAAATTGCTCTCAAGCCAGAGCAATAGAAAACGAATGTTATGTTGCAATTGCTGGTAGCGTAGGAAACCTTCCTAAAGTTAACAATATGGATATTCAATATGCTCAATCAATGGTGTTTACTCCGTGTGACTTTTCATTTCCTGCAAATGGAATAAAAGCCGAGGCGACTACTAACACAGAAATGATTTTAATTGCTGATGTAGATCTTTCTTTGTTAAGAGAATTAAATCAATTTGGAAGTGTTAGGAATTTAAAAGACAGGAGAACTGATATTTTTGAATTGAAGAAAAGAATAAAAAAGTAATCTAGCTCTTTTGTTTGTTATATCTATTAAAACAATAATATGTGTGGGATAGTTGGAAATATAATTTTTAAAGGGGAGAAGAATAGAGGAGAAGAACCGTTGTTAAATGCTGTCAAGCAATTAAGTAAAAGAGGCCCTGACTTTTCTGCTATATATTCTACTAAATCTGGAGGTTTAGGGCATGCTCGATTATCTATTATAGATACTACAGATGGAGCAAACCAACCGATGACAGATCGTTCTGGACGGTATACAATTGTTTTTAATGGTGAGATTTATAATTATCAAAGCCTTAGAAAAGGGTTAGAAAGTAGAGGAGTTGAGTTTAGCTCTAATTCAGATACTGAAGTTTTATTGCAGTTATTCATAGAAAAAGGGGAGTTAGCTTTAAAAGAGTTAGATGGTTTTTTTGCTTTTTGTATTTATGATAAAGAAGAAGATAGTTATTTTATAGCTAGAGACCGTTTTGGAATCAAACCTTTATTGTATTACAAAGACGAAGAACAATTCATATTTGGATCCGAATTGAAAGCGATTTTAAAATTTCCTATTAAAAAAGAAGTTGATAGAGCTTCTTTAACACAGTTTTTTCAATTTAACTATATTCCAGAACCTAATTCTATTTTTACTAGAGTAAAGAAACTACTTCCTGGACACTTTATAAAAATAAAGCAAGGGGCCGTTGAAATTAAAAAATATTACCAATATTATGTTAATCAAACTCCAAGTATTGACTCTTATGAAAAAGCGAAGCAAAAAGTAAGAAGTTTATTAGAAGAATCAGTAGAGAAAAGAATGATTTCTGATGTTCCATTTGGTTCTTTTTTAAGTGGGGGAATAGATTCAAGTATTATTGCAACTATTTCTTCTCGTTTGACACCAAATTTACATACGTTTTCGTTAGGGTTTAAAGATGAACCTTATTTCGACGAAACAAAGTATGCAAAACTAGTAGCAAATAAAATAAAGTCAGAACATACTGTTTTTTCAGTAACTAATAATGATTTGTACGAGCATTTTGAAGAAGTATTAGATTACATTGACGAGCCATTTGCAGACTCTTCAGCGATTAATGTCTTTTTATTGAGTAAATATACCAAAGAACAAGTTACAGTTGCTTTATCTGGTGATGGGGCAGATGAATTATTTAGTGGTTACAATAAACATGAGGCTTTGAGAATGGCTGACCAAAAATCGATCAAAAATTCATTGATAAAATCTGGAAGGCCTTTGTATCGGTTGTTTCCCCAATCTAGACAAAGTAATTTAGGTAATTTAGGTCGTCAATTAGACAAATATGCTAAAGGGTTATCACTTTCTCAAAAAGATCGTTATATCGCTTGGGCTTCTTTTATGGATCAAGGTAAAGCTAGTCTTTTAGTTAAAGAGAATCTTAATTTTGGTAAACGTAAAGAAAGTGTTTTACCTTTTGAAGTTAGCTCAATGAATGATGTTTTGTATGCAGATTTCAACTTGGTTTTGACAAATGACATGCTTAAAAAGGTTGATAGTATGAGCATGGCAAATGGTTTAGAAGTCCGCACTCCGTTTTTACAACATGATTTGGTAGAGTATGTATTTTCGTTACCAGAACATTATAAAATTGATTCGAATTCTCGTAAGAAAATTTTAAAAGAATCATTTATTGAGGATTTACCAAAAGAATTATTTAATAGACCAAAGCATGGCTTTGAAGTTCCATTACTTAAATGGTTTAAAAATGAAATGTCAACTTACCTGAGGAGCAATGTTTTTAATAAAGATTTAATAGAAGAACAAGGTTATTTAAACTGGAATGAAGTAAATAAAATAGAGCAATTGCTTCATAGTAACAGTCCTAAAGATGCTGTCTCTTCTACATGGGCATTGGTGGTTTTTCAACATTGGGTTAAAAAATATTTAACCCAATAAAATTATTCAATATTAATACCCATAATACATACGTCATCGAGTTGTTCTAATTCTCCCATCCAATTATTAAAAGTTTTTTCAATAAATTGTTGCTGTTCGTTAAAAGCAAGAGAGTGGGTAGAAAGTAATAGCTTTTTAAAAGGAGCATATTTAAATTTTTTTCCTTTTTCGCCTCCAAATTGATCTGCATATCCAAAGGGTTTGACAAGCATTTTACTTAAATGAGAAACCTTCGCTTCTAATTTTTCAACCTCTTGTTTATTTGACTCTTATGAAATGTTTTTTATTATAAATAAATTTTTCTAATAGCATTTTAAATAGGGGACTTTAGGTCGTTTCCTCTTTAGTAAACCTATTAAGTAGTTCCATATTCTTATTCTCATAAGGTGTAACAGTCAGTAGATGTTCAATTGCAGCAATTCTTGCTTTTGTTTTTCGATTAGCTTTTATAATTTTCCATGGAGCAAACTTAGAGTTTGTCTTTTTATACATTGCTTTTTTATACTTAGTATATACATCCCAAAGTCTTTGAGCGTTAGCATCTACAGGTGTCATTTTCCATTTCTTTAATGGATCATTCTTTATTTCTTCAAAACGCTTAGCTTGCTCATCCTTGGAAATTGAGAAGTAAAACTTGATGAGTATCGTTCCCGATTCTGTAATCATTTTTTCATAATTATTGACTTGCTTCATGAATATATGATATTCTTCTTCTGTACAAAATCCGTTTACAGGTTCAACGATTGCTCTATTGTACCAACTTCTATCAAAAAAAACAATTTCCCCCTCTTTTGGTAAATGCTTTACGTAACGCTGAAAATACCATTGTCCCTTTTCTACTTCATCTGGTTTTGGTAAGGCTACTATATCAAAGTACCGATGATTAATGTGTTCTGTCATTCTTCGAATTGCTCCACCTTTTCCCGCAGAATCTCGACCTTCAAAAAGAATAATCATTTTCTTATTATTGTTAATGACCCAATTATGCAACTGTATCAGTTCAACTTGAAGTTCTTCTAGGTAGTCTTCGTAGTTAACATACCGAATTGTCTTTTTTAAATCAATTGTTGGGTATGAGATTAATCGCTTTAAGCCGCTTTTAGAGTTGAGAATTTCTATCTCTTCGTTATTTAGGTTAATTTTTTCCATCTCTAATTTAATTATCGATTTGTTTAACATCTCTATGGTACCTGCTTATAATGTTAGGGTCTGGAAATAGAGTAGTAGTCGCTTTTTCCTTATCGTCATACTCAAACTGAGACAAGACGTACCTAATGCTTTCTAATCTAGCTTCCTTCTTATTGTTCGTCTTCACAATAATCCAGGGACTGTAAGGAGTATGTGTTTTACTAAACATTTGTTCTTTATAAAAGGTGTAGTCATCCCATAATTCCTGCCCTTTTTGATCAATTGGGCTAAATTTCCACACTTTTAATGGGTTACTTAATCGTTTATGGAAGCGTTTCATTTGTGCATCTTTAGAGATGGAAAACCAAAACTTAATTATAATGACTCCATCTTCGTAAAGCAGGTGTTCAAAATCAGGAACCTGAGCCATGTATTTTTTATATTCTGGTGAGGTACAAAATCCCATAACAGGTTCTACTACCGCTCTGTTATACCAACTTCTATCAAAAAAAACAATCTCGCCTGGAATAGGTAGTTCCTTTATATACCTTTTAAAGTACCATTGACCTTTTTCTATGTTGGTTGGTTTAGGTAAAGCGACAACACGCATGGAACGAGGGTTTAGGTGTTCAGTAAAACGTCTGATTGCTCCCCCTTTACCAGCTGCATCTCTTCCCTCAAAAATAACTGCAACCCTTAGTTGTTTTTTTGATATCCACTGCTGTAAGTTTACGAGCTCTACTTGCAATTTCTTTAGCTCCTCTTCATAGTGTACCTTGTTTAAAACTTTAGAAATTTTAATCCCTTTTTTCTTGGCAATTTCTATCAAGTCTTCTTTTGATTGTAATGACAAAAAATCTTCTGCACTAAACATATATTTATACTAGTTAGTTATTCTTATTAAAACATAAAGCCCTACAAGTAAATGTAAGGCTTTATAAATATAGGAATTATTTTGAAATAATAATAGTAGATGTTCTACTTGAAGAAGTTTACAATAGATTTTTCTGTATTAATGTGAACCGCTTGAGGGAATTCAGCATGTAATATTAACGTATTTTCATGTCTATGTTCTAACTCGCTTATCTTTTTACGATCCAATAATATTACTGTTGATTGTCCATGATGATCAGTTTTGTCAATAATTGTTTCTCCATTAAAGTCACACTGCCAA
This sequence comes from Flavobacteriales bacterium, assembly GCA_024635865.1. GTDB lineage: Bacteria > Bacteroidota > Bacteroidia > Flavobacteriales_D > Parvicellaceae > S010-51. The sequence continues at coordinate 26,731 of JAGXIB010000057.1, forward strand.
TGAGTTTCTCCTACCTCTTCATTATATTCAATGGTCATTGTAGGAACTTGAAAAAATTGATGTTCTCCAATACCAGACAATTCAAATACTAATCTTAATAAACCATCTTTTAATGTAATAGAAGATGCTTCAACCCCAAGCTCTTTAAGAGAAGTCTTCCCCTTAACAGTTTCATTAAATTTAATTTTTATTTCTCCTGGATTTAATTCTACAGTTTGTTGCATTTTTTATGTTTTATAATTTAAGTACAAATTTAGTAGCGAAAAATGAAATAATTAATGATTTTAGTCAGCTCTATGACTGATAGATTTTATTTACAATGACTTAGTTCTTCCTCCATCAATAGGGAGGTTGATGCCATTAATGTAGCTAGCAGCAGGAGAAGCTAAAAAAGAAACTCCATTTGCTATTTCTTCTGCTTCAGCAAAACGCAATAAAGGAACCTGATTAGTCATTTCTTCGCTAATTGTTTTTATAGCTTTACCTGTTTTATTGGCTTTATTTTCTATAATGGTTTTAAGGCGTGCTGTGTTTGTAGCGCCTGGCAACACATTATTTACTGTAATGTTAAATTGACCTAATTCATTTGCTAAGGTTTTAGCCCAACTGGCAACAGCACCTCTTATGGTATTCGACACTCCTAGTCCATTTAAAGGTTGTTTTACTGAGGTTGAAATAATATTAATAATTCTACCATAGCCATCTTCTTTCATATATGGTGTAAGTGCTTTTGCTAAAATTTGATTGTTGATCAAATGCATATTAAATGCATTAATAAATTCTTCTGTTCCAGCTTCTATCGCTAGACCTCCAGCAGGGCCTCCCGTGTTGTTTATTAAGATGTTTGCTTTTGGTTTTTTTTCTAAATAAGCCTCAATTTTTTCTTGAACTTCCATCGGTTTAGAAAAATCAGCAACAATATAGTCGTGTTTTTGTCCACTTTCTATTGGTAATAAGGATTTTACGTCAACTAAAGAGACTTCATTTCTAGATATTAACACTATGTTAGCTCCTTGTTTAGCCAATTGTATTGCGGTTGCTTTGCCTATTCCTTGTGTGCTTCCACATACAAATGCCGTTTTGTCTTTTAAAGATAAGTTCATTTTTGATGTTTATTGTTAATAAATCTTAATGGTAAAATTTACATAAAGTTAAGAAATTAGACAATATATCACTAGATTTGTTGATTGATTATTAACTAAAAATTATTTTAAAATGAAAAAACTTTACAAATTATTAGCTTTATCACCACTTTTCTTAGTTGGTTTTAATGCTAATGCTCAATGTGCTACTGGCGAGTCAGAATTGTACCTTACAACTTCTGGGGGTATTTTTGCGTCAGAAAAGTGGGTAGATATTTCTACAGATACGCTTAGTGGAGGAACTATAATCTGGGATCAAGATGCTGGTTCTGGAGGAGGAGGTACTTATGGTACTGGAAGTGGTTTATTAACAAATCAAGCTTTCTGTGTAACAAATGGTGCCACTTATTTTGTAAACACTTATGATGCTTATGCTGATGGTTGGGATGGAACGACTTATGCTATTACAGATGCTTCGGGAACTAATATTGCTGACAATGGAGGTGTTTCACCAGATGATGGAACTGATAATGATACAGGTGGATCATTTGAAAGTAGGACAGTTGAAATAGAAACTTCTGAATCGTTTTCATACACACCAGCAGCTTGTCCTGTACCAACAAATTTAGCAGTTTCAAATATTACCTCTACAGGTGCTGATATTGCATGGACAACAGGAGGTGCTACTGCTTGGAACATAGAATATGGACCAGCTGGATACACTCCAGGTTCAGGTACTATGTTGACAAATGTTACTAACCCTTTTACTCTGTCTTCATTATCTCCAAATATGCCTTATGATGTATATGTTCAAGATTCTTGTGGTCAAGGTGATGTTAGTCTTTGGGTTATGACTAATTTTATGACTTTACCAAATATGCATTCATTTCCATTAACTGAAGATTTTGAAGATAGTACATTGTTTTTCGAAAACGAATCAAGCAGTGATACTCCATGGGTGTTAACAACAAGTTTAGCACACACTGGAACTCAAAGTGCATTTAATGGGTATGGTTCAAGTGAAAACAATATTTTACATGAAACCGGTATTTTAGATTTAAGTACTACTTCTGTACCTGTACTAGAATTTTGGCACA
>JAGXIB010000058.1 GCA_024635865.1 Flavobacteriales bacterium
AACAATAGACCAAGAAAAATTATTGGATATAAAACTCCTACAGAAATGATGAATTTTGAATTAAAAAATGTAGCTTAGTATCTTAATTAAATAGCAACGGTTTGTTGCGTTAGAACCTTGAATGCAGCTGGTCTTGATCTTTTTCCGAGAGATAACTTTATACTCTTCCCAAAATAATAAAAGAGTGAATGGTTGTAAAAAGATAATTGTTGAATTGTGCCAAACGTGAGGAGTAACCTTACCTAAATACATCAATTTTAATTCTACCAAATGATAATAATCTGGTATAGGAAAAAACAAGAGTAAAGAAACTGAAACTGCAATTATAAAAGAATAGGAAACCTTAACCTTCGAATAGGCTAAACTAGCCGATATTATTTCCTTTGTTACAACATATTGTAAAAGCATTGAAAATGATAATATTGTAAAGCCAGAAATATAAAGTGGAACAATGTCTTTAGAGAATAAACTAAAGAAGTTCGCTAGGAAATAATATAGAAAATTTGGAGGGTAGCTTGCTTCACCATTATTAATCTTAATCACTTGTAAAAGATGAACTCTTAAGTCATTACCTATAAATGTACCAATATACATGAAAATACAAAAAGTAATTAGTAAGACAATTACATTGTCTAACGAGAATAGTTTTTTTATAGTCATTGCTTTTAAAGTTTATACACAAATATATCTTTCCCTTTTTTATTCTCAACATGAGAAACAAATGTTAAAGAGTCAGACAAAATTAAATTACTAGATAATAAATGAGTAATATTCTCTTGTCTTAATATTGAATAATTTAATTCTAAGTTTTTAATTTGATATCCTGTTTTTTCGTTAGCACTAACGGAGTCTAATTCTTTAGACTTAAGGTAAAAAACATGATCTAAATGACCTATAGCTTCACTACCTAAAGCTTCCTCAAATAAATTTTCATACTCTTTAGACCAAAGCAAACCATATCCTCCAAAGGTATTATAGTTATTATACTGTGCAATTTCAGGCAGAATCCCTAGACAAGCAACTTTTGAACTTTCAGGAAGTATAACTTTCAGCTGTTTAAACTGCTCTAACATATAAAAATCTTTGAAAGTTGTATTTTGTTCATTTGTTGAGTCAAAGTAAGTTCGATAAAATGAATTTTCTGCAAACTCATTATTATATCTATAGCCATCTCCTATTGAAAACATTACAAAAAAAAGATTAATACTTATCAAAGGAATCAAAAACCTCTTGTACTTATGCACAAACCAGAAGTAAATTAATTTTGAAAATAATAAATACCAAAGAAAAGGAGTTAATGACTTCCATCTAAACCTTACTTGAGTTAGAAAACTCATTTTTTTTATTAATGGACTCATTACATCCCATGCAGCAATATGATCTCCTATTTCTAATAGGAAAATAATGCTAAAACCAATAAAAATTATTTTTCTTGTTTCTTTTATTAAAACAAAAGAGACTAAAGTAAATAAAATTAAAAAAGGAAAGGCCATTGTATGAAAATGATGTTGTCCTCTCACAGCCTCCAAAAATGACAACCCTAAAACTCCTTTATAGTTCAAACTTTTCCCATAGGTAAACTCCATCAGTTCCCTACCTGTGTCAAACCCATCAATAAGTATTAACTGAAACAATCTATAATTTGAAACAATGTAGATGGCAGTAATAATAAAAAGAGATAAAAAAATCAACACCCTTAATCTTTTGTCTCTAAACATTCTATAAATAAAATAAATTGAGAAAAATGAAACAACAAATAAACCAGACAAAAATAACTCAGAATAAAGAGGGAAAATAAAAAGCCAAAGCCAATCCTTCCAATTACTTTTTCGTGAATAAATATTCAACAAAACATAAAACAGTAAAGGTAGACCGGAGACACCTACACCGCCAGATGGCCAAAATGGTAACAAAGCAAAAGAAAGAGCAACAATTGTAATGATATAATTAGCTTCTTTTTCTCTAAAAATGTAATCTCTTAATAGTAAAAACATACCTATAAATCCTATCAAATGCTGCAAAACAATATTCAAATGATAGGCAAGTTGAGGTGGCAAAAAGTAGTAAAAGCCTACTATAACTCTATATTCAGAGACATACAAACCTCTTTCCAAGCCATTCAGGGTGCGATCTATTTTACTATGATTCTCTCCAAATAAATTTGGACTATCTGCTACATTTTTAAACCAGACAACATTAGAATCTAAGTTATCGTGTTTCAAGACTCTTGCTGTATCTTGAAAAAAAATATTAGGTGACAAATAAATTAACAGGACAAAAAATGCCAGAACAAAATGTCCTTTTTCTTTCAGAAAAAACTTCATTACCCTTTATACTTAATCCATTTCGCCAACTCTTTCCAAGTAATCTTTTTACCATGCATTAGAATTCCTGTTCGGTATATTTTACCTGCTAGCCATGTTGTTCCTATAAATGTAATGATTAACAACACCATTGAAATAATAATTTGCCACCAAAGCCCTTCTGCTCCCATTGCTGCTCTCACTAGCATAACAACTGGAGAGGTAAATGGAATTTGACTACACCACAAAATTGCGGGACTGTTTGGGTTATCTAAGGATAAGAGAACAATTACATAAGCAAACATAAGTGGAGCAGTAATAGGCACCATAAATTGTTGCGAATCTGTTTCATTATCTACTGCCGCTCCAATAGCAGCCATTAAAGAACCATACAATAAATAACCTCCAATAAAATAAAAGAAGAATAAGCCAATCATTAGCGGCCAATTTACAGTCATAATGATATCTATAATTGAAGCTTGTATTTCTGTCATTTTCGAAATACCTTCAGCCGAAATACCTCCCATTAAATCAGCTTGACTAGATGCAGAATACATTTCTGAACCAATGAGAGACATCCCTAGGGAACCTAATATTGAGGAGAGTATTATCCAGACGGCAAATTGCGTTAGCCCTACAAACATGATTCCTACAATTTTCCCCATCATTAATTCAAAGGGCTTAACAGAAGAAACAATCACCTCAACAATTCGGCTAGACTTCTCCTCAATAACCCCTTTCATGACTTGCGTTCCATACATGAAAATGAACATGAAAATTGAGATCCCGAAAGCCATCCCTACAAATGCTCTTCCCTTTACATTGGACTCATTATCAGTAACAACATCAATCGTTTTTAAATCTACTTTATTTTTTAACCGTGTATAAGTATCTCTAGAAACATTTAAATCTTTTAGTTTTAGCTTTTCAATACTTTCATTAACAATACGCTCTAAATACATTCTAGTCTTAGTATTTGGAGCTTCTTTATAATAGATATTACCTGACCCACCATTTGTTTCTACAATAGTTTCTGGTAAATAAAGTAACAAATCATAATCTTCAGAAGATTTAAAAAAGTCTTTTGCTTCGTCTAAATTCTTACTTCCTGTAGTATCAAAAACTGTTAAGTGATATAATGTACTCTTTTTAGAGTTTTTAAAGTCTTTTGAAACGATATAAGTATCATCATGTAACAGTATCTTTAGTTCTTTTTCATCTTGTTTCCCCAACATAAAAGCCCCGACCATGAAACCAACTAATAAAATTGGCCCAAGAATAGTCATCAATAAGAAAGATTTTTTAGAAACTCTACTTATATACTCTCTTTTTATTATTAAACCTATTTTACTCATTTTCTGTGCTGTTTTCTTGTGAAGAATTCTCGTTCACCATTTTTATAAAAATCTCATTCATGCTTAATGTTACTTTATTAAAACTTAAGACTTCGACTGCGCCTAACAAACCTTTTAAATAATTATTAAGCTCTACTTCATCATTTAATTTTACATGAACTAAAAAATGATCTTTATTTAATTCTTCCTTTTCTAACATTTCCCAACCACCCCAAACAGCATTGGCAAAAGAAACCATATTTCCTTTAAACTCAATCTTATACTGGTTTTTCGAAAAACGTTCCTTGACTTCTTTGACTTCACCTCCTAAAATCTTCTTTGACTTATTAATCAGAGCAATATGACTACAAATTTCCTCTACAGACTCCATATTGTGAGTCGACAAGATAATTGTTGCCCCGTTTTCACGCAACTCCAATATTTCATTCTTAATTAAATTTGTATTTATAGGATCGAAACCACTAAAAGGCTCATCTAAAATTAACAATTTAGGTTTATGAATGATGGTAATAATAAATTGAATTTTCTGAGCCATTCCTTTAGAAAGATCTTCTATCTTCTTATTCCACCAATCTTCTATTTTAAATTTTTTGAACCATTTTTTTAATTCAGATTTTGCTTCGGGTTTAGACATTCCTTTAAGCTGTGCTAAATAGATTGCTTGTTCTCCAATCTTCATTTTTTTATAAAGGCCTCTTTCCTCTGGCAAATATCCGATCACTTCTATATGCTCTCTTTTAAGTGGCTCCCCATTTATAAAAACTTCACCACTATCTGGAGCTGTAATCTGATTAATGATTCGAATTAATGAAGTTTTTCCTGCTCCATTTGGACCTAAAAGACCGAAAATACTTTGTGCAGGAACACTTATACTTACATCATCTAGAGCGGTATGATTAGCATATCGCTTTACAATGTTTCTAGCTTCAAAAACTGGTACAGACTCATTCATGACGACAAATATACTTTTTTGAATCTAATTATAATATATATGCCAAAATGAAACCTAAATAAATTAATAATTCTAACTTTATTTTAAGTTCAAAAAAGAAAAAAACTCAAACATAAACAGCGTGTAGGTTCACAAATAAAAAAATTATACTTCAATAAAACTAGAATTAATTATACTTTAGCGTTGTAGAAATCGCCTACATAATATGATCAAGAATATTATCCATTACTTTTCTTTTTTTTTAAAACTAGAAACACTTTTCTGGGGGGCATTATTCTTGATTATTTTTGGATTAGGTTTTAATTTTAGAATGCAACAACATAGCATTCAATATAACCCTGACAAATACAATGTGATTACTTCAGACGGTGTCGGGTACTATTCTTATCTCCCCTCGACCTTTATAAAAAAAGAATTTCAATTGAGTGATAATCAAGATCACTATATGAATTTTGACTACACACCAGGAAATAAACAAAACAAGTACTTTATAGGATCGTCTTTGCTAATGGCTCCGTTTTTTGGATTAGCACATTTCTACACTAGCGCTACTTATAAAATAAGCCCTAACAAGAGCTTCTTACCAAATGGATATTCATTTCCTTATCAATTAGCAATATGCATAGCAGGGGTTTTTTATTTAATACTAGGTCTTCTTTATTTCAAAAAAACAGCGCTTAGTTTGGGGGTAAAAAAAGAAATTATCTTCTTCTTAATTATTCTTTTTGCGTTAGGGACCCAATTGATGGAACTGTCCTCTTATGAATCTTCTTTTTCTCATGTTTATGCTTTTTTTATCATCTCTTTTTCCATTCACAAATGGCATTTATTTACTCTAAACCCTAAATTAAGTACATTTTTACTATTAGCTTTTTCCCTTTCTTTACTTTTGTTAATAAGACCAACAGATATTCTAATTGTCATTACTTTTCCAATATTTTGGGTGTTAAATGGCCACACTAAGTCCCTTTATTGGTTAAAAAGACAAGGAGTGGCTTATCTATACGCTTTAGGAGTAGGGATTTCTTTTTTATTTCTTCAACTTTTTTATTGGAAACTACAGTCTGGGTCATTCTTTATTTGGACTTATACTGATGAAGGTTTTGATTTTTCAAATCCCGAATTTTTTAATGTTTTATTTTCTTACAAGAAAGGTTTATTTGTCTATACTCCTTTATTAATTATTTCCTTTCTAACTATTTTACTCACTCCTATTAAAATATGGGTTAAGGTTTGGTTGGGACTTTTTTTTATAATAAATACTTATGTCATCTCTTCTTGGTGGTGCTGGTGGTATGGAGGCAGTCTCGGCATGAGACCTTGGATGGACTTCTTACCCATTATTATATTAATATTAGCACTTTCTTTAAACAAACTAAATATTAAACTGAGAATTGCATTTTATCTTTTGGCTATTTTTAGTATCCCACTAAACATTATACAAACTTATCAATATTCATGGGGAATAATGCATTGGGATTCGATGACTCATGATAAGTATTGGCAAATTTTCATGAAAACGGATGCTGCTCTTGACTTTATTACCTTCGATCCTCCAACCTTTTATAAAGACTATACTGTAATCGATTCTACTGCTCATAAAATTGAATCGACCTATGACTCTATTTCATTTGTAGAAAAGAATAAAATGTTTCACACTCTATTTGAGGCTCCATCTAGTCAACTCTTTAATGATAGCATTGGAACTTATATAAAAGTAAAATTTGATGGAAAAGTCGAGCACATGCGAGCAAGTGCCAACCTAACCTGCAACAAGAACCTGAAAAATACTTCTGACGTTAAACAACAGTCTCAAAGAGTAATTGCTTACATCAGAAGAGCAAATAAATGGATCACTACAGAAGTTATTTTTGACTTAGGAAAAGGAGCTAAAAACGAAGAGGATTTTAGTCTCTTTTTTTATAATAATCAACGAAATCATTTCTGGTTTAAAAATGTAGAAATTACCTTTTACAATTACAAAATTAACTAGTTCGACTAGTTAAGAACCATAGGATTAAAACACAAAAAAGGATACTCACAAAAATATTTGTAATTGCTATAAGTGCATTCCCACTTTGAAAAAGATCTAATGTTTCTTTACTAAAAGTAGAAAATGTGCTAAATCCGCCACAAAACCCGATTAATAAAAAGGCTTTTAATTCTTGACTATTAATTCTTTCACTAAAAAAGCCTATTAATAGCCCCATTACTAAACAACTTAATACATTTGCCAGAAGTGTTCCTAATGGAAACTGACTTTTCCAGGTTAACTTTACTAATTCAGAAACACCGTACCTAGTAATACTTCCTAAACCACCTCCTATAAATATTGCAATAACTACATTCATGATAAAATTAACTTATGGCTAAACTTATAGCATATAAAACCAATAGTGGCACCTAATAAACCTCCAAAAATGATGTCTGAGGGATAATGTACACCTAAATAAACTCTACTGTAAGCAATAATAGCAGCCCAAAAAAACATGAGATAAATAATTGTTTTGTTTTTTTGATAAAAAAACAAACCTAAAGAAGTTGCTATGCCAAACATATTTGCAGCATGAGAAGAAACAAACCCATACATACCTCCTTTATATTTATTTACTAAATGAATTTTTTCTTGTAAAATCAGGTTATGAGAAGGACGATACCTCAAAAAAACTTCTTTAAACAAATACTTTGAAGACAAATCTGCTAAACCAACAGTAATTAGCCCAACTATGATAATTAATAGTGCTTTTTTAAGTCCGAAAAAATTTAACGCGAGATAAAAAAATAAAAAATAAAAAGGAATACCAAAGTAAGCATCGCTTATAAACCACATTACTTGATCAAAGAACGGGCTATTAAAGCCATTGATTAATAACAATAATTCATGATCTATATTTTCTAACCAACTGAACAAGTCTTATTTCTTTTTTTCTAATTCTAAGTCAACACGCTCCATCTCTTTGTAAAAATCTTTACCCCATTTACGTATTATTGGTTCTTTTAAAAATTGATATGTTTTTACATTTAATTCCTCTCCCAA
>JAGXIB010000059.1 GCA_024635865.1 Flavobacteriales bacterium
GTGGGCTCGGAGATGTGTATAAGAGACAGGAGTTAGCTTGTCGATTTTAGGGTTTTATGTTACTTTAATTGACTTTAAATCAATAAAGTAAGCAACCATTGTATTTGTAAAAAAAAAAGACTTTATTTACATAATCTTTTAATCGACTAATTTAGAGATGAAAACAAGACAGATACTTTACTTATTACTATCTCTATTCCTTATCATAATTGGAGGTTCGATAAACGCTCAATCAACAATTAAAGGTAAAATACAAGAAAAGTCTAATGGACAAGGAATGTTTAGTGCCACAATAATTGAAAAAGGGACGACTAATGGGTCTATTTCTGATTTCGATGGAAACTTTACGCTTAAATCTAAAAATTCATATCCCATTACTATTGTAGTTAGTTTTATTGGCTATGTGTCACAGGAGATAATTGTCAAAAATGCTGATCAGAAAGTTAAAATATCTCTCTCAGAAGATAGCAAACTGCTAGATGCCGTAGAAGTAAGAGCAATTGGTGTTTCTCAAAAACAAAAAGAGTCGGCCCTCACTGTTGAATCAATGGGTATAAATGACATTAAACAAACAGCATCTTCAGATTTTTATGAAGGCTTAGGGAATTTAAAAGGAGTTGATTTAACTGCTGCCAGTATTGGTTTTAAAGTTATAAATACAAGAGGGTTTAACTCAACATCACCTGTTAGGTCATTACAAATCATCGATGGGGTAGATAATCAGGCTCCTGGTTTAAATTTTTCATTAGGGAACTTCTTAGGAGTATCTGAATTAGATGTCAAAAAAGTAGACTTAATCGTTGGTGCAAGTTCTGCATTTTATGGTCCCAATGCATTTAATGGGGTTATAAGTATGGAAACTAAAGATCCTTTTATCTTTCAAGGATTAAGTGTAATGGCTAAAGGAGGAGAAAGAAGCTTAGCAGATATCTCTTTACGCTATGCTCATGCATTTAAAAGTAAGGATAGTATAGAACGTTGGGCTATGAAATTTAACCTTTCGTATTTACGAGCAGATGATTGGGTTGCCGATAACTACGATACCATTTATCAAAGTGAAAGTTCTGCTTCTAATTGGGGAGGGTATGATGCTGTAAATAGATATGGAGATGAAGTTGCTTTTGGAGAAAAATCAAATTTCCAAAAACTAAACGCACCAGGGTTAGGTGTTTTTCATAGAACAGGTTATGAAGAAAAAGATATTGTAGATTATGACACTGAAAACTTAAAGGCAAACGTTGCATTACATCACAAGTTCAAAGATAATTCGCAGTTTATAATGTCTTCTAGTTTTGGAACAGGAACAACAGTTTACCAAGGCGATAATAGGTATAGCTTAAAGAATTTATTGTTCTTTCAAAATAGATTAGAATATAAATCAGACAAGGGGTTTATTAGAGCTTACGCTACTCATGAAAATGCTGGAGATTCTTATGACGCCGTATTTACTGCATTACTGTTACAGAATCAAGTAAAAGAAGACGACAATTGGGCGAAAGATTACACTAATTATTGGCTTAGTAATGTAAAGAGTAGAGTTCAAGCTTTACCCGGTTTTCCTTCAGCTCAGGTTGTTATTGGTCCAGACGGTCCAACCTTATCTTACGACTATGAACTTGCAGATGATATAATGGAACAATATTCCGACAGTCTACAAATTTGGCATAATGAAGCAAGAGTGTCAGCAGATTCGGCAAAGTCCGGGTCTTTAATTTTTGATGGAAATACTGATAGATATACTCCAGGTACTGCAGCTTACGATTCTGCATTTAATAGTGTTATTTCTAGAACCTCCTTTACAGAAGGAGGTTCAAAGTTTTATGATAAAAGTGCACTATATCATATACACGGAGAAAGAGTTTTTTCATTAGATACTAATAAAGCTTTTAAACTAGATATTAGAACAGGTGGGAATTTTAGAATTTATACTCCAATGTCTAGAGGAACTTTATTTAGTGACTCTACCACTGCAATAGTTAATAAAGAAGGTGGGATATATTTAGGGGCAGAAAAAGACTTTATGAAGGATAAACTAAAAGTCAGTTCAACGATTAGAGCAGATAAGAATGAAAACTTTCCAATGGTCTTATCACCTGCAGCTTCTTTAGTTTATAAATTTGATATTAATAATATTTTACGATTTTCATTTTCCTCTGCAACAAGAAATCCAACCTTACAAGATCAATATCTATACTATAATACAGGAAGAGCAATTCTTTTGGGTAATTTAAATGGCTTTGATTCTTTAACAACTGTAGAATCAGTTAGAGATTTAGCAAATACTCAAAACCCTGATACATTAGATTACTTTAATGTAGCGTCTATCGTTCCAGAAAAAGTTAGAACATTAGAAGTAGGGTTTAGAACTTTACTTATGAAGAGTTTATATGTTGATGCGGGTTATTATTATAGTATTTACAGAGACTTTCTAGGTTTTAATGTGGGCGTAGATGCTGTAGTTGATCCTCAAACAAACTTGCTAAATCCAAATGCAACTCAAGCATATAGGATTGCTGCAAATGCAAAAGACATTGTTACAACTCAAGGTTTTTCAATTGGATTAAATTACTATTTTAAAAAGTATATAAAAATTCAAGGGAATTACTCTTGGAATAAGTTAATTTCAAAAGATTCTTTAGACCCAATTATACCAGCATTTAATACGCCTGAGCATAAGTTTAACATAGGGGTTACTGGAAGTGAAATCAAAAAATTTGGATTCAATGTTAACTTTAAATGGATAGAAGGTTTTCTTTATGAAGGATCTCCACAGTTTACTGGCCTAATACCTACTTACTATTTGTTAGATGCTCAAATTAATCGAAAAATAGAAAAGTTAAACGCTGTTTTTAAATTAGGTGTTTCAAACATATTAAATAATAAACAATTTCAAGTTTATGGAGGGCCTCGTGTAGGTAGGATGGCTTACTTGTCTGTTACTGTAAACTTTGATAAATTTTAAATAGAGTAAATAAAAACAAAAAACAATTAAATTATGAAAAAAAATCTACTTTTAAGTACAGCATTTTGTGCTTCGCTGTTTGCGAACACAACAAATGCTCAAACACGTTACCTAGATGAAGTATTTCCTTCTGTTACTGTAACTTCAAATGTTGTTTATGGAAACAACTTTAGTGTGTTAACTGGTTCTCCGGTTGCTCAAGATTTAAAAATGGACATTTATGAGCCAACAGGTGATACTCAAAGTGACCGTCCTTTGATTTTGTATGTACCAACAGGAAGTTTTTTACCTCGTTACATCAATCAAACTCCTACAGGAGCTAAAACAGATAGTGCAACAGTTGAAATGTGTACTCGTTTAGCAAAACAAGGATATGTAGTTGCGGCAGTGGATTATAGAAGAGGATGGAATCCACAAGCTAGTTCTCAAGAATTGAGAGCAGAATCAATAATTCGTGCAGTTTATAGAGGTTTACAAGATGCTAAAACTTGTGTTCGTTTTTTCAGAAAAGACGTAGCAACAAATAGTAATTCTTATGGAATTGACGATACTAAAATAGCTGTTGGAGGTCAAGGATCTGGAGGTTATATTTCTTATGCTTATGCTACTTTAGATGAGGTATCAGAAATTCAATTGCCTAAGTTTTTTAACGTAACTGAGAATAAAGTTATGGTTGATCCTGCTATTATGGGAGATTTTAGTGGTTTTGGAGGAAGTTCAGCATTAAACAATGATAATCACGTTGGTTATTCTGATGATATTTCTATGGTGTTTAGTATTGGAGGTGCAATTGGAGATTCTACATGGATCGATCCTTTAGGTATGCCAATAATTGCTTTACAAGGTGAAGCTGATTTCTTTGCTCCATTTACCTACGGAATAGTAACTGTTCCAGGAACAGGAGGAAACGTTGTAGAAGTGAGTGGTGCTAGTGATGTTGTTCGTCTTAATAATCAATTTGGAAATAATGATGTATTCAAGACGCCTTCAATAACAGATGTTTACACAACACGTGCTGATGCTTTTAATACAAATAAAAATGGAACATACGGAAACGGAGGAGACGAAGGGTTATTTGCTTTTGAAGGAGCTGGGAATGGAAATGGTCCATGGGAATGGCTTGACACAGTTGCTATGAAAGCTGAAGCTGCTCAGTGGGGTCAAGACGGAGATGTTATTCTTAATGGATTCTACACTGCTAACCCAGTTTTTAAAGCGTTATATGAAAATGTTGGATATGCCGCTGCAAGAGCGAGAGCAATTTCTTACATCGATACTATTCAAGGATATATATCTCCTAGATTATTTAGAGGTTTGATTGAGCAGCCTTACTATGTTTCAGTTGAAGAGGTTTCTGCAACTGAAGTAAATGTATATCCTAACCCAGCTTCTGATCACATTTCTTTTGTTGCTGATCATAACAATCTAATTTCTTCAATTTCTTTCTTCTCGTTAGAAGGTAAATTGGTAAGAGTTGAGTCTAACGTTAATGCTGCAAATGTTGTCGTTTCTAATTTAGATTTACCTAAAGGAGTTTATTTTGCTACGATAAGTTTCAATAAAGGAACAACAACTAAAAAAGTTGTTATTAAATAAGTTTAATTTTTAGTAGTGCCTTACCTCTTAGGTAAGGACTAATTTCTATTATAAAACAAAAAAACCTATATCATTAAGTTGATATAGGTTTTTTTTGTTCAAAATATTTAGTTAGCTTTTTGAATTTAAAATGGCTGGTTAAGCAGTTGCTCATTAGAAATTTAATAAGAACATTGTTGGTTCATTATTAAACCTAAATCCCCCATAAAAAGAGGGTAATGTTTAGCTAGTTTGGTTTTTGTTAGAGTAAATGGAAATAGTTAATGTAAGATTTGAAACTTATTTAAAAGGAAAACGACAACCAAAAGGTTGCCGCTTTAAATGTTTTCACAACGGAATAATCCTTATTGTGAATTGCTTTCAATTTATAAAAACTAAGTTACAAATAAAATTTCATTACTCTTCTTCATTTCTAATATTATTCCCTAAATTGATGGTTGTTAATATACAAGATATGAAAAAAGTATTAGGGTTAGATTTAGGAACAAATTCGATTGGTTGGGCTTTGGTGTCTAGTAGCTTTGCTAAAAAAGAGGGAGCTGTAAATGCACTTGGGAGCAGGATAATTCCAATGGATCAAAAAGAGATAGGCGAATTTGATAGTGGGAATACAATTTCTCAAACTGCAACAAGAACTGCTTATAGAGGTGTGAGACGATTATATCAAAGAGATAACCTGAGACGAGAACGATTACATCGAGTACTCAACGTGCTAAACTTTTTACCAGAACATTATAAAAATGAAATTGACTTCGAAAATAAGTTAGGTCAATTTAAAAAAGAAGTAAAAATAAATTCTAGAAAAGTATAAGGGATAAAA
>JAGXIB010000060.1 GCA_024635865.1 Flavobacteriales bacterium
ATTCTTCACCATCCTAATGACAATGTGTTGTAGTACTCCAAAAACAGCTACAATCCATATTGCCTGAATAAGTAATAAGAATACAATTTTAAAAGATATATTTTGAAATTCCATAACTAACTAATTAATTCTTTTTTCCTTAAATAATCAACAACAAATACGCTTACAAAAGGGTTTATCTTGTAGTTTTTAAGTCCAATTTCTTCTATTAACCCCATTCTAAATAAACTTTCTAACCTATAAAGTAAATTTTCTTTGGTTTCATATTTATAAATTAACTGTAGTCGACTAATCGATAACTCTTTATGGATTAGAATCTGTAGTAAAACAGAATCTAAATCGAGGCTTAATACAAATGGTAGCTCCTCCTGTTCTATTGAGGAATAAATTAATGTGTTTTTTTCAATATCATCTATATTTCCTAACCAGGTATAAAAAGAAGCTCCTATGTTGCCTTTAGAGACACTTGCTATCCTTTTAATCATCTGATTCTCTTTTCTATTACTCAGCTCTTTTTCTTCTTTCCCTTTCCACTCATAGCGTAAACCTCCACTTCTGTGTCGGCTCATTATCGCTCGCTTTATCTCATGAATTTTTAATGGTAACAACATTATTGTTTCTAGTAAGTTCGAATCAATATCAACTAACTGTCTAACTAATTGATAACAATGTGAATTACAACTGATCAGAAATAAAACTTTGTGATTATATTTCTTAATTAATTGATTAAAGTACTCAAGCACTTTAATTCCTTCTTCAGTCCTAGTCCACCAGAGTTCTAAATCTTCTATAACTATAACTGTTTTATTTGGTAGCTTCTTTATAATTTCATCAACTCCTAAGTTCATTCCTGAAGCTGTTTTAAATGCTCGCTCTACTAAACGCTTTGAATCACCAAACAATAACAAAGGCTTATCTAACTGTAATACTGAATCAAATTCATTGCTATTTAATATATTTTCAATCAAATATGAAATACCTGAGTGTTCTTCTCCAGTAAATAGGATCGCTCCTTTTTTACCACTTTCATAATTATTATACGCTCTATTAAATAACTCTATTTCTCTACTTCTATTTTTTAGTGGAGTATTAGGAGCATTATACTTTCCTACAAACAATTGATGGTAATAAAAAGGAAGTTTTTCATTTACTGCTGCAGAAATTGAGACTGAATCAACAAAAGCACTTACTTTTGAATGCGGGTTTTGTAACTCTTTAGTTCTATACTGATGACTAGAAATGGCTAGCAAGTCTTTCCCTTTAATAATCAAACGATCTATGCCATTATTTGTCTTATCTACCCAATACGACTTCATCTACTAATAGCTCTTTTAAATGAATAATAATACCTTTAATTCCTACTTCTAAACGTTCACTTAAATTTTCTAGATTAGTTGTCGAATCCGAAAGCTCCAATTGAACTTTATCTTTTACCTTTTTTAATAAAATCCTATCCTCTTTTTGATTTGTTAACGTAAACTGAAGCAAACGAAGACTATTTTCCATTTTTAATGACTCTGATTTTACTTCGTTAGCAATAAGATGTAGTAAATTATTGACTTCACTAATCACCTCATTTTCTAATAAATAAGCCGCCACTCTTGGAACATTAATCTGATCTGGAGTTAACTCGTCTTGATTCGATTCAAATTCATTTAATAATTTTTGAGGAAGTACTTCTATTTCTTTACAATACTCCTTAATCTTTTGCTCTAGTTGTTCTTCCAATTCATTGATAAAGTGATTCGCATTAAACTCAATTCCTAATTGTAATAGTTGATTTTCTAAGGTAATTAGATTACTAACCTCAAGGCTATCCGTTTCTTCTAATACCTGGTTCGCAATCGCCAATATTGGAGTAATTTCTTTCTCTTTAACCTCACTTATAATATTCTCTAATCTAGGAATAGCAACTTCTTTTAATTTTAAGAGCCATACATTAACGTTTAGTTTATTCGTTAAGTAATCAGCATTATTTTTCCAAGTAAGTGGATAATTAGAGATAGAGTCATAAATAGATTTTAGTGCACTCGAGCTTCGTTCCTCTTCTCTTAGAATAACAATGTCTTTTATCTCTAGCTTATTAGAATCAAATAAAATAGAATTACAATATTTTCTACTTAATCGATTAAGATCGTTAAATGTTCTTTGCTTACTTAACAAAATATAATCTTTCAATAATGTTGAAAGTTCAAGCAAGACCTCTTTCTTCTCTTCTAAATTGTCTAAATCAGTCCACTTTTTTAACCACTTTTTTAATACAGAATTCAACTGTAAAGAAGTAAATCCTATCGTATTTAAATTACCTTTAAAAGCAACTAAATAATTGTTTTCGTAATGATGTTGCGCAATGGCTTGAATTCTGACTTTAGATTTAGGTTTCTTAGCCCACCTACTTAATTTTTTCTTTTGCTTTTTTAACTTAGGAGAATCTGTGTTTTTTATTATTAATTCATTTTCTGAGTAATAACGAATCATTTGAAGCGGTAACTCATCAATTAAACCTTTAAAATTCTTTAATTGTGTCTTAATCCCAAGTGCTATTCCTTCTCCAACACTTTGAAGTCTATTTTCTTGTATATCAATTAACAGCTCTTCTATTTTATTCAGAATTAATAAGTCGTCTAAGTCCTCTTCTTTTGCTAACACTGATGAGAAAACTTCATAAACTTTATTTAAAGGTTGAAAAACAGCATTTACAAACTGCTGATTTAACTCTAAAACTTTAAGGTCTAGATTAGAGACTACTTCTATGATTTCTGAACTACCAACAGCACCTCCTAAAGCTGGCAACTCTTTTTCAACCACAACTTTTAGTGAGTTCTCAGCTAGACTATTAAATCCTTTTTCTATTGAGGAGTTAATTCCTAACCCATCATTAAAATGAGAAGATGCTTTAACGATTAAAGTGGTCCCTAACACCCCCAACAAATCATTTGTTTTGTCTACAAATTCATTTTGGTTAAACTCATCTAATTTAGGTAAGTCAATTATTATTAAATCCGACTCGAAAGAATAAGTCTTCACTACTTCATAGAAATCTTTCTGATCTATTTCATTATTTATAATTGCTATAGAAACTTGATTTTTCAACTCTTCGGTACGCTTTTCTATTGCTTTCTTAATTGAATATTGTAAGCTATTATCATTGTTTAAAAAGAAAAACCGCACTTCAGCATTAGACCAATCTTTAGAAGTCATCAACAATTTAGTTAATTGAACAGTTAGATAACTTAGCTGAGCTAAGTCTCTCCACCAAATATCAATCTTTTGCTTTTCTCCAAACCCTTTTTCCTCATCATAGTCCAAGAACAAAACATTGTAATCTAATTGATGCAGGGAACTCGTTAATTGAGAAAAACGAGATGGGTCGTTTGTGTTCCTGGCCCACCCCATTAGTACTGTATTAGGTTCTATCCCTGAGAAACCATAAGTTTCTGCAATCACTTCTATCCCTGTATAGATGTCTTTACATTCTTGTTTTCTGTGGAAGATAGAATCGTCTTTAATATCGTCTAACTTTATGGATTGTTTATGTTTTGGAAATAACAAGTCAGCGGTCTTATTCTCAATTAAATCAAAATTAGAGATCATTCCATTCCTACCAGCGATAGATTTACTAAACTCCAATAAGTGTCGTCTTGATTCTGTACCTCCGCTAAATAATAAAATATTTGGTTCCCAATTTCTATCGTGTTTTGAATTTTTATTCAAATTTTTCAGTCCTAATTTCACAATTGAACTCCAAACGCTTTGCCAAACATCACCTGAGCCTAATTCTAATTGTTTTCTTGTTAGCCACAAGAATATTAGCCCCATGATGACTATCGAAATAATAGCAGCTACAGCATTTAACTGTATCATTAAAATAGCAGTTGCAAGTGTTCCAAAAAATGGGATATAGCTAGAAATTCTAAAAGTAGGTCTAAAATCGGGACTAGCCCATTGCTCTAGAAGACAAGATAGGTTTATGAATAAATATGCAGCCATATAAAACATAGCTACGATTTCTGCTATAACATCTAATTCTCCAATTAAAATTCCAACTTCAGCTAAAACAAAAGTTAATAGTAATGCACGCCTAGGTTCATTACCTTCTCCTACGCCTTTTGCAAAAAATCGTGGGGTGATTTTATCAATAGACATTGCTTGTAAAATTCTAGGTGCACCTAAAATTCCACCTAAAGCTGAAGACAAAGTAGCTCCCCAAATACCTGCAGTAACAAAGTAGACACCATAATATCCATATTCTACTAACGCATTGTTATTCGTTTTTAACTCCGCAAAAGGAATATTGAAATAAATAAAAGAACCCAGAGCCAAGTAAACAATTAGTCCAGTTGCAATGGCTAACATCGTTCCCCACGGAATGGATTTTTTAGGATCCTTTAAATCTCCAGACATGGCAACTCCAGCAGTAAATCCAGTTACTGCTGGAAAAAAAATACCAAACAGTACAGAAAAGTTAACTTTATCTGCAGACTCAGTTATTTCAGAAAAATCAAAACCTTTTCCGTCTGTCGTTCCCATAAAAACAGAGATTAACGACAAAACTATTAATCCTAAAATAACATACTGAGATTTAATAGCAATACTAGTACTAATGTACGCTATAGTTACAATGGCCATTAAGGCAAGAGTTCCCATTACTCTGAGGTTATTAATTCCTACATTAATACCAAAAACAGGAAGAGAACTTTCTGCAAAACCAATTAAATAAAGTGAAATACTAAGTGCGGTAGCAACAAATATAGTCACGCCGATAGCTCCTCCAATTGGAAAACCTAAGCTTCGAGAAAGCATAAAGTAAATTCCTCCAGCTTTTATCTTTTTATCGGTAGCTACCGAAGAAACACTTAACCCCGTAGTAATGGAAACAATATGAGCAGTAATTATAATTCCTATAATTATCCAAATAGAACCAGCGTTTCCTACGATCCATCCTAGACGCATATACATGATCACCCCCAAAATCGTTAAAATTGATGGTGTATACACGCCTCCTAATGTTCCAAATTTTCCTCCGCTTGCCATTTATTTTCAGGTTTTGAATCTTCTAAAATACAGAATTTGGAGTAGATAAACCGAAGTAAAAGAAATAAAATTTTCTTAGGGAATTAAAACATTTACAAAACCTCCCCAATTATATTGAGAATCAGCAGTTGGGCCAAAATACTGGATATTAACTGCTGGTCCAAATCGAAAGCCTTTTCTATTTAAACCCAACCTTAAATTAGTATAGCTAAAATCGTGCTTCGCTTTCCAAGTTGTTAAAACATCTATTCTAAAGTAGGGTTGTAATTCTTTTTGATTTTGAAAAGTATATTCAAAGAGACAAAACAATTCTTTTGCTCCATCCTTGTGAATTTCTACTGTTGGCTGAATAATGTAACCTGTTGATTTGGTAAATTTAGAATAGAGTACCGAGACAATTGGCTTTAACCCTCCAAAGGTTTTTAGGTTTACTCCTAATCCCGCACTTAAGTTTGAGCTAAAGTCATAAAATAAAACAGTCTGATTTAAGAAGATACTAGACTCAAAATCAGAATGGTTCACTTCATAAGATAGTAGGTTATAAAACTTTAGTTTTCTATTGATTGGTTTGGTAACAATCATTTTAAATAAGGTATGCTCATTACCAACCATTAGCTCAACGGGAATCGGAGGACTAAAAAGAGAAGGGACTGAGTCTTCTTGTGCTAGTGTTGATAACATCAAAAAAAAGAAAAAGATCAGAATTAAACTCTTCATTATTCTTTCTCTTGCTCATTATTAATTGCTACCCAATTCAAACCAAATAATGCAATAAATGTGATGGAAGGAATTAGCCAATAAAAATTAAATGAAAATACTGGAAGGAAAAACGACATCCAAAAAGGCATTAATAAACTAACAATAGAAAATAAATAAAAACCGAATAATATTTTTCGCCACATTAAAATTGTTCCTAAAATTGCTAGAACATGTAAACCAATATATGAGACATAAAAACGGATGCTTAACCCACTTAAATCCTCTAAAACAGGAGCTTCTGGAGTAACATAAATTAAAAGTAACAAGCCTAATAAAGCCATAATAATAATTAAACTCCAAATAAATGAGATCACACAGATGACTCTTAAAAATAAAGAAGGATTCTTTCTTCCTAAAATTAAACGTTTAATTAAACGCAAGTTTCTGAGGATAATCGATATTTCTTTAGTCTCTTCGGTCATCTAGTTAAATGTTTACGTTGTGTAGTAAACAAAGCTACATAAATCAATGTAATAGCAACTGAACTATAAGGCACAATTAACATAGCTACTCCTCCAAAAAACAAAAATGGAATGGCAACATATACAAACTGAAAAAAAGCATATATAAAGTATCCTAACCTTAATCGGAAAAACATAAAAACAACTCCTACCATAGCTAAAACATCTATAAATGTTCTAAGTGCATACATTGTTCCTATTTTATTTAACCCACGATTAGAAGTATCTATTCCTAATCCTTCCCACTTTTCTATCTGAGTCTCTAACTGTTCATACTGGGTTTGATTTACTGATGCTTTTAATTCCTCGACACTACTAAATGAAATAAAGTTTCCAGTATCAACTAGCATAGCGATAATAAAACCTACAAAACTCATAAAGCATAAAACTTTTAAAGTCCTATGAGTTTCTTCTTGAACCACAGTTTCGCTTACTTTATTTTTTTTCCGTCTGCCCATTTGCAATAAAAAATTAAAGAAACAAAGTTCTAAATTAAATTTGATTTGAAGCTATTTTTTATTCAAGTAATTTAATGGTTAACCAATATAAACAGTTATTTTTGGACATTAAACAAAAAGTTATGCATCAACATACACAGCAATTGTTAGATCATTGTTCAGAGTACGCTAAGGAATTACTTTCAGAAACGCTAGACCTATACCCTTTTGGAGCTTTAGTTTCTAAAACAGAACAAGTACATCCCCTAGAATTAGAACCTGAAAATAAAAATTCAACAAAAAACGGAGAAGTCGTAAATTCTCTTTTAAAATATTTGATTACTGAACTTGAAAAAGGTGAAATAATCGCTTACGCAACGGTTTATGAAGAAGAGTATCAATTAAATAAAGACGAACCTACTACAAAAGCATTTGCTGTAAAAATAGTTAATGCAGAATTAGAAGAACCTATGTTCTACTACCCTTACACAATTAAAGGAACTTCAGTAGTCTTTGAGGAACCTTTTGCGGTTAAATAAGTCACTAGCAGACCTAAAACATTGTTTTTGAAATCAAGAATGAGAATTAAATAAATTGCGATAGATTCATTACATTTGCACAACTTTTTAGAAAAAAAAACGACTTACATTATATAAAACTGAACAACTATGACAATGTTAATTTATAAAAAGCTTTTAATCTACAGATTACATATTGGTATTGCTTTATTGGTTTTATCAGGTGTTTTAGCTTATACTAAAGATTGGGAATGGTTTTGGACGGTAATAATTTTAGCATTTATTGCAATTGTTTCTCACTTCTTATTTGGTCCTCTTCGTTTAATTCAAGAAGCTATTCAAAATAATGATATGCCTCTTGCTCAAAAATACATGAAAACGGTTTATTTTCCTCGTTTACTAATTAAACCAATTCGTCAAGGTTATTACATGTTAAAATCTAATATTGCCATGACTAATCAAGATTTTGAGGGTGCTGAAACCTATATGAAGCAAAGCTTAAAAAGTAAAAGTAAATTAGTAGGAAATGAAAGTGAAGGAGCTTCTTATTTGCAGCTAGGAATGATCGCAATGCAGAATAATAAAAGGGCTGAAGCTAGAAAGAACTTAAGATTGGCATTACAAAAAGGTTTACCGGATAAAGATTCTAAAGCAGCTGCTTTAATTCAATTATGCAATTTAGAGTTACAAGCTAGGAAAATTAATCAAGCTAGAAACTACTTTAAACAAGCAAAACAATTAAACCCACAAACACCAGAAATTAAAGCTCAAATCACACAAATGGATAAGTACATTCACAGAGCTGGAACAAGGTAATGTTGTTTTTGAACTTTATTGAAGTATAATTTAAATAGCTAAAATCAATTTTAAAATTTACTTTAACATTGATCACTGTTTATGAATACTTAAACTAAAAAAACTACCGTTATTTTAGGGTTATAATTTTTAAACCCATCTGTAGTTTATTATTTAGTTTAGTTGACAAGTCATTTTGTTTAATTCTAATTAATTAGCTAAACAAAAAGATAGAAATAATAGTAAAAAACAGAGGGGAAACCTGTCTTTATGAATAGGATCTTTTTTATTTTTTAGACCAACGATAGAGAAAACTATTTCACATTATGGTGTAGAAATGGCGTCTATTCTTTGTTTAAACTGACATATTTGCAGTCAAAATTATTTTTATTCTGAGCTAATTTTGATTGAACCTCTAAAGTTAGACTCTACTCTAATTCAGGAACAAGAGTACGTTTTTGATCGTTTAAACTTATAAACCTATCGTTATTAACCATTTTAGAAAAGATATTTTTAGACTTTGGCTTGATTTTGGCGGATTAAGAAAATTAAGTTTAAACTAAAATGTTTGCGGCGTAAGAATTATGCTAAGAATATTTTTAAAAATTAAAGTATAGTATGAATCAAGTTAAAGAAAACAACACGGTAAAAGTAAATTACACTGGTAAATTATCTAACGGGCAAGTTTTTGACAGTTCTGAAGGAAAAGAACCGATAGAGTTTACTTTAGGACAAGGACGATTAATCCCTGGTTTTGAGAAAGGATTAATTGACATGAAGTTAAATGAAAAAAAGACCATTACAATTGCTAAAGAGGAAGCTTATGGAGATATTATTGATGGTTTAAAACAAGAAGTAAAGAAAACTGAACTTCCACAAGGTGTAACTCCTGAAGTTGGTATGGGATTAGTTTCTAAGTCTCCAGATGGACAGGAAATGGATTTACGTGTGGTTGAAGTTAAAGAAGAAAGTATTGTTGTAGACGGTAATCATCCTTTAGCTGGACAAGATCTTATTTTTGATCTTGAAGTATTAGAAATTAATGAAGCAGAGACTACAAAATAAATAAGTAGCTGATATAAAAACTTAAGAACCCTTGCCTAAATCGTTTGAGCAAGGGTTTTTTTATAAGTATTAATAAGTAGTTTTTCTGTTTAAAACAATCAAATTTTATAGCATTATGACCTTTATAAAAGAGCAATGCTTTTGAATTGTTCTTTTTTGGCTTTTTTTATTTTACTGATAAAAAAGCTTCCAAAGCGGAACAATGATCCTCTAAAAACACTTCAATTTCTTCAACAAAGTCTTGATTAATTGTTGCCGATTAATTGTTAAATGAATAACTATAGACTCCGGTTCAGGAGGAAAACCAGTTGTAATCGTCCAACATAATGCATTTGGACACTCTAATAAAGCAAAGCGAACTCCTCCTCTTATTTCGCTACGAGATAAAGTAAACTCTCCCCATATACCCCCAATATTTGACAGTTCTTGACTTGTATTACCTAAATTAAATAGCTCTGAACTTATTTTGTCTAAATTATTTAATACTAAAGATTCCTGAAGATACTCTTGGTTTGTTTTGATCTTAATAATCCTGAAATATTCCATAAATATTTTGTTACTTATGAGTATAAAAGCTCATCTATCATTAAATAAAACTAAAGAGATTCATTGCTTCTCTAGAATGCGTTCTAAAAAAAATTACTTTAGGATAATTACATGCCCTCTTTTCTCATCTTGCTTATTTTCGTGATTTCTATATCTAATTTGCCAAATATAGGCTTCATCTTCTACTAATTTCCCATTTTTACTTGTACCATCCCATCCTAAAGAACTTTCGTTTCCTTCATAAATAATATCTCCCCATCGGTTAAAAATATAAAATTGATATTCTAGCACTCCAAATGCCAAAGGCTTAAAGACATCATTAATTCCGTCTCCATTTGGAGTGAAAGAATTAGGAATGTAAAGTACATCGCTAGGTTCTACAAACACGTATTTCGTAAGAGTATCAACACAGCCGTAGGAGTTAATTACTGTTTGTAAAATTGGTATATCACCCATGGTTTGTAAGCTATACGTTACATCTGCTCCTATTAAATTCCTTCCCTCAACTGTGTAATATTGGGTTACAATATCTCCTGAAGATAAGTCAGTAAACTCAATATCTGGAAAGAAAATGGTCGTTGCTTCAGGTGTAACATTAAAGTCAGCAGTAGGTCTAGGATAGACTGTAATGGCTTCTAATTTAGAAGAAGTTAATGATTCTAAGCAACCTTCATTAGTTGTTAAACTAAAAGAAACATCATATACACCCGGGTTTTCATAAACATAAGTAGGTTGCTGTTCTGTTGAAGTTACCCCATTTCCAAAATCCCAAAAATAATCTACATCTCCCCACGCAATTGATTCATCTATAAAGCTAGTAGAAAGAGGCATACAACCTACTGTATCTGAGATGGAAAACCTTATATCAGGAGAAGGAAACACCTTTGCAGTGTCTATTATGATTGCTGTACACCCCTCATCTAATACTGTTGCAGACACAAGGTAATATCCCTCTGTATCATAAATAATAGCTGTAGGGCTTTCAGAAGTACTATTTAAAGGTAAAGAATTACCTCCAAAATCCCATGTAAATTCTGCTCCGCTTGTATAATTTCCCGATAAGGTGAAGTCAAATGAATTAGTGGTAATACATTGAGGATTTAGGTTTGTAACAAAACTTGGGTTAATTGGTTCTTTCACTTTAAAAACACCTTGAGTCGTGTCGGAGCAATGATCGTTGTATGCAATTAAAGTAACTGTGTAACTATCACTTGCTGGGTATGAGTAGCTAGGGTTAATCGCAGTAGAATTATCTGCATTGGTTGTTAAATCGCCAAAATCCCAGAAGTAGGTATTAGCATCTAAACTTGTATTTGTAGCCAATGCAGTCAGACTTTCACAATTGTCAATATTTAAAAAAGAAGCAGTAGGCTCTTTTATAACATTAACTTCAATTGTAGTGTCTTTTGCACACCCTTCGTCTTCTATTGTAACCGTTACATAGTGTATGCCAGACAGTATATAAGAAATACCTGAAGGACTTTCAACTGTTGTATTACTAGTAGTTGTAGGACTCCCAAACGACCATTGAAATGTTGCTGCAGACGTGTAGTTCCCTGTCAAATTAAGGTCATAAGAATTTCCAATTAAACATTGTATTGGATCATTGACCGTTATAGTTGGGTTCATTGGCTCTTTTACTTTGTAAGTTGCTTGAGCAGTATCTGCACAGTTAGCATTATTGGCTATTAAAGTAACATTGTAAATTCCTGAAGCACCATAAGTATAGGAGGGCGATGACAATAAAGAGGTATCTGCAAGCGTAGTTAAGTCTCCAAAATCCCAAAAATAGTTCGTCCCTTGAGTGGTATTATTAACTGAATTAATAGTTAGTCCATTACAATTTTCAAGATCAGGTATAATTGCTTCAGGCATTTCAAAAACTTCTACTAAGGTTGTAAACTCTCTATAGCACCCCCTATCATTTACCGAAGAGCTTACAGTATAGGAGCCATCTGAAGAGTAACTAACATCTTGAGGTGCTTGTAATGAAGAAGATAATGGACTTGATGCTCCTCCAAAACTCCAATTAAAACTAGCCGAGGAGGTAAAGTTACCATTTATTCCAAAGTCAAAAGAGTTTCCTTCGGCACATTGATTACTAATGTTATCAATTGAGCCTTGAATTGGGTATTGAACAGTATATATTGCTGTTGAAGTATCAGCACATGGCCAACCTGGATTAGCGATTAGCGTCACCTCATAATTACCAGTATCGGGGTAAGTATAAATTGGTTCCTCTAAAATAGAAGTATCATTAGTTAAACTAGTAACTCCAAAGTCCCAATGGTAAAACATTCCATTTACACTTTGATTGGTAAAGTCCATTGTATAACCATCACACAAAACAGATTGATCTGGTACTGCAGAAATAATAGTAGAGGAACAAGAAACAACTGTAAACTGAAAGTCTCTTAATGTGGTATTAATTAATTGTCCATTCCTATATTCTTTAACACAAATCCCAACGACATAAACGCCATTTGTGGTTGGAGTACAAATTAACTCTCCTGTTGAGGAGTTTATTTGAAGATTTTGAGTGCCATTAATTTGATTATTAACTCCAAAACCTGTCGACCAATTAATGTTTGTATAAGGACCTCCATTAGGTGGCTGAGGCATTGGGTTTACAC
Organism: Flavobacteriales bacterium; assembly: GCA_024635865.1. GTDB lineage: Bacteria > Bacteroidota > Bacteroidia > Flavobacteriales_D > Parvicellaceae > S010-51. The sequence continues at coordinate 12,249 of JAGXIB010000060.1, forward strand.
TGTTAGCACCATGAAAAGGAGTACACATTTCATAAACTAGTAAATCACCATCTATATCTGTTGCAGAATGATCAAATACAAAATTATCGCCGTTACAAAGCACTAACGGAGGGACATTCGTAAAATGTGCTCCATTATTATTAGTCGCTATAGAAGGGTCGGGAATGTGAGTAGAATAAGTACTTCCCATGTCTTCAGGGGTGTTTATGTTTTGAATAATGTTATTTCGACAACAACGCTGATAAACTAAATCTACCCCACCACTTGGGATGTTTATAGTCACTATTCCTTGATAAATTGCTTCCTGTGTACAAATTATAGGAGGAACTTGTAAGCATGGATTAGTCACTACAATCGGTAAGTCTGTAATAATTGGATTTGAGATGAGCACTTCATTGATTAATGATCCGCCTCCAGCTGTAAATATTCCTACTGATGCTGGATTATCAAAAGGAGCAACCCCATTAATACAATCTCTATATATTTTTAAGGTAATTCTATATTGATTTCCTCCTAATGATTCATAGGAGAGTTCACCACCTACTATATGTGTGGCGTAAGCATTTAAGCTAACGACTATAATAAAAAAAGATGTCCATAAATATTTAATCATTCAAAATATAAAAAAGTATTCAAAGCAAAGTTAATGCCATAAAACGATATTGCATATAATTTCATCTATAAATATGACGTATTTATTCCTTAAACAGTTGCCTTTTAAAAACTTAATGTTTTTTAACTTATTTACCGGTTACTTATTGCTATTTTTGTTAGCTAAATTGTACTATTACAATTAGTAACAATAAGTAAAACTTTATGTACGCATTATATTTAAAGGAATTAAGGTCTTTTTTAAACTCTTTAATTGGCTATTTAACCATTTTATTCTTTGTTGTATCTACAGGCATTTGGATGTGGGTGTTTCCTGGTCCAGGAAATGTTTTAGATATGGGAGAAGCTTCTTTAAGAGTCTTATTTTCTAATGCTCCTGTCGTTTTTTTATTTTTAATTCCTGCCATCACCATGCGTTCACTAGCTGAAGAGAATAGAACTGGAACGATTGAGCTGATATTAACCAAACCCATTTCTGACTTATCTATTATTCTTGCTAAATATTTTGCAAGTGTTACTTTAGTATTATTGGCTTTATTGCCTACATTAATCTATTACTACTCGGTGGTAGAATTAGGAGACCCCAAAGGAAACATTGACCATGCAGGTACTTTAGGCGCTTATTTTGGTTTGTTTTTGTTGGGAGCTGTCTTTGTTTCTATTGGGATTTTTTCTTCTTCTTTAACAAAAAATCAAGTCATTGCTTTTTTAATAGCAGTTCTATTATGCTTTATTGTTTACATAGGATTCCAATTTATGGCTACAACATTAGATGCTCCTTTTGATCTATTGTTCATAAACCTTAGTATTCAAGAACACTATATGGGAATGCAAAAAGGGGTTATCGATAGTCGAGATTTAATTTATTATTTAAGTGTGATTACTTTATTTATTGTGCTAACTAGAACAGTTATGCAAAGTAGAAAATGGTAACTTTTAACTTTAACAATTTGTCATTAGCTTATTAAGCCATTTATAAAATGAAAACAGAAAACGAAAATCTCCTTTTTTTAGGCACATCATAGAAATTATAGCAGTATTAGCTATCATCATCCTCATCAACTTTATTAGTAAAGATAAGTTTACTCGCTTAGACCTAACGGAAGATAAAATACATACGCTTTCAGATAGAACAGTTTCTTTCTTTGAAAATGAATTGGACGGAGTAGTCAATATTGAAATCTACTTAGAAGGAGAATTCCCTGCCTATGTTCAGAAAATGCAAAATGCGATTAAAGAAAAGTTAGTTGAGTTTCAGGCTTATTCAAAACATAAGATAAAGTATAAATTCATTAACCCGAATAAAGACAAAGAGCTAGCCGAAGATTTAAAAAGAACGCTATATGAAGATGGAGTTCAGCCGATGTATTTGATAGATAAAACAGAAGGTTCTGAAGAAAAAATTGAGTTTTGGCCTGGTGCAATTATTAGATATAAAGATCAGCAAACAGCTGTTAACTTTTTACAAGTAGGAAACTATTTAGTTTCAGCTCCTCAGGTTAATGCTGGCATTAATCAATTAGAATATTCATTTATAAAAAGTTTCTGGGATTTAACTAAAAAGAAAAGACATACGGTTTCTTTTTTAAGGGGCCATGGAGAATTAAATAATGCTCAAGCCAGAATGATTAGAGATCAACTCTTAGAGTTTTATACTGTAGATACCTGTCTCTTATACACATCT
>JAGXIB010000061.1 GCA_024635865.1 Flavobacteriales bacterium
GATGTGTATAAGAGACAGCAAAAGCATTTTATTTCCTTCACAAAGAACCTCATTCGAAATAGAAAATAAAGCGTTTGGCAGTTCATTAACCATTAGTTCAATAGAGTCCATAAACAAACAGCTTCCGTTAATAATTGTATACGAAAGCACATTAACCCCCAGATTTGCGCTTCCTGGGTCTAATAGACCTGTATAAGCATTAATAATCCCTGAACCACTCCAATAACCTAAAGTACTTGGTGATGCTAACATAAATGAACTGTCATTTTCACAAACTACCTGAGATGAAGGCATTACTACAGGTGTTAATGAATCGATATGCAGCACAACAGAATCACTACCTCCACAGTAAGTAGAAATTTCTTGGGTAATGGTATAATCTCCAGAGGGCAGATTTGAAACATCGAATTGATTGCTAAGGTTTGAAACTCCATCGATAAACCAACTTCCCATGGATAAAGAAGTAGTTACAACAACTGTATCTTGTGTTTGACAAATGGGATCAAGATTTGAAAGCTGTGGAATATAAACTGGATGAACTTCAATGTTGTTTATTCTAGCACTATCCACACAACCATTTAGAGTTTGCGCAATCATAGCGATTGAATGAGTTCCTGTATTCAATATTAAATTATTACTAGAGCCAATACTTACCATATTCCCATTTAAAAACCAATTCCCTAAAGAGTTTGAAGAAAGGGAGACTGTAAGGGGATTACAGCCAATTGTATCTGAAATAGAAAAACTGGCGTCTGGCAATGATTCTATAGTAATTTGATGAGCTTGTGTTTTAATTTGTTGACAGCCATTGGTGTCAGAAGCAATTAATGAGACATTATAAGTTCCAGAACTCATATATTCAACTGATGGCGAAACATCATTTGAAGAGTTTCCGTTATTAAATAACCAAGTAAAAGAACTTGCATTTTGCGAATTATTCACAAAAGAAATAGGTTCTCCAGCACAGACCATAGCTTCCATAATTGAGAAGTCTGCAGTAGGTCCCATAATAGATAAAGGCGTTGACGAGTAAATGGTATCTCTACATCCAGTAGCACTTTCTGCAATTAATTGTACAGGGTAATTTCCTCCAGTATGATAGACTTGAATAGGATTTTGAAGCGCACTTATAAAACCGTTTCCAAAATCCCACTGCCAAGCCACGGCATTATAAGAACTATCCGTAAAATATGCAGGCTGAGGTGCACACGCTCCATTGACAGTTGAAAGAAAACCTGCTACTACTCTATCTATTTCTATAAAGGCTGGTTTGATAACCGAATCTTGACAACCATCAGCACTTGTCGCTATTAAAGAGACGTCATAAACTCCGTCTATTGTATAATCATGAGTTGGTGCTTGTACCGTATCTGAAGATCCATCACCAAAACTCCAGTTCCACTCCACCGCATTTTGAGAGTTACCAGAAAATGTAATTGCTACTGGAGCACAACCTGTGCTAGCAGAGACTTCTACCTGAACATTAAACAGCTCTATGTTGTTTTTAGTAACAGAAGCTTCACATCCATTATTGTCTATAATAGATAGTGAAGCCTGTGTCAAGGGGGTCAACAAATAGTCGTGACTTGGATGCTGTAATTGAGATGATGATCCATCACCAAAACTCCAACTCCAAGAAACGGGAGCAATACTTAAGTCTGTAAATTGTGCTATAACCGGCACACATAAATTATCCTGTGAAAAAACAAAATCAGCATGAGCTTGATTAACTGTATAAATTGAATTTTGATTAGTAGTGGAATAACAACCATTGGTTGTAGTTTCTAGAGTAATACTATATGTCCCAACTGACTGAACAATTCCGGAAGCATTGAACCCATTAGAGATCATAGAGACATTGTTAAAGCTCCAATTATAAACATTACAATTTGAATCAATTGCAGTTGCATAAACCGTATCACCAACACAAAGGTTAGTTAAGGAATTCACAGTAAAAGCACTGTTTGCAGCTGAGACTTCTACTTGACCTAAATTAAATAATAATTCGCACCCTGAAGGATCTGTTACGCTAGCATAGATATCATAAATTCCAGCACTTGTATAAATATAGTTCGGAACACTACTAGAACCATTTGTTTCAAAAACCCATTCTGTTAGATAGTTATTAGGAATATTGTGTTGAATAATAAGACTATCTCCAACACAGACTGTAGCATCAAAATGAAACTGTGGATTTATTCCATTAGAAACAGTCCCAACTGAAGTAGAATAACTACAGTTGTTAGTGTCTAAAGTGGTAAGGGTAATCGTATGAAGTTGATTATTATTAGAAAATATTGTATCAATATTATGTGAATTTTGTGTAGATAATACATTATCTATGCTCCAAAAATATTCTGAAACTGATGAGTCTTGAGACGTTAAATCCAGATAGGTGTTGTTACAAATATTATTAGAATTAACCAATATAGAGTTCGTATGTCCTACAACATTAATATAATTAGGGTAGTATAGCGTGTCTAAGGTAACTCCATCATAATACTCAAGCATGAGAGAATACAATCCAATACTATCATAGGTATGATTCGGAAGCAATCCATACCCTATTTCTCCATCTCCAAAGTGCCATTTCCAACTTTGTGCGTTTGGTCTAGGGTTTTCAATGCTCACTGTTAAAGGGTTACAAAATCCATTATAAGGTACTCCAGCAGTAGAGTCTGGAGAATCAACCCAATTCTCTTGATTTCCAATATCTGATGATGATCCAGTTTCTTCATACGAACAATCACCAAAATCTATTGTAAACAACCTCATATCAATACATCCAATATTTGAAACTCCTCTATACATAAGATCATAAGGACCTTGACCTGAATATTGATGTGAAACATTGGTCAAAGAATTATTCGTTCCATCCCCAAAACTCCAATTCCCAGTTAAACATTCTGGACAAGCAACAGAAAAACTTGCCTCTAAAGTTTGACAATTCAAATCAATTGCAATTGAATCGATTACAAGAGCATTAACTTTAACAATAGCAAATGTATCAATTTGTGAAGCGCACCCCAAAGAGTCCATTGTTTGTAGTGAAACTATATATTCTCCAGGTGTTGTATACATATGAGAAGGTGCAGAACCACTACTCACCTGTCCATCTCCAAAATCCCAATTCCAATAGCCTACACCAAAAGAGTAATTATAAAAAGAAATAGATAAAGGTGAACACCCCTCAAAATTAGAGCTATGAAAGTTGGTCGGGATATTTGAAGAGATTACTACTGCGTTATTTAAAAAAGTAGTATCTGAACAACCATTAATATCTTCTACAATAAGTTTAGCACTATACTGTCCGGAATTATTAAACGTAACTGAAGGATGTTCTTCATTACTTGTTGTGCCGTTAGTAAATTCCCATTCCCAATTAACTGCGTTGCTTGAAGTACTATTAAATTGTATGTCTGCTGGGGCACAGTTACTAAAAATGTCATTTTGAAAATCTGCAATGGGCTGAGATACATTGATCACTTTTGTTAAAGTATCAAGACAGCCACCAGAACCATAAACTAAATGAACAGTATAATGTCCTGGATTAGTATACCGATGAATTTCCATTGGTTGTGAAGAACTCCCTCCGTCTCCAAAAAACCATTCAAAAGTTTGAGCGTTTGTAGAAGTTACTTTAAATATTATAGGCTCATTGACACAAACGATGGAATCGGAAATATTAATTTCTATATTGGATGGTGCTAAGATTTCTAAAAAAGAAGGTTTAGTTACGGTCTGTCCACATCCATTAGGTCGAGTGGTGATCATAGTAATGTCATATTGTCCAGAATTTTGATAAGAGTGGTTCTGAGAAAAACCAGCTCCTGAAATCCCATCTCCAAAATCCCAAGCGACAGAAGTTGCTCCAGTTGCATTGGCCTCAAAAACGATGTTTGTCAACTCGCGAGCACTGATTGTTGAAATTGTAAAATCATCCGAACCTCTGGTTGTTTCAACAATGTTTTGCACATTGGTAGTGTCTATGCAACCGTTTACATCCGTAGTAATCAATAATAAATCAAATGAACCATATGAGTTAAATGCGTGCTGAACTGATGGTCCATTCAATTGACTACCGTCAGAAAACTCCCAAGAATAGGAACTTAAACCAGAGGGAGAGGATACAAAACCAAAAAGATTTGAGGAATCGCAGACTATTGCATTTCCATTTACTTGTACACTATTTTGTATCACAGGATGAATGACTAAATTTGGTAATGTAGTATCGCTAGAACATCCGAAAGCATTTGTAGCAAAAAAAGTTACGTCATAATTCCCTGCAGAGTTATAGTGATGATTAGGAGAAGTAGCAGAAGATAAGTTTCCGTCTCCAAAATCCCATAAGTATTGTGTAGCGTGAAGTGTAGCGTTCTGAAATTGTAAATTATTTGAATTTATACAAGATTGCAAAGAACTTACAGAAACATCAATCGTGGGACTTAATAAAACTTCAATATAATTAGTCTTCTCGAAATGCTCTGTACTGCCATTCTGAAAAACCACATCTAAAGTTATTGTATACGTACCTTGCGTTATATACATCTCAGTAGGATTTTGTTGTGATGATGTATATCCATTCCCAAAGTCCCAACTCCATGAAACGACATTTGGAGTAGATGAAGTAAACTCTACTACAAGAGGAACACACCCTATTGTATCAGTTGCTACAATACCTCCTCCTGATGGTAGGTTTGGCTGTGACCAAAAGGTAGAAGCAGCTATTAAAGTAAAAATGATAAAAAGTAAGGTGTATTTCATTTTTTTAGTTTTATCTAGTTTAATAGTAAGGCAATAATTTTGATTTTGAAGCTTTGAATTTTCCAACGTATGAACTTTACTTCCTAACGTCATTTCTTGACTATTTTACTGGTAATTAAAAAATTAAATACGGAAGGATTGCAAAACGATACGTTAGAAAATTAAGATTAAGCAACAGGAAGAGGTAAGTATAAATCGTGGAATATTATTAGGAGATTTAATATCAAATCCCGTTCATATGAAAACAATTATCCTAATATTCCTGTTATTAATAATATCCAATTCCATTAAGTCTCAATCGTATGAGAAAAAAAATAATGAAGTTGCTTATAGAATAGTTGCACACAAAAACAATAGTAACACAATCGAAAGTATTTCGAATATTGTTGTTTCTGCAAAAAAACTAAACATTCAAGTTCCCAATGCATTTTCTCCTGATGGAGATGGGGTTAATGATGTTTTTTCAGCTGTTTCAGATGGTATAGAAGAATTCTCCATGGATGTTTATAATCGTTGGGGAGAAATAGTTTATCACTCAGATGATGTTTCTGATCCATGGACAGGAAAACACAATGGAACTAATTGTCAACAGGATGCATATGCATATGTTATAAATGCTAGAGGACTTGAATATGGAACACAGACTACCATGAAAGGAACTGTTTCCTTAATTAGATAACCCACCAGTTTTAAAACTCCAATAACAACACTAATAATTCAGCCGATTATGAAACTAGTAATACAATTCTTAGTCTTGAACATAGCATTAACATTTGGTCTACCTCAATACGTAGCCCAAGATGTTGAGTTTAGTCAGTTCTATGCTTCCAAAAATTATCTAAACCCTGCGTTTACAGCTTTAAGTAACGATCAGTCTTTTACATCTACCTACCGTAATCAGTGGCCGAGCATCAAAAATGCATATGACAGTTACTTTGTCTCTTTTGACAGAAGGCTTAAAGGCACAGAATCTGCCATTGGTATTTACTACCTGGGAGATATAGCAGGCGAAGGAGCTTTACAAAAGCAAACGTTTGCTGTACAATATGCAAAACACATTCGATTTTCTAAGGAAATATATGGGTCATTTGGTTTGAAAGCATCTTATAATACAATGTCTATAAAATGGGATCAATTGGTTTGGGGCGATATGTTAGACGCCAGAAAAGGGATTGTTAATAGTACCAGCCAACAGCAAGGCAACCCCAACGAAAAATATTTCGATTCAGGATCAGGCTTAATTATTTACTCTAAGAACATGTATGGAGGTATAGCTTTAGAACACGTAAATAGACCAACACAAGGCTTACTGTCTTTATATGAGACGCAGAGAATCCCTTTACGTTACAAAATGCATCTTGGTGGTAATATTCCTATTCAAAATGTGCCAAATGCGACAAAAGTAAGTATTTCTCCTCAGTTAATATACACCAAACAAGGTAGAAGCAGTCAAACAGTAGTAGGAGCTTACCTTACTTATGACGTCTTCTCTGTTGGAGCATGGTACAGGTTAAAAGACTCTTTTGTTGTTCTTCTAGGGATGACAAATAATAACTTTAGATTTGGATATTCCTATGATTTAAGCGCAAACAAATTTATCACACAATCTGGAGGGGCTCACGAGATTTCTATGACTTACTCTTTAGATTTTATAAATGGAACGAAGAAAAGAAAATACAAGGTGATTTCCTGTCCTGTTTTTTAATCAGATACAATTCTATTTGATCAAATAAACTTCCTTTTACCCATTAAAAAACATACAACATTATGATTTAGTCAAAATTTATCTTTAACTTTCTTACGCTACCCCTTTTTTAACAATAATTAAAATTCAAAAAATGATTGAATTAGTTTATTATTCTGTAGCCAACCCAGAGTTAACATCTGTAGACATTTACAACATCCTCAATACTGCGCGTGACTACAATTCTAAAAATAACATTACTGGATGTTTATTGTATCATAACAAAGAGTTTCTACAAATACTTGAAGGTGAAAAGCAAGTCATTCTAGACTTAATGGAAAAAATAAAAAAGGATAAAAGGCATTCAAACATTTTATTTTTAGCTCAAGAAAATAAAACAGAAAGAATGTTTTCAAATTGGAGTATGGCTTTTCATGAGTTTGGAACTAATAAAATTGAAAAGGAACTTTTTCGAAATAACATTATATCTTTTGCAGAGATAACGAAAAGACCTACCCATGTCATCGATTTGTTTTTAACGATGGCTAAAGATATCGTTTCTTAATTAAAGTCTAAATTATTATTAAGTGGAGTCCTCAACTTATTTTAAAGAGGGAGAACGCTTCGAGACAACTTTATCAATAGTATTAGATAGACTAAACGCTTTTTCTATTTCTAAGTCAAGTTAACTCCTTAAACTTTTTTTCAATAAAAGATAATGAATCACGGAGGTTAACAGTCTCAAAAGTTTGCGGAAATACATATCATACTTTCCTATGAGGTATAAATGAAGTTGAAGTTTGTTGATCATAAGTTGAAGACTTCCTAAAGGAAGTCCTCTTAATTACTTAAAATTTAAGAGAAAAAATAGTCACATCATCAGTATGCTCATTTTCACCTTTCCATTCTAGAAAAGAATTTTCAAACTCTTTTTCTTGATCGCACATTGGCTTTTTATATGTCTTTTGTATTAAATCTACAAATCTTTTAACTTTATACTTCTTATCATTTTCTCCACCAAATTGATCACAGAACCCATCTGAAGTAATATAAACTTGGTCCCCTTTATTGAGTTCTATAATATGTTCCTCAATTTCATTTTCATAATCACTAAAGCCTATTGAGCCAATTCCACCTTTAATTTTATAAAAGTATGCATTGTCAAAAATTGATTTTATATGGTCTGATATATTTATTTTCACATGATCTGATATAATATAAATCGGTTGTTTTGCTCCTGAAAACAACATGGTATTGTTCTCATAGTCAATTGAACAAAGAGCAATGTCCATTCCATCACTTAATGTAACATTACCTGATGACATAAAGTCCGAAACTAAGTCATTTACTCTATCCAAAATCTCTTTTGGTCTTTGCAAATTAAAATGGTCGACGCAGATGGATAACATATTTGAGCAAACCATTGACATTAACGCTGCGGGGATTCCATGTCCAGTGCAGTCTCCTACAGCAATTAATTTTTTCCCATCTATTGCTCTTGCCCAATAAAAATCACCAGAAACAATTTCTTTAGGAGAATGAAACAACCCGTATTCTTTAAACAATCGGTCTAATTCTACTCTAGTAGGAAAGATAGTGCTTTGAACAACCTTTGCTCTTTCCATACTATCTTCATAACTTTTCAACTTCGAATGAGTATAAATATCATCTGTAACCAAAGCATCAAGCAATCTGACTTCCCGATCTTTTAATTTAGAATATTTACTCAGTAACCTATTTACTATTTTTAATAGTTCATTATTCTCAAATGGCTTTGTTATGAAATCATCCGCACCTAAATCCATTCCAACCCTTAGGTCTCCCATCGTAGATAAAGCAGATAGGAACATAAAAGGCACATGTACATTATGTTCTAACTCACGAAACTTTTTGACTGTTTCATAACCATTCATTAATGGCATATTAACATCGCAAATAACAAGATCTAACACTTTACTGCTCGCAATTTCAAGTCCTTCAATACCATTGGATGCTTTCTCAACATGAAACTCTTTCATTTCTAATAATTCACAAATGGTCTCTTGCAAGGCTATATCATCTTCTATGATTAGAATCTTTCTCATTGTATTTTGAATTAATTTACTAATTAACTCAAAACTATATAAGAATATTTACTTAAGCATTGTCTAGTTTCCTAAAGCAGTCATCAAGCTTCCCAAGTTCAACCTTGTTTTAGTTTACTTAATACTTCATCTTTCTTTCTACTTGAAACTGGAACACTTGCCCCATCTGACATGACAACATATCCATTGACTCCACGAATATATTTTTCAATATGAATTATATTAATGATATGCGATTTATGTGTTTTTAAGAAGTTTTTTGATAATAAAATTTCTTCAAATTCTTTTAATGGTTTTGACACGACCAACCTAGTTTTATTTTCTAAAAACAATTTACAATAGGCTCGATCTGCTTCGCAACGAATAATTTGCTTAAAATCAACTAACTCTAGCCCTTCATTGGTTGGAATAGCCAATTTATTAAGTTCAAAGGTAGGATTAGAAATGATGTCTTGTTCTTTAAAACCTTCTGAAGCAGGTATACTACTTGATGAGATTTGAGCGAGCTTTTCTCTTTTTTCCAACCTCATTTTAATAATCCCAAGCAATTCATTATGTTTAAAAGGTTTTGTCACATAATCATCTGCACCAAGGTTCATTCCTTGTCTTATATCTTCTATATCTACCTTTGCTGTAAGAAAAATAAAAGGGGGAAGTAGTTCTGAAGATAATCTTTGACTTAATGCCCCAAGTAATTCGTAACCATTTAGTTCTGGCATATTTACATCACAGATTACCAAATTAGGCTTAGCATTAATTATTTCATTAAAGCCTTCTTTCCCATTTGATGCCGTTATTACGGAATATCCAGAAAATTCTAAAATGTCTTTAAGTGAATCTCTAATTCCAGAATCGTCTTCAACTATTAGTATTGTTTTCATATTAATCAACTTTAAAAATTATACTAAAGGATGTTCCTTTATTTAAAGTACTTTCAGCGTTTAATGTTCCTTTATTTAATTCTATGTATTCTTTCATAATAGAAGTCCCTAATCCATTTCCTGGAATATCCAAAACATTTGAAGCTCTATAGAATGGAGTAAATAGATTTTTCAAATCATTTTCTGGGATTCCCATACCTTTGTCTCGAACTTCAATCATAACATCATTATCTTGAAAAGCTATTGATAGAGACGGAGCTTCACTTCCTTTAGAATATTTAAAAGCATTCGAAATCATGTTAGAAACAGCCTGTTCAAATAAATTTTCATCTAACATAACTGCTTTTTCACTTCCAGTTACTTCTATAGTAGCACTTCTACTATCTTCCTGAATTTGATTGTGCTGTTTTATAACGCGATTACAAACTGAAACAACACTTACTGCTTTAAAAACAGGAGTAACGACGCCTGAAGAAATTTTTCCTAAGATCAATACTTCGTTCATAATATTAGTCATTCGTTTTACCTCTCTTTTGACCCGACCAACAATTTTATCAATTATTTCTACGTATTCTGAGTTCATTTTTTCAGATTGCATTTCTAGCAAACCAATATTTGACTGAATTACCGTTAGTGGTGTTCTAAATTGATGAGAAGCTGTGGATACAAACCTAGACTTAAGTTCTCCTAGTTCTTTTTCTTTTAGTAAAGACTCTTCTAATTTAACTTTAGTTTTTTCTAATTCAAGGGTTCTTTCGGTTACCTTTCTTGCTAGTTCATTAGTAAATTCTTCTTTTACTTTTTCTGCCTCTTTTATTTTTGAAACATCTAAATTGACACCATAAACCTCAAGTGGTCTATTCTTTTCATCAAAATGCACTTCCGCCTTGCAAGTCGTACTGACTATTTTACCTTTTTCGTTTAAAAAATTAATTTCAATTTCGACAGAATGAGAACCATCTATACCATTTAATAATGAGTCTATAAAGGTATTCTTCTCATTGTTAGAAATATATCCTCTAAACTTTTTTAAGGATACTACTTCAATGCTTTTATTCAATCCTAACAAATGTTTCATGCCGTTAGACAATTTAACTTCCTTGGTATTTAAATTGATTTCCCAACTTCCTAACTCCGCCATTTCCTCTGCTTTAGAAAGTCGATTTTTAGCAATGATAATTTCTTTATTTCTTAGAAACAATTCATGTTGTACTTTATTTCTTTCAATAGAATACTTAATTGCCTTATTTAGTGAAGCTTTATTATAGTCCCCTTTTATAAGAAAGTCTTGGGCTCCAACCTTCAACGTATCTAAAGCAACAGAATGATCATTAAGACCGGTAAGTACAATGATAGGAGTTGCAGATTGAGTTATTTTTATTAGTTGATTTACTCCATCAACACCATGTGCATCAGGTAAGGAAAGATCCAAGAAGATTAAGTCAAATGTGTTTTGTTTAATGATGTGAATGGAATCTTTAATGGTGCTACAATGCACAAAGGACTTCAACTTTACAATATCTAATAGATACTCCTCTAAAATTAGCTTATCTCCAAGATTATCTTCAACGTATAATATTTTAAGCCCTTCTGACAACATATTAAATAAATAAATTTAAACCAAACCTACAAAACACGAGTATGTAGGTATATAAAATCGTTACTTTTAACAAACTATTGGCAATACGGCATTTTTGAACAAATACCAATCAATTATACGTATTATATTTTTGAATAAAAAATAAACGGTTGTTTTTAAGGCTAAAAAATGGGCCTTTGATTGATTTAACTAATGAATTGAAAATCAGACAAAATAAATAGTTATAAAAAGCAAAAAGCCGAAGACATTTGATACGTCTTCGGCTCTTCTATTCTCACAGCCATATGAGCTTATTTTTGTTCTTTCGAACTTGCGGTCTGGACGAGACTCGAACTCGCGACCCCCTGCGTGACAGGCAGGTATTCTAACCAACTGAACTACCAGACCATGGTTATTTGCAGTATCATTTCTGACTTGCGTTGGCAAAGATAGAGAACTTATTTTAATCTCCAAACATAAAGTGAGAAATTAATTCATTTTTTTTCTTTTTATTAAATATTGTAGTAGAACAGTATCAAATCCATCATTAATATCTGCCAAGACATAATCAATATGATATTGACCACACTTTAGTTTTAATGCCTTTTGTTTCGTTTCATACTGTTTTTGATATACTTCTCTTACCTGATAAGGATTAAGCTTAATCTCCTCCCCTGTTTCCATGTCTACGAATGTATGCGGAGAATTCCAATAATCTAATGCTATTTCTTTTGCTTGATCTATTGTATGAAAAATAATTACTTCATGATTTCTATGCTTTAAATGCTGTAAGGCAGAGAAAAGCTCATCAATATCATTTGCTGTATCCATAACATCACTAAATAAAACAATTAAGGAACGCTTGTGTGTTTCTTCTGCTACTCGATGTAACGCATTGACAATATTTGTGGTTTTTACAGTGTTCTTATTGTAATTATGCCACTTCTTTTCTAACTCTGAAAATAAAAAGCGTTGATGTGTAACACTAGATTTACAAGGTGTATGCAAAGCCGTTTGTTCATCAAATAGGGATAAGCCCACCGCATCTCTTTGGGTTCTTAATAAATAGATTAAAGCAGCTGCTGTATCGATTGAAAACTCAATCTTGTTGTAAGCGTCCACAGGAAAATACATAGAAGAAGAGGTGTCTATTACGATTTGACATCTTAAATTAGTTTCTTCTTCATCTGTCTCTTATACACATCTCCGAGCCCAC
>JAGXIB010000062.1 GCA_024635865.1 Flavobacteriales bacterium
ATAAGTATATTTTTATAATCTAACATATTGTTATTGTAATGCTTGTTGTTTTTTTCTAACACTAGGGATTAATCTTGTAAATCTATTTTAAAATCTACTTTAGCAGAGACTTTAATCTCTACAGTATATTCAGGGAATATTTTAACGTTTTGACCTGAATTAGCCTCATTCGTCAATCCCCTAGTTTTATAGATTAATTTCTTCGCATCCCCATTTATCAATTTACTAATCAATGTTTGAGAAACGATTACATCTGTAATTTTACGCGTAGACTGAATCACCTTCCCATGATTTGGATCTGTTAATGGTAAAGAAAAATCTACGATTCCCTGATCAAAAATATTTTCAATGCCACTTACTGTTTGAAATAAAGAATCTATAATCACAAAATTAGAATCTGCAAAATAAAGTTGAACACCAGCATCTACAGGCAGCCCATTGTCTACTATAATTCTAAACATCACTTGATCTACATCTTCAATGGTTAGGTTAGAGGTGCTATCAATTATTCCATAAATTCCAAGGACATTAATATCTAAACTTGTGGTATCTGACAGAGTAAAATCACGAGCCCATCCAAAAATTGGCAATACCACTTCTGCTTCACACCAAACAATCGCATCTCCTAACACAAAGTTATTTGTAAACCCATTTGGGTTGGAGGTAGCAGTTGAAGAGTAAACGATTTCTCCCGGACCTTCATCTAGTAAATCTGACAATGTTGGAGAAGTATTACTATTGTCTACCGTATGATTCGTAATTGAAGTATCGCCTGGATTATTTGCTCTAGCAATAAGTGGAATAGTAGTTAATCCTGACCCACCTAAATTAACATTTGTACTATTGTCTGGAGCAAACACAGCTGAGAATTGGGTTTGAACTTCAACCCCAGCAGTATTTCCAATTGTTAAATTAATTTGAGGATCTTCAAAATGAACTTGCCCTCCAGCTAAATCATTGAATAAGGTAATGTTTGAAGTATCTTGACTTAAAATATTTGTTTGCTGACCTAAATACCCCCAGATCGCATCGAAAGCACCAACACTTAACTGCATATCTACTGTCATTTGCTCTGTCCCAACAACAGCGTTTCCGCTACTCGTTACTTGGAAATTTAAAGCAACGTTAAAAGTATTATCTGTTGTACCTCCATCTGTTAAATCTATCGTGTAGCCACTTAAGTCTATAGATGCATTATCTAATACAGGAGTACTTCCAGAATAATTAACATTCATGGTTTGTTGTAAAATAACACCATTTTTAACTAGACTAGGAATTGTTATCGCTATAACTGCTGAATGCATAAAATCTGAACTTAAATCAATGTTTAAGCTTCCTGTTTGAATAATAACACTATCTAATTGCCCTGCATTAGGCACTGTAAAAGCAATCGCCGACTGATCTGTATAAGTAGTCGTAAATCCAGCTCCTCCTCCTACAAAAGCAGTTTGATTAGATGCGGGCATGGAGTATGAGTTACTGTAATTTTGTACAGGAATATTAATTAAATCATTTGCCGACAACTCAAATATTCTGTCCCTGTAGATAATTTCAAAAAGATTAGAATTATCATTGTAAACAAAGTTATTTACATCGTACTCTCTTTCAATGTCCCCTAGGTTTAACTTTGCATAACCAATTGGCAAAGCAAAACTTGGTTCTAGTAAAGGTGTTTTTATCTGATCTAAAGAAATTTCTTTCTTTTTACATGCTCCCAACACTAGTACAACTGAGATAATTATAGCAATTATTTTTTTCATTATTCTAAATTTAGATATGCGAATATAGAGCATTTAGGCGAATAGCAAAAAAAATCTTTTCATTAAGGTTTTGTATACTTTTTAATCACAAAACTATGTTTGTTCTTCTCGTCTTTCAAATGCGTTAGAATTGTTTCTTCCTCCCATTCGTCTTCATTAAAAGTTGGAAAAAAAGTATCTCCTTTAAACGATTCTAAGATATGCGTAATATAAAGCCGATTGACTAACCCTTTCTCTAGTACACTTTTGTATATCTGACCGCCACCTATTATAAAGCATTCAGACTCTCCATTTTCTTTAGCTAATTCAATACCTTCTTCGATAGAGTGAACCACAATACACCCCTCTTCTGCATAGTCTTTTTGACGCGTAACAACTACATTCGTCCGGTCTTTTAATGGCCTATATTTAGGAGGGATAGACTCATAATTTTTACGTCCAGTAACGACATAATGATTTAAAGTTGTTTCTTTAAAAAAAGCCATGTCTTTTGGCAAATGCCAAATTAAGTCATTATCCTTCCCGATAACATTATTTTCTGCAACAGCAACAATTAAAGAAACGATCATATAGAAACAGCTGCTTTAATATGAGGATCTGGATGATAATCTACTAATTCGAAATCTTCGAATTTAAAATCAAAAATACTTTTTACATCAGGATTCATTTTCATTTTAGGTAGTTTTCTTGGCGTTCTTTGCAGTTGTATTTTTGCTTGTTCTAAATGATTATTATATAAATGAACATCTCCAAATGTATGTACAAAATCACCTGCCTCTAATCCACAAACTTGAGCCATCATCATTGTTAACAAGGCATAAGAAGCAATATTGAAAGGAACCCCTAAAAAGGTATCAGCACTTCTTTGATATAATTGACATGATAACTTTCCATCGGCAACATAGAATTGAAAAAAAGCATGACATGGGGGCAATGCAGCCTTTCCATTTTTTACGTTTTCAGCAAAAGAAGCTCCTCCCTGAGGCAAAACACTTGGATTCCAAGCAGAAACTAACATCCTCCTACTGTTAGGATTGTTTTTTATTGTTTCAACGACCTCTGCAATTTGATCTAAATCTTCGCTATTCCAGTTCCTCCATTGGTGACCATAAACAGGACCTAAATCTCCGTTCTCATCTGCCCACTCATCCCAAATGCGAACACCGTTTTCTTTCAGGTAATTAATATTTGTATCACCTTTTAAAAACCACAACAACTCGTGTATAATAGATTTTAAATGCAACTTCTTAGTCGTTAGCACAGGGAAGCCTTCTGATAAATCGAAGCGCATTTGACACCCAAAACAACTGATTGTTCCTGTTCCTGTTCTGTCCCCTTTTGAAGAGCCATTTTCTAAAATATGATCTAATAAATCTAAATATTGTTGCATTTCTACTTGAATTTAAACGCAAATTTAATTGAAAAGAAGGGATTGACCACAACTATTTTATTAACGAAGACTAGAGATTATTGACATTTAAAATAAACCTATTGAGTTTTGTAAACATTAGTATTCTTTATATTTTAGTTGTAAACAATATAAAAAAACTGTAAGTATTCCGAAATAAAAAGATGAGAAATAGTTTTTTTGTCTTTTAGTTCTTCTTTTTTCTTCTAAACAAGGAAAAGAGAATGGTAATAAAGATAAAATAATGTTCAATAGGATTAAATATGTACAGAACTTGAGAATTTTAATAAATGATAATATTTGGGGAAGTTCAGTGTTGATTACAAATCACCTCTAAAAGATAAAAACAAAATGTTTATATTTGACTAAAAGATTACCTAAAGTAAACTGCTTAACTCTATTCTATTTCCCACACGCTTAACATTATAGTTAATTAGAATGAAAACTGTAAAAACCTATCAAAAAGTAAACGCAGAGAAGCAAAATGTCAGTTTTGGGATATTCAAAATGGAAGACATTTACACCAAACGAGAAGGAAAGGTTGACGAACCACATAGACACAATTACTACACCGTGCTATTTATAAAAAAAGCCAAGGGCCTTCATAAAATTGATTTCACCAGTTATGATTTAGGAGAAAAACAACTGTTTTTTGTAGCACCAGGACAAGTACACCAAGTAATTGAAGAAGAAAAATCACAAGGCTATGCCATGACCTTTTCCAATGATTTTTTGATTCAAAACTCTATTCCACTATCGTTCATAGCAAGTTTGAGTTTATTTCAAAATTATGGACAAAGTCCTCCATTATTAGTCAATGAAGAGCAATTCGAGCTCATAGAAAGCTTCTCAAAACAAATGTTCACACTATTCTATAGTGATGCCAGAATGAAGGACTTATCTGTAGGAGCTTATTTAAAACTTTTACTTATACAATGTAATAATATTTGTGCAATCAATCCTCTTGAATCTGACGTTGATAATTCGGGCGATAACTTAGTTAGGACATTTAAAAATGCTGTAGATAAGAACTACAAAAAGGAGCATTCTACTAACTTTTATGCCAGCCAACTTAATATTACGCCTGACCATTTAAACCGTACCATTAAATCGAAAATAGGAAAAACCGCCAAAGAGTACATTCAATCAAGGATAATAACAGAAGCAAAAAGACTTCTTTACTTCACCAATTTATCCAGCAAAGAAATTGGCTACGAATTGGGATTTAATGAGCCTGCCAATTTTAGTACTTTCTTTAAAAAACGCACCCTGTTATCTCCTTCTAACTTCAAAAATTCTGAAGTAAAGCCCTAATATCGGATTTTCATAAGCTTCCTCCCATTTTTCATATTCCATAGCTTACAGGAACTGTCTACATTTGTCTTATGCTTTTAAAGCAATCGATATGGAGCGTAAAAAATTTATAACATCGGCACTAATAACAGGAGCTATCGGAACCATTGCTCCGCAATTACTAAATGCCAAAAGTAGCAAACCCACAACATCAACTTTCGATAAATTAATGCAACAGGTAGGCTTTAATCATTTACCAAATAAAGAGCACAAAACAATGAATACCGTTATTCACAAAGCAGAAACTAGAGGATACGCAAATCACGGCTGGCTAAACTCACATCATACATTTAGCTTTGCTAATTATCACAACCCAGAGCGTATGAGTTTTGGTGTACTTCGCGTATTAAATGATGACCAAGTACAAGCAGGACAAGGATTTGGCACACACCCACATGACAATATGGAAATCATCTCTATTCCTCTAGAAGGTGATTTGGAACATAAAGATAGTATGGGAAATGTTGCCATTATAAAAGAAGGTGATGTACAAGTAATGAGCGCTGGAACAGGAGTCACCCATTCAGAATACAACAAAAACAAGGACAAGGAGGTTAAATTTCTTCAGATTTGGGTCTTTCCTAATCGAAAAAATGTAACGCCACGATACGATCAAGTTTCAATTAGAAACATTGAAAAAGAAAATGAATTTTACCAAGTGCTTTCGCCTAACAAAGATGACCAAGGCGTATGGATAAATCAAGATGCTTGGTTTCACTTAGGAAAATTCAGCAAAGGAAAATCAGATGAGTACAAAATAAAAAAACAAGGCAATGGCGTATATGTTTTTGTACTAGATGGTGAAGTAGAAATTAACCATGAAAGATTAACCAAAAGAGACGGGATGGGTATCTGGGATACCGATTCAATCCAAGTAAAAGCTTCCGAAAATGCTCGTGTACTAGTGATGGAAGTACCAATGAACCTTTAATCAATATTTTTTTAACAATTAAAACTTTTATAAAATGAACACAACAAATTGGACAATAGACAATTCACACTCAGAAGTTGCTTTTAAAATTAAGCATATGATGATTTCAACTGTAACTGGTTATTTTGATGATTTTCAAGCTAACATTGAAACAGATGGAGATAATTTTAAGAATGCTCCTATAGTATTTAGTGCAAAAATAGACTCTATAAACACCAAAAATAAAGACAGAGACACTCACTTAAAATCAGATGATTTTTTTAATTCCGAAAAATTCCCTGAAATGAAATTTGTTTCAAAATCATTTGATGGTGAAAAACTAATTGGAGACTTAACCATTCGTGACGTAAGCAAAGAAGTTACTTTAGAAGTAGATTTTAATGGTACTGCTGTTGATCCTTATGGACAAACCAAAGCTGGATTTGAAATCAAAGGAGAAATTAACAGAAAAGATTTTAATTTGACTTGGAGTGCAGTTACAGAGGCAGGAAAAATAGTAGTTTCTGATAAAGTAAAGCTTCTTGTGGATGCTCAGTTTATAAAACAAGCATAATATGCAATTAGTAGAAAACTTAAAATGGCGTTACGCCACTAAAAATTTTGATGCTTCAAAAAAAGTATCACAACAAGATATAGACTATATTAAAGAGGCAGTTCAATTATCTGCCTCTTCTTATGGTCTACAACCTTACAAAATTCTAGAAATTAAAAACTCTGAGCTAAGAAAAGAACTAAAACCACTTTGTTGGAATCAGTCCCAAATTACGGACGCATCTCATTTATTCATCTTTTGTAATTATGTATCAGTCAATGATAAAAATGTAGATGAGTTAATTCTATTAAAAGCAAAGACAAGTGGACTAGAAGCGGATAATTTTAACGGATATGGTGAATTTGTAAAAGGAAAATTAAAAGAAAAGTCAGCTACTGAAACGTTTCATTGGTCTGCCAAACAAACCTACATTGCTCTTTCAAACGCATTGAATGCATGTGCTGAGCTACAAATTGACAGTACTCCAATGGAAGGTTTTGAAGCAAATAAAGTAAATGAGATATTACAGCTTACTAAGCAAGGCTTACATGCTAGTGTTTTGTTAGCCATAGGATATAGAGACAATGAAGATGATGCTCAATATTCAAAAAAAGTACGCAAACCTATTGATACAATTTTTAAAGAACTATAATCTAACTAGTAAAAAAATAACCCCTACAGCAAGGGATAAAAGTAATAAACGGTGAAAAAGCAACAGGAATTTATTCATCGGAATTACTTTCTTGGCAATAGAAACTAAACCCAATGAATTTGTTTTTATTAGACAAAGTCCTTATAGCTCTCCTCAGAATGTTATTTTTTTTTGGTTTTTAGCCCATACATTCATTGCTAGAGTTTTTTTAAGAGCACAAAACGCATGAGCATGAGTAGATTATTTTGGAGTTGCAAATAGGTATAGACTTATATATCGGATTACTTTTACCTTTTTTAATAATCTACTTACACGGGGGGAGTTTTCGTACTTTTTTTTATGGCTAACCCCAATTTCGAATCTATGAAAATTTAGCCACCTTATTGTACCCCCTAGCTATCTCTGAATTACGATTCGTTAATAGCCTGTCTCTTATACACATCTGACGCTGCCG
>JAGXIB010000063.1 GCA_024635865.1 Flavobacteriales bacterium
CGAGATTCATGAGCGTCTCGTGGGCTCGGAGATGTGTATAAGAGACAGCCATTCTCTGGAACAGTAATAATGTCATAATAAGCTCCTGAATGAAATGTATGAGCTGTAGGCAGAAGTAAATTATACCCACTCATACTTCCATAATCATGATTACCAGGAGTTGGAAAAAATGGCATAAAAGGAAATATAGAGTCAAACTGATCAAAAACTTTCGTCTGATATTCAGCATCATTACCATCTTGGTATGCATTATCTCCCATCCATAACCATACATCTGTACCTCTAGTTCCTGTATAATTTAAGTAAGAATTCATTACGTCTAACTGTTGTTGATTTCCTTTTCCAAAATCACCGATTACCCAAGTTCTGATTGGCTCAACAGTCCCAATTAAAGGACTCGTTTTAAAATGATAATTCGCTTCATTACTTAGTTGCCCTAAAGAACTTCCAATAGCATAATAGTAAGTAGTAGACGGTTGAAGACCAGAAAGATTAACTTCATGGTTATTTCCGATGGTGTTGTCAGTCTCACTTAGAGATAAATTACCCATGGATGTCCCATACCAAACCTTACTGTTGTTAGGCGTATCTGTTCTCCATTTAACATTTATTTGAGTTGCCCTTACACTCTGTAAATAAGGACCTCTTTCTAATGTTTGTGCAAAAGATGAATAAGAAAATAATAAAATGGTAATAATTAATAATGATTTCATAGCCTTACTTAATAATAATCCTTCAAAAATAGAACATTCAGTTCTATTTTACATTAAATATTTATAAAAAATAATAATGAATAAACTGCCGTTGATAACTTTAAACCTCTTTTTGTATCCTTTTATCTTTAAAACAAGTAAATTGTCATGTAATTAAAACTTTACTTTATGGCTAAGAATTCTCCAAACAACAAAATTTTCGTCCTTGACACATCTGTTTTATTATTTGACAGTACTGCTATTAATAATTTCGCTGAAAATGATGTAGCAATTCCTATTACAGTACTTGAGGAATTAGATAATTTTAAAATTGGAAATGAGACTAAAAACTTTGAAGCGAGAGAAGTGATCCGTTTTTTGGATAAATTATCAGGAGAAAATGGATTAACTACATGGATTAATATTGCTCCTGAAAAAGGAAATATAAAAATTGTAATGCCTACTGATATTTTTGGCATAAATGCTGAAACCGTATACGGAACAGAAAAAAATGATCACAAAATAATAAATGCTGCATTATCCCTGCAAGAAACTGAGAAAAAAGCAAACATAATCTTAGTTACTAAAGATATAAACCTTAGACTAAAAGCTAAAGCATTAGGTTTAAAAGCTGAAGACTACGAAACAGGAAAGGTTAAAAATGTAAATGTCATTTCTGAAGGCTTTCCTATGATCGAAGTAAAAGATGCCAACATTCTTCCAACGTTATATAAGAAAAATTTTATTGATGAAGATGGAATTTTAGGTGATGCAAAAATATCTAACGGTTATTATATTTTAAGTCAAAATCAAAAAACAATTCTTGTTCGATATAACGACTTAACAGAATGCATTGAGCACATCGAAAAGCAATATGCCTATGGTATTAAACCGAGAAACGCAGAACAAACATTTGCCTTAAATGCATTATTAAATGAAGACATTAAATTAATAGCCTTACAAGGGGTAGCTGGAACTGGTAAAACTTTATTAGCGTTAGCTGCTGCATTAGAACAACACAAAAAGTACGAACAAATAATTCTGACACGTCCTATTATACCATTAAGTAACAGAGACATTGGTTTCTTACCTGGAAATGCTGAAGACAAAATAAGCCCTTACATGCAGCCACTTTGGGATAACTTAAAGTTTATAAAAAGTCAATTTAGTGAAAATGAGCGAAAGAAAGTAGCACTTGATGAAATGGAAGTAAATGGTCAGCTCTCTATTATAGCCTTAGCTTTTATTAGGGGTAGAACTTTAGCCAATAGCATGATCATTGTTGATGAAGCACAAAACCTAACACCTATAGAAATTAAAACAATAATAACAAGAGCTGGAGAAGGTTCTAAAATTATTTTTACTGGGGACATCAATCAAATAGACACTCCATACATGGATGAACAGAGTAATGGATTAACCTATTTGATAGATCGTTTAAAGGGGCATCACTTATTTTCTCATATTAAATTAGAGAAAGGAGAACGTTCAGAATTGGCTAACCTAGCCAATGATTTACTTTAAATTTTCTGACTAAAATCATTTTTTTATTCATCATAAACCTTCACTTTTGTAAAATGAAGGTTTATTTCATTATCGCTAGTCTACTTATTTTTTATTCTTGTAATAATGATAAAAGTAATTCTAATTTAGCAATTACTTCAATTGATAAAACCATTGATACTGAAATAGAACTTGGCAAAAAGTTATTTTTTGATCCTATCTTATCGAAAGATAAGAGTATCTCTTGTGCAAACTGTCATAAACCAAAATTTGCTTTTGGAGACAATGTAGCCTTATCTATTGGAGTTGAAGGCAAACTAGGAACAAGAAACACCCCTTCAGTAATGAATATGCTTTCTAGGTCTAGCTTTTTTCATGATGGTAGAGCTGCAACACTTCAAGAGCAAGCCATTGGACCAATTGAAAATCCAGTAGAAATGAATTTAAAATATTCTGAAGCCGTTTTGAGAATAAGCAAAGAAAAAGACTATTCTTATTACTTTAATAAAGTTTATAATAGAAACCCAGACTCTAGTTCAATTTTAAATGCTTTAGCCGCTTTTCAAAATAGTTTGGAAAGTGATGGCTCAGCACCCCATGATTTATGGATGAATGATGAGGACACCTCTGCCCTATCTTCTGCTCAAAAAAGAGGACGGGAAGTGTTTTTAAATAAAGGGAAGTGTTTTGACTGTCATTTTGGTCCAGACTTTACAGGAGATGAATACAGAAATATCGGCATATATGATGGAATTAACTATTTAGATGAAGGACGATTTATAGTCACTAAAGACTCTAACGATATGGGGAAATTTAAAGTGCCCGGGTTAAGAAATACTGCATTAACTGCTCCGTATATGCACAACGGAATGTTTAGCACTTTAGAGGAGGTCATTGAATATTATAACAATCCCTACTTAGTCATTGAAAAACCAATTAACATGGATAGCCTCATGTTAAAACCACTAAATCTTACTCAGCAAGAAAAGGAGGAGTTATTGGATTTTTTGAAGTCACTAACCGACAAAAGCATTCCTTATCAGAGCGAAAATTAAAGCATAAAAAAAGGGAAACCTATTTAAATAAGTGTTCCCTTTTTTTAAAATCAATAACTTAGTTTTGACTACTTAACTTCAGTTAATTTAAAGTCATAACTCTCCATAATTTGATTGCACAGTAATTTCTTACACGCTTCTTCTGTTTTTTGCTCTGCAACTTTTTTTGTTTCTGCATCAATCATTAAAGTAATGTGTTTCCCAATTCTTACATTGGTAATTTCATTTAATCCTACATTTCCCATGTTTTGAGAAACAGCTTTTCCTTGAGGATCTAATAAAGCCTCTAGAGGCATAATATCAATTTCTGCTTTGAATGTCATTGTTTATGTTTTAAATTAAGGTGATTATTAACGATAGAAATAATTATATACAAAAGTATAATAATAGGAATAGAAAGATAAATGATTTTCGTTAAAATACAGATTATTAGTATAATAAAAGCTATCCCTATAAATACAAAACGTAATTTGTTATTTTTCCAACCAAAAGATTTAAATTTTAAAGCTAGTAATTCTATTTTAGAATTTAATAACCAACTAAATAATACAATTAAGAAGATTAAGACTAAAACTATTGTAAAAGAAGGAGCAAAAGACTTAATATTTTCTAAATAGATTAATGGTAAAGACATAAAAACTAACGAATTTGCCGGTGTTGGTAAACCAATGAATTTATCTGACTGATTCTCATCTACATTAAACTTTGCTAAACGTATTGCAGAAGCTAAAGGAATGAGAAAAGCTACATAAGGAAGGTAGACATGGAATAAAGTTAATTCATTTTCGGGAATACATCCTAAACAAGAGAGTTGAGAAGGATTCAATATCAAATTCAACAAAGAAAACATAATCACCCCTGGAGCAACTCCAAAAGTTACCATGTCCGCCAAAGAGTCTAATTGCTTACCTATATCTTTGCTTACTTTTAATAAGCGGGCGGCAAAGCCATCAAAAAAATCGAATATTGCACCAAGTATTATAAAACCAGCTGCAAAATAAAAATCACCCTCAAATCCCATTTTAACCGCCAGTATTCCACAAAAAAGATTACTTAGAGTTAAAAGATTAGGTATATGGTTTTTTATATTCATTTCTACAAAAAAACAAAATTATTTCACTGTATGTTACCTATTCTTAATAACTTTTACATTTGGTGATAACTACAAAGCTTTTCATTCTATTTTAAAGTCAAAATTATCTTAATTTAGTCTTTGTAAAATAATTCTAAATGACTGAAGGAGATTTTGTATTGATTAATAGTGAGTTTTTTGAAACTTCTACCCCATATTTAAAAGAAAATAGGTCTTTTATGTACGGAGATGGACTGTTTGAATCTATTCGAGTAATTAATGGAAGTCCTTTCAACTTGAAAAATCATATTTTAAGATTATTGGAAGGAGCTAAACTTTTAAGCCTAAATATTCCTTCCTATTTTTCTACGGAATATTTCCACAAGCAAATTGTAAACTTATTAGAAAAAAACAACATCGATGCTGGAGCAAGAGTTCGCCTGAGTGTTTTTAGAAATGATGGAGGTTATTATAAGGCAACAAATAATACTTGTTCTTTTATGATTACAGCAGACCAGCTGTCTCATAATTTATACACTATGAATGAAGTAGGATTTTTAGTTGATGTATATGACGAAATACACAAACACAAAAATATTCTTTCAAATTTTAAGACTTCAAATGCATTACACTCTATTATGGCTGGTAATTTTGCCAATAGCAACGGGTTGGATGATTGTTTTATTTTGAATAGTAACAGGAGTATCATAGAAACTATTTCTTCTAACATCTTCTTAGTGTCTAACGGAGTTCTTTATACTCCACCTCTAGCAGATGGATGTGTGGGAGGAACAATGAGAATGCACGTAATAAATGTTGCACTTAAGAATAACTATAAAGTTTATGAGACCTCTTTATTGCCTCAGAACTTAATGGTTGCCGATGAAATATTTTTAACAAATGCTATTAAAGGAATACAGTGGGTTGGAGGATACAAGTCTAAACGATACTTCAATAACGTAAGCAAGAACTTATTAGGATTAATTAACCAAAAAGAAGCTAGTTTAAAGATGGATCTAAAGGAAAATTAGCAATTAATTGGTATTTGCCTCCTTTTGCTTCTAAAATACTTTTCCAAAAGTCATTATCATTTTTCTCCATAATATCTAAAGTTTTACATTTAGAAACGATCCAAGAACTTTTTTCTATTTCCTCTTCTAACTGTCCAGCAGACCAACCAGAATAACCCAAAAAGAATTGAATTTGATGATTACTGATTAATCCAGTATTTATAAGCGTGATGATTTGTTCAAAATCTCCTCCAGTATACAATCCTTCTTTAATTTTAACACTACCCGAAATCTTCTCTCCTAAAGTATGAATGTAATAAACATTATTAGGACTCATTGGGCCTCCAAGGCCAACCTTAAAGTCATCGGACTTAATTGCTGGAATTAACTCTGATAATTTTACAGCTAATAAATTATTTACAACATATCCAAAAGATCCTTTTTCTGTATGCTCACAAAGACAAACAACTGATCTTTGAAAATATTTGTCTTCATTAAAAGGTTCAGAAATTAATATCAGCCCTTTTTCAGGCGCTAATTGGTTCATTTTGGCTATGTCAAAAATTTCTTTCATAATTGGAATAGCTAAAGTAAGAAATTTCAAATAAAAATTAATAATAATCTTAACTTTGCTTCACTAATTTAGATTATATGTCTCAAAAGTATAAAATTGAACAAGTCTTATTGATTATAGTAGCTATAATTCTTCTTATTTCAGGTTTTGGAAAGCTATTCAATGAAGGAAAATTAATTGGAGGGCTATCTACTTTTGATTTAAGAATGATAGAGGATGGTTTTGGAAATTGGATGGCTACTCCTCTATTTAATAGAATCTTTACAGCTGTAGAAATAAACCTTGGAATATTAATCATTACTAACTGGGTAAAAAGAAGTTTCCTTTCGCTTGGACTGATCATAGTTGTGATTGTTTATTGTATTGATATTATTTTAGGCTGGAATAATAAGTTGTCAATTAATCATCAACTTCTCTACCTATTCAACCAATTTTTAACGATATCGATTATTCCTTTTCTTATCATTGTAATTATTTTAATTCAAAAGAAAACAGAAAAATCTAGTTCATGGTTGAGCTTGTTAATTATCATCCCATTTTTTTGTTTGCCATTTATTATTAGTCCTTTATATATTGAGGATTTTGAAAGTAAAAGTATGAGTTATGACAAAAAAGCAACAGATTGGAAAATCATTGAGTCTAAATTTTCGGAATTAAAAATTAACATTAATGAAGGAGAATACATCATCGCCTTTTTTAGTACAAATTGCATGCATTGTAATCAACTGGCTAAAATCTTGGGAGTTACGAGCAGAGGTTTAAACTCTAAAAAGCAAATATTGATCGTATTTCCAGGCAATGAAAAAGATTCCAAAAACTTTATAGAAAGAAATAAGGCAGACTACCCCTATATTAGAGTGACTCCTGATGAGTTTACTAAAGTTGCAGGTTTTGCTTTTCCTTCAATATTTTCCATTAAGAATGGTAAAGTCTTAAAACATTGGACAGGAGATAATTTCAGCCTTAAAGTACGAGATGAAGAACTTTAACTTATTTTGATGTTTTTTTAGCAACAGCCTCCATTCCAAAAATAATTAAAAATCCAAAAAGACTAAACAGGACTGCAAAAAGTAACTCTGGTTCAGCAGCAATATATTCTGTTGGGACACCAGATTCAGAAATAGAATTTAATACGGGTAGATTGTATTGAGATGGTGCTACATTTTGATCTAAAAAAGTGACCCATTCGTCATGGCTATTCATTCTAAAACTATTCACTTTTTTCCATGGCCAAATTTTATTTAAAGAACCTATTAAAAAACCCGTCAATAATGCGATTGTAATATCATGAAACTTGGCAAAAGTCCATTTTAACACTTTACTAAATGCCAACAAACCAATAACACAACCTCCCATAAAAGTAGCAATAGTCAAGAACTCTTTATCTTTTACAGCCCCTAAAATAGTCTGGTATGACCCTAATATTAACAAAATAAAACTACCAGAAATACCTGGTAAAATCATGGCGCAAATAGCAATCATTCCAGAAATAAAAATATAAAACGTTGAGTCACTTTGAGCTAAAGGAGGTAATGTTGTAATGAAATAAGCTGAAACAGCCCCTATTAACAAGCTTAAGAGTGGGCCAATCGTCCATTTTTTAACTTGCTTACCAACATAAAAGACACTTGCCAAGACGAGTCCAAAAAAGAAACTCCATAATAAGACAGGTTGACTTTCTAATAAATAACTAATGAATTTTGCTAATGAGACGATACTAATTCCTATCCCCAAAAATAAGGCTATGATAAAGTTCCCATTCAGGGCTTTCCAAGCGGATGATATACCTTCGTTTTTTAGCGTTTTTAACAACTTTAAATTAACTCCACTAATCGTCTCTATCAACTCCTCGTATATTCCAGAAATAAAAGCAATCGTTCCTCCAGAAACCCCCGGAACAACATCAGCAGCTCCCATTGCCATCCCCTTTAATGTTAGCAATACATAATCCTTAGTTGATCTCATCTTATAAATTTAGAACGCGAAGTTATCATTTTACGTTAAATTTTAATAATTAACACTAAAAATCACCTCGCTTTTTTTTGTGGTTCAATAGAATAGATTATTTTTGTAAGTATATATACTGATTAGATGACAAAATTAAACTACCTATCGCTGGGGCTATTTTTCTCCTTTACTATACTACTATCAAGTTGTGGAAGTGATGCTAAAGAAGATGTAAACAAAAATAGTCCTGAATTTAACTTACTTGCTTCTGTTGAAAATCCTGCTGCTTTATTTTCTATTGACATTATAGACTTATTAAATAAATCTGATCTTAAGGATACAAAAGACATGCCTGTACAGTTTAAAATGATTGTCAATTCCCAAATAGATCAGCATTTTAATTCTGAAAACCAAGGTTTTAAATTAGAAGGAAATATCCCTTTCGTTGTATCTACAACAAATGAGCATGAATTTGATTATATCATGAGCTTTTTTGATGTGCTAGATGCCGAAAAAGTAGGACCTTCATTGTGCATGTATTTTAACGGTAAGATAGAAAAAGTGGAAGGGGTTTCTATTCTTGAAGCAAAAATACCAGGATTTCCTTTTAAAGGTCACTTTGCATGGGATGATAAAAAATTAGTATTTATAGGGACTGAAAAAAGCGATTCAAAATCATTAGCATTGGTAATGTTAGCAAATAGATTTAAAGATGCTCCTGAAAATCAAGATATAACTAATTTTTTAAGTCTGGACAATGACTTTTCTTCTCTTTTATTTATGGACAACTATACTAAGATGGTAAATAAATTAAGTCAAACTAGTATCGACGAAGAGTTAGAAGCGGCATATAAAGGATTAACAATTAAAGGAACGGGGAACTTTAATGAAGGTAGCTTTACGTTTGAAACAGATTTAAAAGGAGAGCAGTTTATTAATTCTAAATTTAATAATATCAGCACAAACACTATTGATAAATCGTTCTACGATTATATAACAGATAACAACCAATTGATTGCTTATGGAGTCTCTTCATTAAATATTGATGCTATTTTAGCGACTATGAATCAGACTAAATCAAAATATAATCAATACGAAAATGAATTGGCCAAAATTGGCGTAAAAAAAGAAGATATAGCGCTTGTTTTTGACGGACAAATTAGTGCCTGTCTCTTATACACATCT